>JBBIKZ010000138.1:0-5805 GCA_037445185.1 Hydrogenophilales bacterium | reverse complement strand
TCCAACCCGCTGCGCATGGATTTCACTGACTTCGCCAGCTCATGTCCGACAGGCTGCTAGGGTGTGTAAACGGGCCTCGATGCGCGGCATGAGCCAGTCGGCCAGCCCCGTCTCGCCGATGAGGCCCAGGGCCTCGCCGGCAAAGGCGGCGAGCAGGAGCCGCCGGGCATCGCGCGGCTCGATGCCGCGGGCGCGCAGGTAGAACAGGGCCTCGTCCGACAGCCGGCCGACCGTGGCGCCGTGGCTCGCCTGCACCTGGTCGGCATAGATCTCGAGCTGCGGCTTGGCGTCGATCTCCGCGTGCGGCGAGAGCAGGAGGTTGCGGCTGTCCTGGCGCGCCTCGGTGCCGTCCGCCCCGGGGCGGATGAGCACGCGCGCGTCGAAGATGCCGCGTCCCCGACCGCTGGCCACACCGCGGTAGCAGGTATGGCTCGCGGTGCGCGGCACGGCATGCTCCAAGCGCAGGTGGTGGTCGCTGTGGCGGCGGCCGTCGGCCAGGAAGAGGCCGTAGAGACGGCTCACCGCGCCCTCGCCGGCGAGGTTGAGGTCGAGTGCGTGCCGGCAGACGCGGCCGGTGAGGCTCAAATCGAGCAGGGCATAATGCGCATCCCGCGCGAGCCGCACGGTGGTCAGGCCGGTGTGCGTCGCCCCCGCCCCCTCCTCGATCAGACGCAGATGAACAAGCCGCGCCCCGGCCTTGAGCTCGATCTCGGTCACCGCGTTGCGCCAGTAGTTGGCCTCCGTCCCCCCCGCATAGGATTCGACGACGACGGCCGTGGCGCCCTCGCCGAGCCGGATCAGGCTGCGCGGATGCAGCATCGCCTCGGCCTCGTCGTTGGTGAAGCGCAGGGACACCGGCCGGTCGAGCTCAAGCCCAGCGGGCAGGTCGAGGCAGGCACCCCCCTGCCACAGGGCGGCATTGAGCGCCGCGAGTGCGCCGGTGTGGGCCTGCACGCCACCGCTGGCGAGGTCCTCATCCTGCAGCGCCCGCAGGAAGGACGATGGGAGGGTGCAGCGGGACTGGGCCAGGCGGCCGCCGGCGAAGATGAGGTCATGGCCCGGCGCCTCGTCCAGCACCTGCCGTGCCGCCTCGTTCACCGGGGGGTGCAGCGGCAAGCGGGTGAGATGCTCCAGGGCGGTGTAATGCCAGTCCTCCAGCCGGGTGTGCGGCAGTCCCTGCGCCAGATAGGCCGCGAGGGCGGCCCGCCGCGGGCCGGACAGGGTTTCCGCCATGGGGAGGTCGCGCCAGGCAACGGGGATCATGGCTGCACCTCCCGGCGGGTTTCTGCATGCCCTTCACCCGCCCTGGGCTGCGTGGCTGCGGTGCCCGCCGGCTCGGTGAGCCAGCCATAGCCCCTCGCCTCCAGTTCGCGCGCCAGTTCCGGCCCGCCGCTGGCGACGATGCGACCGTCGGCCAGCACGTGCACGCGGTCGGGGGTGATGTGCTCGAGCAGACGCTGGTAGTGGGTGACGAGCAGGACGGCGCGCTCCGGGCCACGCAGGGCGTTCACGCCGCGGGCGACGATCCTGAGCGCGTCGATGTCGAGCCCGGAGTCGGTCTCGTCGAGGATGGCGAGCCTGGGCTCGAGCATGAGCATCTGCAGGATCTCGTTGCGCTTCTTCTCGCCGCCGGAGAAGCCCTCGTTGACGCCGCGGTAGAGCATGGCCTCATCCATCTCCAGCAGCTTGAGGCTCGCCTTGACCCGCTCCAGGAAGTCGAAGGCATCGAGCTCCGGCTCGCCGCGGCGGCGGCGCTGGGCGTTGACCGCCTCCTTCAAAAGCTGCACGTTGGCCACCCCCGGGACCTCCACCGGGTACTGGAAGCCGAGAAAGACGCCGGCCCAGGCGCGCTCCTCGGGGGGCAGCGCGAGCAGGTCCTGCCCCATCCAGTGCACGGTACCGGCCGTGACCGCATAGCCCTCGCGCCCGGCCAGCACCTGGGCGAGCGTGCTCTTGCCAGAGCCGTTCGGGCCCATGATGGCGTGCACCTCGCCCGGGCGGAGGGTGAGGCTGATGCCCTTGAGGATGGTCTTGTCGCCGATCGCGACCTGTAAATCCCTGATCTCCAGCATGTCACACTCCTTCGTTTGCGGATTGCCGACCTTCATCCCCATCACCCCACGGCGCCTTCCAGGCTCACGCTGAGGAGCTTCTGCGCCTCCACCGCGAACTCCATGGGCAGCTCTTTGAACACCGCCTTGCAGAAGCCGTTGACGATCATGTTCACGGCGTCCTCCTCGGTAAGCCCGCGCGAGCGGAGATAAAAGAGCTGGTCCTCGCTCACCCGGCTGGTGGTCGCCTCGTGTTCGACCTGGGCGGTGGGGTCCTTCACCTCGATGTAGGGGAAGGTATGGGCGGCGCAGTTCGGGCCCATCAGCAGCGAGTCGCACTGGGTGTGGTTGCGCGCCCCCTCGGCCTTGTCCAGGATGCGCACCAGCCCCCGGTAGGCGTTGCGGCCCTGGCCGGCGGAGATGCCCTTGGAGACGATGGTCGAGCGCGTGCGGCGGCCGATGTGGATCATCTTGGTGCCGGTGTCGGCCTGCTGCAGGTTGTTGGTGAGGGCGACGGAGTAGAACTCGCCCACCGAATCGTCGCCGCGCAGGATGCAGCTCGGGTATTTCCAGGTGATGGCCGAGCCGGTCTCGACCTGGGTCCAGGCGATGCGCGAGCGCTCGCCGCGGCACTCGCCGCGCTTGGTGACGAAGTTGTAGATGCCGCCGCGGCCCTCGGCGTCGCCCGGGTACCAGTTCTGCACCGTGGAGTACTTGATCTGGGCGTCCTCGAGGGCGATGAGCTCCACCACCGCCGCGTGCAGCTGGTTTTCATCCCGGCTGGGTGCGGTGCAGCCCTCGAGATAGCTCACGTAGGCCCCCTTGTCGGCGATGATCAGGGTGCGCTCGAACTGGCCGGTGTTGCGGGCGTTGATGCGGAAGTAGGTCGACAGTTCCATCGGGCAGCGCACCCCCTTGGGCACGTAGACGAAGGAGCCGTCCGTGAACACCGCCGAGTTGAGGGCGGCGAAGTAGTTGTCGGTGTAGGGCACCACGCTGCCGAGATACTGGCGCACCAGTTCGGGATGTTTCTGCACCGCCTCGGAGAAGGAACAGAAGACGATGCCCAGCTTCTCCAGGCGGTCCTTGAAGGTGGTGGCCACCGACACCGAGTCGAACACCGCGTCCACCGCGACACCGGCGAGCGCCGCCCGTTCGGCCAGGGGGATGCCGAGCTTTTCATAGGTCTCGAGTAGCCTCGGGTCGACCTCCTCCAGGCGCTTGGGCTGCTTGGCCTGCTTAGGTGCGGCGTAGTAGTGGATGGCCTGGTAGTCGATGGGCGGGTAGTGCACGCTCGACCACTTCGGCTCCTCCAGGGTGAGCCAGTGCCGGTAGGCAGCGAGCCGCCATTCCAGCATGAACTCGGGCTCGTTCTTCTTGGCGGAGATGAGGCGGATCACCTCCTCGTTGAGCCCCGCCGGCACCACGTCCTGCTCGATCTCGGTGGTGAACCCCCAGCGGTATTCGTGGGCGAGGTGCTGCTGCAGCGGTAGATCGTTGCTTCCCATGGTTCAGGCCTTTCTCGGTTGATGATGCAGAGAGGAGAACTGGATGGCATGCAGACGTTGGGCAGTCATGTCGGCCAGGCTCACCGCCTCGAGCGCGACCTGCACCGCCTGGCTGATCACCCGCCAGTTGGCCCGCGTGGCGCAATCGCGCTCCAGGCTGCAGCGGCCATCGCCCAGGGCACATTCGGTCAAGGCCACCGGACCCTCGATGGCGGCGATCACCTCGGCCACCGAGATCTCGCGCGCCGGGCGGGCGAGCCCATAGCCGCCGCCCTTGCCACGCTGGCTCACCACCAGGCCGGCGCGGCCGAGCTGCTTGAGGAGCCGCGCCACCGTCGGCGCGGGCAGGTTGAGCTCCAGCGCCAGCTGCTGGGCGCTCACCCAGCGCTCGGGCTGATGCGCCATCTGGGTCATGAGACCGGTGGCGTAATCGGTCAGCTTGGCAATGCGCAGCATGGTCCGGATTCCAGTGTCACATATAGGATCGCATGAGTCCTGTTTAGTTCAATTTCCACGCGCCATCAACCCTGATCCTTTCATGGTTTGGGCTGTACCGGCGGCGTCGGGGCTGAGACAATGGCACTGATCCTGGTGTCCAGCCATGTCCGCGCCCCGCCATCTCGTCCTCGTCCTGGGTGACCAGCTCGACCCGGCCAGCGCCGCACTGGACGGGTTCGATCCCGCACGCGACCGGATCTGGATGGCCGAGGTCGCGTAGGAGGCGACCCACGTCTGGTCGCACAAGGCGCGCATCGCCCTCTTCCTCGCCGCCATGCGCCGCCACGCCGAGGCCCTGCGCGCGCGGCTGGCCGCTGGACTACCGGCGCCTGGGCGAACATCCGCACGCGAGCCTCGCCGCGGCGCTCGGCCACAGCCTGGCGCGAGACCGCCCGCAACGCCTGGTCATGGTCCGGGCGGGCGACTGGCGCGTGCAGCAGGCCATCGCGCAGACGGCGCAGGCCGCCGGTGTGGTGCTGGAGGACTTCATCGCGCAGCGCCTGGCGCGTTTCGGCGACTACCAGGACGCCATGTGGACGGATGCACCCTGGCTCTACCACAGCCGCCTGTCAGCCGCCTTGAACCTCAAGCTCATCGACCCGATGACCGTCTGCCGCGCGGCCGAGGCAGCCTGGCGCGCCGGCGCAGCGCCGCTCGCGGCGACGGCGGGTTTCATCCGCCAAGTCCTGGGCTGGCGCGAGTACGTGCATGGCCTCTACTGGTTGTGGATGCCGGACTGGCTCGCCTGGAACGCGCTCGCGGCCGAGGCCGATCTGCCCGCCTTCTACTGGACGGGCGCAACCGACATGGCCTGCCTGCGCGAGGTGATCGGGCAGACCCTGGCGCTCGGCTACGCCCTCCACAGCCAGCGCCTGATAGTGACCGGGCTCTACGCCCTGCTGCTGGGGGTGGCGCCACGCCAGGTGCACGCCTGGTATCTCGCCGTCCACGTCGATGCGGTGGAGTGGGTGGAGCTGCCCAACGTGCTGGGCATGAGCCAGCACGCCGACGGCGGGCGCATGGCGAGCAAGCCCTACATCGCCAGCGGCCGCTACATCCAGCGCTTGAGCAACTACTGCGCCGGTTGCCGCTACCGGCCGGACGAGGCCGTCGCCCCCGCCGCCTGTCCGTTCACGACCCTGTACTGGGCCTTTTTCGACCGCCACGCCGAATGCTTCCGCCACCGCCCCAGGCTGGGCCAGCAGGTGCGCAATCTGGAGCGGATGTCGGCGGATAAGCGCGCCCGGATACGGGCGCAGGCCGATACCCTGCGCCGCGCCACCTGACCCTGCTGGCTCGGCTAGACATCGACCACACAGCGCACGCGCCAGCCGTGTGCGGTCTGTTCCACCTCGAGCTGGGTGAGGGTCGCCCCTTTGACCTCCGTGCCTCGGTCCGCACCGGGCCGCCAGGGCATGCCCCAGGCCTCGCCCCGCCAGTGCTCGCCCTGCCGCTCGAGCTTGAAGGCACAAAACACCAGACCGTGCAGACGGGCCAGGCTCAAGAGCTGGTTGAGCCAGATCACCAGGGCATAGTCCGGGTCTGCCTCCGCGAACGCGACTTCGACCCTGCGCTCCGGGATGACCGTCGCCGGCTCGGCCATGATGGCGAACATGGCGAGCGCCGCCGCCTCGAAGGCCGCCTCCAGCGTCTCGCCCTCGGCCTCGATGCCGATGTCGGCCTCGTGATCGAAATAGCGGTAATCGGGTTTCATGGCCGGATGATGAGGGGGTGCAGACAGTATAATC
>JBBIKZ010000137.1:0-5812 GCA_037445185.1 Hydrogenophilales bacterium | reverse complement strand
TTAACCTAAAAACCTCAGTTGAACGCGCCCGAAGGCGGGTTTGTGCGTGTGGCTGGCAAGGCGCGACGACGCCGCGGGGTCGTTCCCCGCAAGGAGGAGCAACGCAGCCAGACGCGCGCACAGACCCGAAAGCGGGCGTGTAGCGGTCTCACCTTCCGGGTGAGCGTGCTCGGAGGCGCATACGTCAGGTTCCATGCGTCTTTGCGAAGGCCAAGGAGCGGTCAACTGAGGTTTTTAGGTTTAAATCTCGTCTTGCCCCTGCGCCATCGCCTCCAGCATGCTCGAACTGCGTCATCTGCGCACCTTGCTCGCCCTCGCCGAGACCGGCAGTCTGACCGTCGCTGCCGAGCGCCTGCACCTGACCCAGTCGGCCCTGTCGCATCAACTGAGGGAACTGGAGGATCGCCTCGCCTGCCCGCTCTTCGACCGTGCCGCCCGACCGCTCAGACCGACCCAGGCCGGATGGCTGCTCATCGAGCTGGCGCGCGCGGTCCTGCCACAGACCGAGGCCACCCTGGCGCGCATCCGAGGTCTGGCCCAGGGTAGAGTCGGGCGGCTCGCCATCGCCTCGGAGTGCCATAGCTGCCTGGAGTGGCTGTTGCCGCGCCTGCGCGACTATCGGCGTGCCTTCCCTGGCATCGAGCTGGACGTGGTCTTCTCGGCCAGTCTCGACCCTCTACCCCGCCTGCAGGAGGGCAGCCTGGACCTGGTGCTGACGCCGGATCGCCGCGGCCTACCGGGTATGCACTGGCAGCGGTTGTTCGACTATACGCTGCGCCTGCTCGTCGCCCCCGAGCACCCCCTGGCCGGGCGTCCCTGGGTGAGCCCAGCGGAGCTGGGCGAACAAACCCTGCTCGTCTATCCGGTCGAACGCGGCCGGCTGGACATCTTCAGCCGCTTCCTGTGGCCAGCGGGGGTGGAGCCCGCGCGCGTGCGGGCGGTGGATAGCACCGCGCTGTTGATCGAACTGACGGCCCTCGGACAGGGCGTCACCGCCCTGCCGGACTGGGCCTGTGCCACGGCCTGTGCGCAGGGGCGTGTCGTGGCACTGGGCCTGGGCGAAGCGGGACTACCGTGCACGCTTTGGGCCTGTGTGCGCGAGGCCGATACGATGCTGCCGCATCTGCAGGGTTTCTTGCGCTTGTTGCCCGCAAGCGCAGCCGGTCAGTAACCGCACCGCCAGGGTTGCCCACAGCGGCACCCAACACGGTCGTGGCCTTGGGCCGACGGCGAGTCAGGGCCGGCGCGCCGCCCGCCGCTCCATCTCCCGCGCCATCGCCTCCAGACGCACTCTGGCATCGTGGCGGAAGATCTCGATACTCGCCTCCGGCGGCATGGGGAAACCGGGGATCACCATGGCGCGATACATGAGCCGCACCGGTGCTTTGCCCTGGATCTGCCATTCGCCGACCAGGGCCTGGATGTTGCCGGCGATGCGCTGGAAACGGATGGCGCGGGGCGGATTCTCCTCCACCAGGGCGATCATCACCAACGGGAAATTGGGCAGCCAGGGGATGCTGCCGCGCTGCTCGAGCCGGATCGGCTGCCCCGGCGGCGAAATCACGCGCGAGATGACGAGGTCCGGGATGAATTCCGACCAGCGGTTGTAGTCGGTGAGCACGGCCCAGGCCGCGTCACGATCGACACGGGTGTCGATCTCGGCATGGACGTGAATCGCCGCCTCGTTCGCCTGCACCCGCACACGCGCCTCGGCACAACCTACCCGCAGGGGCAGGATCAGCAGGAGCATGGCCATGAGCCCTGGCCAAAGGCGTTTGTCGCGCCAGGTCATCATGAGCTAGTACGGCCGTGGCGGCGGCGCAGCATCTCTTGGCCGATGGCCTCCAGCATGCGCTGGATGTCCGCCTCGATCAGCCAGCCGTCGCCCGGCACACGGAGGGAGAGCAGCCCTGGCTCCAGCCGCGCCATGTAGGTGATGCGCACGCCGTCGGCCAGGGGCAGCAGGCGCCATTCGCCGTACATGTCCTTGAGGGTGCCGGAGAGTTGCCGGAAATAGATGCGGGTGTAAGGCGTCTCGTGCATCAGCAGGACGACCTCGAAGGGCGTGTCGATGAGCAGCCAGGTCTTCTCGCCGCGCTGATGCACCCGTGTGGGCTCGCCCGGCTTGCTGATGCGCCGCGACAGGTGCATGTCGGGCACGAACTCGGCCAGGCGGTCGTAATCGGTCAGCACGCTCCAGGCCAGTCTGCCCTCCACGGGCACGTCGACAAAGGCCCTGATGGTGATACTGCCGAAGGCCATGCTGCGCTCGACACTAGCCACTGCCCGCAGGCGTGGTTCGGCCAGGGCCGGGAGGTGGGGGCTCGCCAGCAGGGTGCACAGGGTCAGGAAGGTGCGCCGACGCATGGTGAAGGGGACTGTCAGCCGGGTGGAGCGTAGCCCGCCTATTCTGCCACAGGCGACGCGCCCGCCAGCCCGTGCCGGCGGGCCAGGCGACGGATCGCCTCGGCGTTGCTGGGCGAGAAGCACATGGCGGCGGCCTCCTGCCAGGGCACCCAGCGCCAGGCCAGGTGCTCGCGCGGCGCGATCACGACCGGCAGGGCCGCCGGCAGGCAGAGGCCGAAGACGTGTTCGGTGTTGTGCGTCGTGCCGGGGGCGTAGCGGTGGCGATAGCAGTCGTAGATCGCGTAGACGTTGCTGTAGCCCCAGTCCTCGAGCGTATAGGCCCCCGCGTCCAGCCCGGTCTCCTCCATGACCTCGCGCGCCGCCGTCTCGTGCAGGGTCTCGCCCGGCTGCTGGCTACCGGTGACCGACTGCCACCAGCCGGGGTGGTCGGCCCGCTCCAGCAGCAGGATGTCGAGGTCCGGTGTATGGATCACCACCAGGACGGAGACCGGAAGCTTGTACTCGCGCATCGTCTATCGGTCCTCACCGGCGGCCGCCGGCGACGAACAGCGCCTGCGGCGTCCATCGCAAGGCGTGGCGGGCGCCTCAGCCCTGCACCGGGGGCGGATTGCGCAGGCGGATGTGCAGCTCGCGCAACTGCCGCTCGTCGACCACGTTGGGGGCCTGCGTCATCAGGCAGTTGGCGCGCTGGGTCTTGGGGAAGGCGATGACGTCGCGGATGGAGTCCGCCCCCGCCATCAGCGCCACCAGACGATCCAGCCCGAAGGCAAGCCCCCCGTGCGGCGGGGCCCCGTACTTGAGGGCGTCGAGCAGGAAGCCGAACTTGTTGCGCCGCTCGGCCTCGCCGATGTTGAGGGCGGCGAACACCTTCTCCTGCACGGCCTCGCGGTGGATACGGATGGAGCCGCCACCCACCTCCCAGCCATTGAGGACCATGTCGTAGGCAGGCGAGAGGGCGCGGCCGGGGTCGCTCGCCAGCCATTCCTCGTGACCCGGCTTGGGCGAGGTGAAGGGATGGTGCAGGGCGTCCCAGCGCTTCTCCTCGTCGTTCCATTCGAACATGGGGAAGTCCACCACCCACAGCGGCCGCCATGCCTTGACCGCATGCCCCTTCTCGTGACCGATCTTGGTCCGCAACGCCCCCATGGCGTCGTTGACCACCTTGGCGCGGTCGGCGCCGAAGAAGATGAGGTCGCCATCGCGCGCGCCGGTGCGCGCGAGGATCGCGGCGAGCGCCGCGTCGTGCAGGTTCTTGACGATGGGCGACTGCAGGCCCTCGCGCCCCTTGGCCGCTTCGTTCACCTTGATCCAGGCGAGCCCCTTGGCGCCGTAGATCTTGACGAACTCGGTATAGCCGTCGATCTCGCCGCGCGTGAGCGCACCACCGCCGGGCACCAGCAGCGCCGCCACCCGGCCGTCCGGCGTGTTGGCCGGGCCGGAGAAGACCTTGAAGTCGACGTCGCGCATCACATCGGTGAGCTCGGTGAGCACCAGCGAGACACGCAGGTCGGGCTTGTCGGAACCATACAGGCGCATCGCCTCGCTGTAGGGCATGCGCGGGAAGGGGTTGGGCAGATCGACGTCGATGGCCGCCTTGAACACATGACGGATCATGCCCTCGACCAGTTCCATGATCCCCTCCTCGTCCATGAAGGAGACCTCCAGGTCCACCTGGGTGAATTCAGGCTGCCGGTCGGCCCTCAGGTCCTCGTCGCGGAAGCACTTGACGATCTGGAAGTAGCGGTCGAATCCGGCCACCATCAAAAGCTGCTTGAACAGCTGCGGCGACTGCGGCAGGGCGTAGAACATGCCGTCGTGCACGCGGGAGGGCACCAGGTAATCGCGCGCCCCCTCCGGCGTGGAGCGGGTGAGCATGGGGGTTTCGATCTCCATGAAGCCGTGTGCGTCGAGGTAATCGCGCATCAGCTTGGTCACCCGGTACCTCAGCCGCATGTGGCCCTGCATGACCGGCCGGCGCAGGTCCAGGTAGCGGTAGGTCAGGCGCACGTTTTCGGACAGGTTCTCGTCGTCGAGCTGGAAGGGCGGCGTGAGGGAGGGGTTCAAGACCTCCAGGGACTGGGTCAGCACCTCCACCTCGCCGGTGGGCAGATTGGGGTTCTCGGTGCCGGGCGGGCGGCGGCGCACACGGCCTTCGACCTTGAGCACGTATTCGCTCCTCACCTCCTCGGCCACGCGGAAGGCCTCCGGCGTAGCCGGGTCCACCACCACCTGCACCGTGCCTTCGCGGTCCCTCAGGTCGATGAAGATCACCCCGCCGTGGTCGCGGCGGCGGTGGGCCCAGCCGCACAGGGTGACGACGGTGTCGATGTCGGCGGCGGTGACAGCGCCGCAGTAATGAGTACGCATGAGCTATGTGTCCTGAGAGTTGTTGCAATCAATCGCCGGGATAGTGGTTGGCCACCGCGCGTGGGGTGGGCGCGACCACGCCCATGGATACGATGTACTTGAGCGCGGTGTCCACCGACACGTCCAGTTCGATGGTCTCCTCGCGCCGCACGTAGAAATAGAAGCCGTTCACGGGGCTGGGGGCGGTGGGGATGAACACCGCCAGCCAATCCTCCCCGAGGCGCTCCTGCACCTCGTCGGGCACGTTGGTCTGGAAGGCCAGCGACCAGGCCTGGGGATGCGGATAGTGCACCAGCAGCACCTTGCGGAAGGCGTGCCCAGTGCCGGAGAGCAGGGTGTCGGAGACCTGCTTGACGCTGCCGTAGATGGATTTCACCACCGGGATGCGCGCGAGCAGGCCCTCCCAGTAGGCGAGCAGGCGCTGGCCGATGAGATTGGCGCTGACCACGCCGGTCAGCACGATGACCACGGCGGTGAGCACCACCCCCAGGCCGGGGATGCGCACCCCCAGCCAGGCCTCCGGTCGCCAGTGCTCGGGCAGCAGCAGCAGTGTCTGGTCCATGGCGCCGAGCAGGGCGTCGAGCACCCAGATCGTGATCCCGAGGGGGACCCAGATCAGCAGGCCGGTGATGAAGTAGCGCCGTAGCTGCACCATGACGGTCGTCAACAAAGAAATCGGGCAAACGCCCAGGCGTTTGCCCGATTTCGGTCAGGGATCAGGCTCAGGCCGCGCAGGCCGGGCAGCCGCCGGCGCCGCAGCCCGGTGCCGGGGCCTCTTCCTTCTTGGGCGCGGCGGTGCCGCCCTTGAAGTCGGTGGCGTACCAGCCGGAACCCTTGAGCTGGAACCCGGCGGCGGTCAGCTGCTTGGCAAAGGCGGGCTTGCCGCACTGGGGACAATCGGTCAGCGGCGCGTCGCTCACCTTCTGCATGACGTCCTGTTCGAAGCCACAATCGGAACACTTGTAGGCGTAGATCGGCATGATGACCTCCGGAAAACGAAACATTGCTGCAATTATATCAACGATTTCCGATATTTAGGTAATCCAGCGGATTTCAACCCGCTTCGACCATCGGGTCA
>JBBIKZ010000136.1:0-5818 GCA_037445185.1 Hydrogenophilales bacterium | reverse complement strand
TCGAAGTTCGCCGCGCCTTTGGGGTCGCATCCCCGCTCGCGCGGGGCCCCTGCTCCGCCCGCCGGCACGGCACTTCTCCTCCCTCCACAACCACTCCGCCTACGCCCTGATCGAACGCGACAAGCGCAGCGAGCGCTGAGCCAGACTCGAAGTTCGCCGTGCCTTTGGGGTCGCATCCCCGCTCGCGCGGGCCCCCTGCTCCGCCCGCCGGCACGGCACTTCTCCTCCCTCCACAACCACTCCGCCTACGCCCTGATCGAACGCGACAAGCGCGGCGAGCGCTGAGCCAGACTCGAAGTTCGCCGTGCCTTTGGGGTCGTATGTCAGGGGTCAGGGGTCAGACCAAGATGTACGCCGCTTCGCGCCGCGTAAGCCTTACTGACCTCTGCTCTAGGACCTCTGACCTCTGAAACCTGTAACCGGAAACCTGTAACCGGAAACCTGTAACCGGAAACCTGTAACCTGAATCAGTAGCGCTGCGTCAGCACCAGGGTATCCCCCTCGCGCTGCATGTTGGTGCGGTTGAGGAAGCTCATGCCCAGCAGGGGCTGCGACAGGGCGGCATTCTCCACCACCAGCGCCTCCACGAGGTTGGCGCTGATCCGGCCCAGCCTGAGCGAGTTGATCACGACACGCTGGGCGCGGGCGCGTCCGTTGGCGGTGTCGATCACCACGGGGGTGGCATTGGACAGGTCGACCCCCGCCTGCCGGGCGACGCTGCTGGGCAGGGCGACGTAGCTGGCGCCGGTATCGACCATGAAACGCACGGGCAGACCGTTCACCGTGGCGGTCGCCAAGAAGTGGCCGCCCGCGTCTGCCGTCAATACGACCCGACCGTCCGCCACCGCGGCCCCGTCCGCGACCGCTTTGCCGGCTGGGGCATGCACGCCGTGACCGATGGCCAGTACATGACGCCGCCCGTCGACGACGAGCTCCACCCCCTGGGGACCGACCCCGACGAGGCGCACGCCGTTGACGCTCTCGCCCGGACGCAGGACCTTGGGCGGACCGCCGTTGACGCTGACCAGGGCCTTGTCGCCCATCACCCCGCTGACCGTCACACTGGTCTGCGCGCCTGCCGCACCGGCAACAAAGAGGCATAATACCGCCCACAACCTCGGCATCCCTTAACCCTGACATGAAACCCGTCGCCATCTTCCGCCACGCCCCCACCGAGGGGCCAGGGCATTTTGCCACATACCTCGAAGAGGGGCCAGGGCATTTTGCCACATACCTCGAAGCGCGAGGCCTGCCCTGGCGGCTCATCGCCATCGACGCCGGCGAGGCCGTTCCCGCCAGCCCCGCCCCCTACGCCGGCCTCGCGTTCATGGGCGGCCCCATGAGCGTGAACGATGACCTGCCCTGGATCCCCCAGGTCCTGGACCTCATCCGCCAGGCGGTGGCGCTGGACGTCCCTGTGCTGGGGCATTGTCTGGGCGGTCAGCTCATGGCCAAGGCGCTGGGCGGCGCGGTCACGCGCAATCCGGTCAAGGAGATCGGCTGGGGCGAGGTGCGCACGGTGGCGAGCCCGGTCACGCAGCACTGGTTCGGCGACCTCGCGCGCTTTGCGGCCTTCCACTGGCATGGCGAGACCTTTTCCATCCCGCCGGGCGCCACCCGCATCCTGGAGAGCGACCATTGCGCGAACCAGGCCTTCGCCCTGGGCAGACATCTCGCCTTGCAATGCCATGTGGAGATGACCGAGGCGATGATCCGCACCTGGTGCGAGGTCGGCGCCGAGGAGATCGCACAGGCTGCGAGCCCTGCCGTGCAGACGCCCGAACAGATTCTCGCCGAGACGCCACGCCAGCTTGCGCCCATGCGCGCGGTCGCCGAGCGCCTGTACGGCCGGTGGATCGAAGGACTGGGCGCGTGATCGAGATCACGCTGCCCCATCTGCGCGCCCTGATCGGCCTCAAGGTACGCTACCTGGCCAGGGAATGGATCGTCATCGAGGTGGTGGATAGCCCCCCCAGTCTGGTCCTCGAGGCCGACACTCCCGCCGCCGTCCTGCAGGCGGACATGCACGGCCGCCCCTGGGAGTACGCCGTGGAAACCCGTATGATCCCCGTCCTCACCCAGGACCAGAGCGGGCTGAGCGACGAACTGCTGGCCCTGGAGATCGTCGAATCCTGAACCCTGCGGCGACGCGACAGGCAGGTCCGGCCCGCGCCCCATTGGGGACAAGAATCGCAACCCAAGGAGCGCTTCGTTTTTAACGAGACATCCCCCGAACATCATGATCGTATTGACCGGCGACATCGGCGGCACCAACACCCGCCTGGCCCTGGCCGACGTGGCCATCAATCGCGTGCGTCTGCGCGAGGTGGAACGTTTCCGTAACGACGGCGCGCGCTCCTTAAGCCAGCTGCTGCGCGCCTTCCTCGACGGCAAGACGCGCCCCCAGGCCGCCTGTCTCGCCGTGGCCGGCCCCACCGACGGCCGCCAGGTGAGGCTGACCAATCTGGACTGGGTCATCGACAGCGAGGCCATCTCCGCCGAGACCGGCATCCCCAAGGTGCGGCTGGTGAACGACTTCGCGGCGGTGGGGCACGGCCTGGGCGTGCTGGAGGAGAACGGTCGCGCCACCCTGCAGACCGGCGAGCCGGTGGCCCATGCCCCGCGCCTGGCGCTGGGGGCGGGCACCGGCCTCGGCGTCGTGCAGACCGCCTGGTTCGAGGGACGCTACCGTTCCATGGCCTCGGAGGGCGGGCACATCTCCTTCGCCCCCGCCGACGCCCTGCAGACGCGGCTGCTCAACTTTCTGCAGGGCATCTATGGCCGGGTTTCGGTCGAACGCATCCTCTCCGGCCCCGGCCTCACCCAGCTCTATCGCTTCTGCTGGAGCGAGGCGGACATGCCCGGCATGGCGCCCGCGCTCACGGCAGCCGAGATCACCGACGCCGCCCTGGACGGACGCGACGGCGTCGCGGTCCGCACCTTGAGCCTGTTCGCGCGCATCTTCGGCCAGACCGCCGGTGACCTGGCCCTGGTGTCGCAATGCCTGGGCGGCGTCTATCTGGCCGGCGGCATCGCCCCCCGCATCCTTGCCATCCTGCGGCAGGGTGCCTTTCTGGAGGGCTTCCGGGACAAGGGCCGCTTCTCGGCCTGGATGGAACGGGTGCCGGTCTACGTGGTGCTGGACGAGGACGTCGGGCTCAAGGGCGCGGCCCTGGCCGCCGCGGTCTGATCCGACCCGGAGCGATCCGGCTTCAGACCGCCGCCTCGCCGGTCTCGCCGGTGCGGATGCGTACCACCTGCTCGACGGTGCTGACGAAGATCTTGCCGTCGCCGATCTTGCCGGTGCGGGCAGACTTGAGGATGGCGTCTATGGCCTGATCGACGAGCGCGTCGGCCACCACCAACTCGATCTTCACCTTGGGCAGGAAGTCCACCACGTATTCGGCGCCGCGGTAGAGCTCGGTGTGGCCCTTCTGGCGCCCGAAGCCCTTGACCTCGGTGACGGTGAGCCCGGTCACGCCGATGGCCGACAGCGCCTCGCGCACCTCGTCCAGCTTGAAGGGTTTGATGATGGCTTCGATCTTCTTCATGGCATCTCCTCGAAACGGTCAGCGGCAGACAGTGTAGGGCTTTTGCCTGCGCTGCTCAGGCGCACTGCTCGCGTCAAAACGGCGCCTTGTAGCGGTTGGTCACGGGATAGCGCCGGTCGCGGCCGAAGCCGCGCCGGGTGACACGGATGCCGGGCGCCGACTGGCGGCGCTTGTATTCCGACAGGTCGATCAGCCGCACCACCTTGCGCACCATCTCCTCGGGAAAACCGGCGGCGACGATCTCGCGCGGCGACTGGTCGAGCTCCATGTAACGCTCCATGATGGCGTCCAGGTCCTCGTAGGGGGGCAGGCTGTCCTGATCGGTCTGGTTGGGTCGCAGTTCCGCACTGGGGGCGCGCACGATGATGCGGGCGGGGATGACCTCCTGACGATGGTTGCGGTAGCAGGCGAGCCGATAGACCAGGGTCTTGGCCACATCCTTCAGCACCGCGAAGCCGCCCGCCATGTCGCCGTAGAGGGTGGCGTAGCCGGCGGCCATCTCGCTCTTGTTACCGGTGGTGAGCACCAGTTTGCCGAACTTGTTCGACAGGGCCATCAGGATCACGCCGCGGATGCGTGCCTGGATGTTCTCTTCGGTTGTGTCGTAAGGCAGGTTGTCGAAGGCGTCGGCCAGGGCGGTGAGGAAGCTGTCGAACATGGGTTTGATGGGGATGACGCGGTCGGTCACCCCCAGCCTACGGGCGAGCTCGGCGGCATCCTCGCGGCTCATGTCGGCGGTGTATTGCGAGGGCATCATCACCGCCTCGACGCGCCCCGGGCCCAGGGCGTCGACGGCGATGACCAGGGTCAGCGCCGAGTCGATGCCGCCCGACAAGCCGATGAGGACGCCGGGGAAGCCGTTCTTCTCGACATAGTCCCTCACCCCCAGCACCAGGGCCTGATAGACGCTCTCCTCCAGTCCCGGCAGGGGATGGATCTCGCCCCGGGGTATGCCGTCCCGACAGTCCAGGTAGTAGAGCCCTTCGCTGAAGAACGGCAGCTGGGCCGTGACCTCGCCTCGAGCGTCCATGGCGAAGGAGCCGCCGTCGAACACCAGCTCGTCCTGGCCACCGACCATGTTGACGTAGACGAGCGGCATGCCCGTCTCGGCAATGCGCTCCTGCGCCACCCGATAGCGATCCGCCTGCTTGCCTTGGTGAAAAGGCGAGGCGTTGATCACCAGCAAGGCTTGGGCGCCGGCCTCGCGGGCCTGGGTGGCGTAGCCCGGCACCCAGATGTCGGAGCAGATGTTGAGACCGAAGCGCAGCCCACCCACCTCGAACACCGTGGCCGTATCCCCAGGCATGAAGGTGCGCAATTCGTCGAAGACGGTGTGATTGGGCAGGTCCTGCTTGCGGTAGATCGCCTCGACGCGGCCGCCGCGCAACACCACCGCGGCGTTGTGGCGCCTGGCGCCCTCGAGCAGCGGCAGGCCCAGCACCACCGCGAGATCCGCCGGCAGTCTGGGGGTGAGCGCCGCCAGCACGCGGGCGTTCTCGGCGTAGAAATCCTCGCGCAGCGCCAGGTCTTCGGGCGGGTAGCCGCACAGGGCGAGCTCCGGAAAGAGCAGCAGATCCACCCCGGCAGCGTGCGCCTGCCCGGCCAGGGTCGCGATGCGCTCGGCGTTGCCTTCCAGGTCGCCGACGATGGGGTTGAACTGGGCGAGGGCGAGCTTCATCACGCTATGATGCGCGATACCGCGCTGGCTGGGCAAGGTCGGCCTCGGCTACCATAGGCAGCGACGTATATTAACGACTTGGGATGGACACGGGACTCCTGCTCGCCCCATTCATTGCTCTGACCGCCTATTTCGTGCGCGGCATCGCCGGTTTTGGCTCGGCCCTGGTCGCCTCGCCCCTGCTCGCCCAGTTCTACCCCTTGACCTTGGTGGTGCCGCTGGTGGTGGTGCTCGACAACTCGGGCTCCAT
Source organism: Hydrogenophilales bacterium (assembly GCA_037445185.1). Lineage (GTDB taxonomy): Bacteria > Pseudomonadota > Gammaproteobacteria > Burkholderiales > Thiobacillaceae > JANWZL01. The sequence continues at coordinate 339 of JBBIKZ010000136.1, read as the reverse complement.
CCTGCAGGCCTGGCGCCACCGCGCGCACATCGCCTGGCGTGACCTCTGGCCCCTGCTGCCGTTCTCGCTGGTCGGCATCGCCGTCGCCATGCAGCTGCATCAGTGGCTCGCTAGCTGTGATCTCTCAGTAGGTTGTTCACACGGGACTTACCCGGAGAATTGGGGCTACGAAACCGAACCAAGCCCAGGAGTTACGAGTGAACAGTCATAAAAATGCCCGATTAACGGCTCGCGGTCGAGCCCTGCTCGTATCTCGCATCCTCGATCATGGTCTGCGCCCGGAGGAGGCGGCCAAAGCCGCCGGCGTTAGCGTACGCACCGCCTACAAATGGCTGCGCC
>JBBIKZ010000135.1:0-5830 GCA_037445185.1 Hydrogenophilales bacterium | reverse complement strand
GCCGCCAGACGAAAGGCAGCACACAGGCCAGGGCGACGGCATAGGTGACCAGCGTGGCCAGCCCGCCCGAGACCTCATCCTGCTCGAGCAGGCGATAGGGATACCAGATCACCCCCCAGGTGAAGGCCGCCACCAAGAGGCTCATACTGGGCAACAAGGGGTGCCGTGGCGGCGGGATGGGGCGCACGGTACGCTTATAATTTATATTTTCCGCCACAGCGTCACCCGTGAATCCGCGCCTCGCCCAACTGCAACCCTACCCCTTCCAGAAGCTGCGGGAATTGTTCGCCGGGGTCACACCCAACGCCGAACTGACGGCCATCAACCTGTCCATCGGCGAGCCCCGGCACGCCACACCCGCCTTCGTCCGCGAGACCCTGAGCGCCCATCTGGAGGGGCTCGCCCATTATCCCATAACCCAGGGCAGCGAAGCCCTGCGCGAGGCCATCGCCGACTGGGTGCTGGCGCGCTATGGCGTGGCGCTGGACCCCGTCACCCAGGTTCTGCCGGTCAACGGCTCGCGTGAAGCCCTGTTCGCCTTCGCCCAGGCCGCGGTCGACCCGACGCGCCACCACAAGATGGTCCTCTCGCCCAACCCCTTCTACCAGATCTACGAGGGTGCGGCGATCCTGGCCGGGGCGCGCCCCTACTTCCTCAACACCCTGCCTGAAAACGGCTTTCGCATGGACTTCTCCCTCGTGCCGGAGGAGGTGTGGGACTGGTGTCAGCTCATCTATGTCTGCTCGCCTGGCAACCCCACGGGCCGGGTCATGACCCTGGAGGAGTGGCGCGCCATGTTCGAACTGGCGGACCGCCACGATTTCGTCATCGCCGCCGACGAGTGCTATTCCGAGATCTACTTCGAGGAGAACCACCCTCCGCTCGGTGCGCTCACGGCGGCGCGCGAACTGGGCCGCGACCCGGGCGGGGCCGGCTCCCGTCTGGTGGTGTTCAACAGCCTGTCCAAGCGATCCAACGTGCCGGGGATGCGCTCCGGCTTCGTCGCCGGCGACGCCGCGATCCTGGCCAAATTCCTGCTCTACCGCACCTACCACGGCAGCGCCATGAACCCGGCGGTGCAGGCCGCCTCCGCCGCCGCCTGGGGCGACGAGGCGCATGTGCGCGCGAACCGGCGGCTATACCGGGAGAAGTTCGCCCGCGTCATGCCGTTGCTCCAGGACGTGCTGCAATTCGAGACAGCCGAGGCCGGGTTCTACCTCTGGGCACGCGTCCCCATGGACGATACCCAGTTCGCGCGCGAGCTCTACCGTCAGCAGCACGTCACCGTCCTGCCCGGCAGCTATCTCGCGCGCGAGGCCAGAGGCGTCAACCCCGGCCGGGGCTATGTGCGCATCGCCCTGGTGGACCACCTCGAACCATGCGTGACGGCAGCCCACCGCATCGCCGAATTCGTCCGTTCGCTGTGAATCGAGTCGCACGACAGGACGCAGGCGCCAGGGCCGGGCATCCCCGGCAGCCGGCGTCCCTACCCGAACCGATCCGTGTCCGCGCGCCTCTAATCGTTCAGGAACCCTCGAGGAGTCAGCCATGCCGCGTCTGCTCGCGACCCTATGCCTCGTTCTGTTCACGCCATCCCTCCTCGCCGGCCAGCAGGCGGCCGAGGCCGCGCTGCGCGAGATCCTGCAGACGGAACGGATCACCGACGTCAGCTACAAGGTGCACGAGGGCGGTTTCATCCACATCGTCTTCAGCGGCCGCATGATGGATCAGGATTACGATCGGGTCCTGGAGCGGCTCAACCGCCACCCGGCGATCCCCGGCGTGTTGGCGGCGCGGGAGACGGACGTCTTCTGCCGGCCCTGATGGCCCGCAACAGGTGCGCGGGAACACGTGGTCCAGCACCGGACCCCGGGATAGAGACTTAGGCGGGAGGTGGTGGGCAGCACAGGGTTCGAACCTGTGACCCCCGCCGTGTGAAGGCGGTGCTCTACCGCTGAGCTAGCTGCCCGGAAGAGGCGCGCATTCTAACCATGCGCGATAAAGGGGTCAAAGCTTTTTTCTGAATACGATCGGGCACATCCCTTAGAATTGGCGCTTTTCGTCCGCCTGAACGGTCATGATCCGCACCCGTTTCGCCCCCTCGCCCACTGGCTACCTGCACATCGGCGGTGCCCGCACGGCCCTGTTCTCCTGGGCCTATGCCCGTAAACACGGGGGGCAGTTCGTCCTGCGCATCGAAGACACCGACCAGGAGCGCTCCACGCTCGAATCGGAGCAGGCCATCCTGGACGGACTCAAATGGCTGGGCCTGGACTGGGATGAGGGCCCGTACTATCAGATGCAACGCCTGGCGCGCTATCGGGAGGTGGCCGAGCAGCTCCTCGCCGCGGGTCATGCCTACTACTGCTACGCCAGCAAGGAAGAGCTGGAGACGATGCGCGAGGCGCAGCGTGCCCGGGGCGAGAAGCCCCGCTACGACGGGCGTTGGCGGCCGGAGCCAGGCAAACGGCTGCCCGAGCCGCCCGCAGGCGTGACCCCGGTGCTGCGCTTTCGCAACCCCCGGGACGGCAGCGTCACCTTTCATGACCTCATCAAGGGACCGATCTCGATCGCCAACAGCGAGCTGGACGATCTCGTGCTCATGCGTGCCGACGGCATCCCCACCTACAACTTCGGCGTGGTGGTGGACGACTGGGACATGGGCATCACCCACGTCATCCGCGGCGACGACCACGTCAACAACACCCCGCGCCAGATCAACATCTTGAAGGCCCTGGGTGCGCCCATCCCGACCTACGCCCACGTACCCATGATCCTCGGCCATGACGGCGAGCGGCTGTCCAAGCGCCACGGCGCGGTCTCGGTGCTGCAGTACAAGGAAGACGGCTACCTGCCCGAGGCCCTCCTCAACTATCTGGCCCGGCTGGGATGGGGATATGGCGACGCCGAGAAGTTCGGCCTGCCCTCCTTCATCCGCTGGTTCGACGTGGCCGACGTGAGCCACTCCGCCGCCCGCTTCGATCAGGGCAAGCTCACCTGGCTCAACCAGCAGTACATGAAGGAGGCCGATGACGGCCGTCTGGCCACCCTGGTCAGGCCGTATCTCACCCGCCAGGGCATCGATCCGGAGGGCGGGCCGGACCTGCAGCGGGTGGTGGGCCTGCTCAAGGAGCGGGTGGCGACCCTCCAGGAACTGGCGGATGCCGCCCACATCTTCTATCGCCAGGCCATGCCGACAGCGGCGCAATGGCAGGAAATGGCGGACGCGGCCGCCCTGCCCGCGCTGGAAGCGCTCAAGGGCCGCTTCGCCACCCTGTCCTGGGACGCGGCCAGCCTGTCCCAGGCCCTCAAGGACACCGCCAAGCAACACGGACTCAAGCTGGGCCAGGTGGGCATCCCGCTGCGCCTGCTGCTCTTCGGGACCGCACAAACCCCCTCCATCGACGTCACCCTGGAACTGCTGGGCAGGGCGGAGACCCGACGCCGCCTGGACGCCGCCTGGCCGCTCCTGCTGGCAGTGGGCCGAGGCGCCAATCCGGACGCGGCAGGGTAAAATTCCGGTTCAAGCAAACATCCAACAACTGCTCGACAATGGCCATCCGCTCGACCAACGCCGTCAATCAGCGCATGAAACTGATCGCATCCCTCACCAGCCCGTTTGCCCGCAAGGTCCGCGTCGTGGCGGCGGAGAAGCACATCGACTACAACCTCGTCGTCGACGTGCCGTGGGAGGCGAACACCCGTGTGCCCGAGTACAACCCCCTGGGCAAGGTGCCGGTCTGGGTGATGGAGGATGGCAAGACCCTGTTCGATTCCCGCGTCATCGTCGAATATCTGGACAGCGTGAGCCCGGTGGGTCACCTTCTGCCCAGGGAGCCCCGCCCGCGTATCCTGGTCAAGCGCTGGGAGGCCCTCGCCGATGGCATCTGTGAGGCCGCCGCCACCATCTTTCTCGAGCGCAAACGTCCTGTAGAGCAGCAGAGCCAGGAGTGGATAGAGCGTCAGATGCGCAAGATCACCGCCGGTCTCGAGGTCATGAGCGAGGATCTCGGCGACCAGGAGTGGTGCACCGGGGAGTTCTTCAACCTGTCCGACATCGCGACGGGGTGCGCCCTGGGCTATCTCGAGTTCCGCTTCCCCGAGATCGACTGGCGCCGCCAGCACCCCAACCTGTCCGCCTTGCACGAGCGGCTGATGCAGCGTCCCGCCTTCAGGGACAGCGTGCCGACCGCCTGAGCCCGGATCAGAGCAGCCCGTCCTTGGACAGTCCGCGTCGGCGCAGGATGCGGCGCAGGGTGTGCAGGGCCTCGAGCTGGATCTGACGCACGCGCTCGCGCGTCACCCCCAAGTGTTCGGCCAGCTCCTCGAGGGTGGCCACGTCCTGGTTGTTGAGGCCGAAGCGACGCTCGATGACCCAGCGGTGCTTCTCGCTCAGCTCCGCCAACCACTCCTGGACGTAATGCTCCACCTCGGCGTTCTGCAGCATCTCCTCCGGCATTTCGGAGTTCTCGTCAGCGATGGCCTCGACGATGGACAGTGACGGGTCGATCTCCAGCGGCGCATCCAGCGAGGCGACCCGGTCGTTGAGCTGCATCACGCGTCTGACCTCCTCCACCGGCCGACCGGTGAGATGCGCGATCTCGTCCGGCCCCGCATCCGTGATGCCGTGCGTCTCCAGATGACGTTGCGCCCTGAGATAGACGTTGAGCTCCTTGATCACGTGCACCGGCAGACGGATGGTGCGCGACTGGTTCATGATCGCCCGCTCGATGTTCTGGCGGATCCACCAGGTGGCGTAGGTGGAGAAGCGGAAACCGCGCTCGGGCTCGAATTTGTCCAGGGCGTGCATGAGACCCAGGTTGCCCTCCTCGATCAGGTCGAGCAGGGAGAGCCCGCGGTTGAGGTAATGTTTGGCGATGTTGACCACCAGGCGCAGGTTGTGCTGGATCATCCGCTGGCGCGCCTCGAAGTCGCCCTGGCGCATGCGCAGTGCCAGCTCCCTCTCCTCCTGTGGCGTAAGCAGACTCTCGCGGCCGATCTCGTTGAGATAGAGCTGCGTCACATCATGCAGCTCGTCAGACAGATAGTCCGCTTCCGCCGGCGCGGGGGAGGGCTCTTCATCCTCCAGTTCAGCCTCGGCCAGAGGCTCCATGTCCGGATCGAGCTCGTTCTCTTCCAAGTCTGTTGCCTCCTCGTGTCTCGGTTGCCGCTCACCGTGTCGCCCGCGTGCCGGGGGTGCGGGCGACGGCCAGGGCGGCTCGCGGCAGTGGCTCAGCCAGGCAAATAGTCTGCCGGATTCACCGGCCTGCCGTAAGCCCTGATCTCGAAATGCAGTTTCGCCCGTTCCGCGTCCGTATCGCCCACCTCGCCGATTCTCTGGCCCTGCGCGACCAGGTCGCCCTCCTTGACGAGGATCCTGGACTGATGCGCATAGGCGGACAGGAACACCTTGCCATGTCGGATGATGGTGAGTTTACCGTAGCCGCGCAGCCCCTGTCCCGCATAGACCACGCGTCCGGGCGCGGCCGCCTGGATGGGGGTGCCGTAAGGGGCGGCGAGCTGAATGCCCTTGCGCCCTGCCCGTTCGTCGTATTCGGCGATGACCTTGCCCCGTACGGGCCAAACCCATTTGACCGGGTCCTCGTTCTCCTCGATCTCGTCCTCCGCCATCGTCGCCTCGGGGGGCGGCCGCAGCCGGAGGCTGGTACCGGCGACGAGCCGGTCCGGCTGGGCGATCCCGTTCCAACGGGCGAGCTGCCGATAATCGAGACCGTGCTCGAGCGCGATACGGTAGAGGTTGTCACCGGCACGGACCACGTAACGTTCCGGCGGCGACGACGGCGCGTATGGCTTGCCCCGTTCTATAACC
>JBBIKZ010000134.1:0-5929 GCA_037445185.1 Hydrogenophilales bacterium | reverse complement strand
ATAATCATGCTCGACCCGATCCGATATGCCGAACTCAAGGCCGCCGGGCGGCTACCTTCGCCTTCCGGGCCGACCCTCAGACTGATCGAACTACTCGACCAGGACGACGTCGCCCTACCCGACGTCGTCCGCCTCGTGCAACAGGACCCGGCGCTGACCGGGCGTGTGCTGAAACTGGTCAATTCCGCCGCCTACGCCCGGCCCCGACCGGCAGCGGCGGTCTCCGCCGACGTGTTGATGACCATCGGTCTGAAGGCCCTGCGCCAGCTCGTGCTGGCCCTGTCGCTGATCGATGGCCATCGCGCGGGTCCCTGCCGTGCGTTCGATTACGCAGCCTTCTGGTCCCAGGCCGTCGCTCGCGGCGCGGCGGCGCAGACCCTGGGCGGCGGCCTGCGGCTGGCACCCATCTCCGAATTGTTCACCCTCGGTCTGGTCGCAGACATCGGGCGGCTGGCCCTGGCCAGCATCGAGCCAGCCCGCCTCGCCGACATCCTGGCCATCGCCGGCACGGACGAACAGGCGCTGCTCGCCGCGGAGCGCGAGGCCTTCGGCTTCGATCACCTGGAATTGAGCGCGGCCATGCTGCGCGACTGGGGCTTCCCGCCGCTGTTTCGCGATGCCGTGCCGCTTGGCTTGGGGCCGGAAGAACCACAGGGTGCCGACAACCCTCGCACGTTGAAGCTCGCCCTGCTCCTGCGGCTGGCCGACGCGCTGTCCCGCCTCACCGACCGGGACGACGAGACGCGTCGCGCGCGTATCGATGACCTGCGACGCCTTGCCCAGCGCATCGAGCTGTCGGCGCAGAATTTCCTCACACTGGCCGATGACAGTCTCCGCGTCTGGCAAGAATGGGGGGTGCTGCTCGGGGTGCCGACCCTGACGCTGACACCGTTTTCCATCCTCGAGATGGCCCTGGCCAAGGACGAGGCGACCGAAGGGGACGCGCTGCGCGTGCTGGTGGTCGATGACGACGCCGCGCTGCGCCGGCTGCTCGAACACCAGCTCGGCAAGGCGGGCTACGTCGTCCATCATGCAAGCGATGGGGAGCAGGGTTTTCGCAAAGCCATGGCCTGGCGTCCCGACCTCGTGGTCACCGACATCTTGATGCCCAACCAGGATGGCATCGAGCTCACGCGCAAATTGCGCGCCTCCGAGCTCGGCGGTGCGGTCTATATCATCGTGCTCACCATCCTCGACGACGAGGATAAGCTCACCGAGGCGTTTGCCGCCGGCGCCGACGACTATATCCCCAAGCCCGTCCGGCCGCGCGTGCTGCTGTCGCGTCTGTCGGCCGGGGCGCGTATCGTGCGCCTGCAAAAGGAGCTGGCTCGCCGCAACTTGGAGCTCGCGGCTGCGCTGCGCCGCGCCGAGTTCAACGCCCTGACCGACGCCCTCACCGGATTGCCGAATCGGCGGCACATCGTCGAGCGTATGGAACAGGAGTGTGCCGCCGCCGAGCGCAGTGGCCGTCATCTGTCATTACTGATCATCGACATCGATCGCTTCAAACGCATCAACGACACCCACGGCCATGCCGTCGGCGATGCGGTGCTGCAGGAAGTGGCGCGACGCATCGAGGTCGTCAAGCGGGTGTCCGACGTCGCAGCACGCTTAGGCGGCGAGGAGTTCGTCATCCTCGCCATCGACACCCCGCTCGAGGCGGCGCAGCGCCTGGCTGAGCGGCTGCGCACGTCGGTCGCCGCAACACCCATCGAGGCGGCGAATGCCCGATTGCCGGTCACGGTGAGCATCGGCGTTGCGGCAAAGACCCAGGACTGCCACAACCTCGGCGCCTTGCTCAAGGCGGCCGATCTCGCCCTCTACCGAGCCAAGGCAGGCGGTCGCAATCGCGTGGTCTCGGCACAGGGTGACCCTGGTGTGGGATGACCCTGGATTCAGGGTGAGCACACGCCGCCGCGCGCGGGGGGGCTGGCCGCTGTACGGTCTGGTCGCCGGGCGGGCGGGAATGGCACCGCCATACCGGCGGACGCCGCGCATGACGTCATGGCATCATGCCCATGGCCTGGCTGGAGCCGCCTGTCGGGGGGGGTGCCCCAGCGTCTCGGACCGCGTTACACTGTACCTAGTGGGCCGTGGATGCCCTCAAGGTTTACGGTTGCAGGGATGACCAACCCCCTCTACGGCAAGACCCATACCCGCCCCGCCCCCGGCCGGCGCGAACACTGGTCCGGCCGGCTCGCCTTCATCCTCGCCGCCACGGGCTCGGCGGTGGGGCTGGGCAACATCTGGAAGTTCCCTTACATCACCGGCGAGAATGGTGGCGGCTGGTTCGTACTGATCTACCTCGTCTGCGTGGCGACGGTGGCCCTGCCCATCATGGTGGCCGAGATCCTGGTCGGTCGCGCCGCCCAGCGTTCGCCGGTGATGGCCCTGCGCAAGCTGGCCGGCCCGCGCAGCCCCTGGCAGGCCCTGGGCTGGCTGGGGGTGGCGGCGGCCTTCGTCATCCTGTCCTACTACAGCGTGGTCGCCGGCTGGACCCTGCACTACAGCTGGCTCGCCCTCTCGCAGGGCTTCGCCGGCATGCAGCCGGCCGAGGTCGAGGCCCTGTTCGGCCAGGTCCACCAAGACCCCGGCATCAACCTGTTCTGGCATGGCGTGTTCATGCTGCTCACCGTGGCCATCGTCGCCGCCGGCGTGCACGGCGGCGTGGAGCGCTGGAACCGCATCCTCATGCCGCTATTGTTCCTCTTGATCCTGGCCTTGGTGCTGCGTGCGGCGGGCACCGACGGCTTCCGCCCGGCCCTGGACTTCGTCTTCGGCGCCCACGGCGACCGGCTCACCCCGGCCGGGGTACTTGAGGCCCTTGGGCACAGCTTCTTCACCCTGAGCCTGGGCATGGGTGTCATGTTCACCTACGGCAGCTACCTGCGCGCACGCGACGATGCGGTGGCCACCGCGCTCGCCGTGGGCGGGCTCGACACCCTGATCTCGCTCCTGGCCTGCCTGATGATCTTCCCCATCATCTTCATGGCTGGCCTCGCCCCGGGGGCCGGCCCCGGGCTGGTGTTCGTGAGCCTGCCCATCGCCTTCGGGCAACTGCCAGGCGGCGCCCTGTGGGCGACGGTCTTCTTCGTCCTGCTCGCGGTGGCGGCCCTGACCAGCGCCATCTCGCTGCTGGAAGTGGCGGTGAGCCATTTCATCGACTGGCGCGGCTGGTCGCGCCGGCGTGCGAGCCTCTCACTCGGCGCCATCGTCTTCCTGCTCGGCATCCCCTCGGCCCTGTCCGGCGGCACACGCCTGTTCGGCGGCGACTTCGCCGCCGCCACCGAGGTCCTGTTCGGTGAGGGTCAGGGCAAGAGCTGGTTCGACCTGTTCGACTATCTGGCCAGCAACTGGATGCTGCCCCTGGGTGGCCTGGGGCTGGCGATGTTCGTTGCCTGGCGCATGGGGGCCGAGGCGCGCGAACATGCCTTCAAGGCTGGTAGCCGCTTCGCCCGCCTGTACTGGGGCTGGGTCTGGCTGCTGCGCTATGTCGTGCCGGCAGGGGTGATCGCGGTCTTCCTGCACGCCCTGGGCGTGTTCTGACCGGCGCCGCCTGCGGCGGGGGTTTTCGACTTTCACGGCGTGAGCGCGGGGGAGCCATGTTCGAATCGGCGGAATTGGGTCACAAGATCGACAAGAAGACCTACGAGGCGGAACTGCCCGCCCTGCGCGAGGCCCTGCTGGATGCGCAATACGAGCTGGTGGAGAAGCGCGGCTTCCAGGTGGTGATGATCGTCAGCGGCGTCAACGGCGGCGGCCGGCGCGAATCGGTGCGCCTGCTCAACGAATGGATGGATGCACGCCACATCGACACCCACGGCATGGGCGAGCCCTCCGACGAGGAGCGCGACCGACCCCCCATGTGGCGCTTCTGGCGCAACCTGCCGCCCAAGGGGCGCATGGCCATCTTCCAGGGTTCCTGGTACAGCCAGGCCCTCATCGACCGCGTCTATGGCCACACCAAGACCGCCGACCTGGAGGAGGCCATGGAGCGCAACATCCGCTTCGAGGAGATGCTCGCCGACGAGGGGGCGCTGATCCTCAAGTTCTGGTTCCACCTGTCGAAAAAGAACCATGAGAAACGGCTCAAGAGCCTGGAAAAGACCCCCCTCACCCGCTGGCGGGTGACCGAACGCGACTGGCGGCACTTCAAGCTCTACGACCGCTTCTACAAGGCCGCCTCGCAGGCCCTGCGCATGACCAGCACCGCACATGCCCCCTGGTACATCATCGAGGGCACCGACGAGCGCTACCGCGGCCTGACCCTGGGCAAGATCGTGCTCGAGGCCCTGCGCAAGCGGCTCGAGCTCACCACACCGCCGGTACGACCGCTCGCCAACATGCCCAGCCTGCCGCGCACGGACCAGCAGAACCTGCTGCGCGCCCTGGACCTCACCCTCAGCCTGTCCAAGAAGACCTACGAGAAGAAGCTGGAGCAGTACCAGGGGCGACTGGCCCTGCTCACCCGCGAACCCGGCTTCCAGGACATCTCCGTCGTGGCGGTGTTCGAAGGCTTTGATGCGGCCGGCAAGGGCGGCGCCATCCGCCGCATCATCAGCGCCCTGGACGCGCGCATGTACCAGATCATCCCTACCGCCGCGCCCACCGACGAGGAGCGCGCCCACCCCTACCTGTGGCGCTTCTGGCGGCGCATCCCGCGGCGCGGGCAGCTGGCCATCTTCGACCGCTCCTGGTACGGGCGGGTGCTGGTCGAGCGGGTGGAGGGCTATTGCAGCGAGTACGACTGGATGCGCGCCTACAACGAGATCAACGACTTCGAGGCGCAACTGGTGGAGCACAAGATCGTGCTGGTGAAATTCTGGCTCACTATTAGCAAGGACGAGCAGCTGCGCCGCTTCCAGGCGCGCGAACAGACCGGCTTCAAGCGCTTCAAGATCACCGAGGAGGACTGGCGCAACCGCGAAAAATGGGACCAATACGAGGAGGCGGTGTGCGACATGGTGGACCGCACCTCGACCGAGATCGCGCCCTGGACCCTGGTCGAGGCCGAAGACAAGAACTACGCCCGCATCAAGGTCTTGCGCACTCTGTACGAGCGCATCGAGGCGGCGTTGTAGGTTGCCACGCGCAAACGATCACCGCTGCCTCGTCCGGGGTCCTGCCTGGATGCCAACCCGGAAATCGTGTATGCCATCGCCGTCGGCGTGAACGGCTACTGCCCGACCCACAACCGCAGGTTTTCCTAGCCGCTCACCGGAGACTACGAAAAGGACCTTGCCGGCAACCGCGCCAAGCACATCTTCGACGACCGCACGGGCAGGCGCTGCGGGGCGCATACCGAGCCCGTGCTGTGGCAAACCTATCAGTACGACACAGGTGAGGTCATGCATGACCTGTCCGTGCCGATCCACGTCAACGGGCGGTACTGGGGCGGTTTTCGCATCGGCTACCGATCGGCAGGCGCCTGACCGGATGACCGGCGCCGTTGCGCCTGGCGCGCACCCGGAACGGATTCACCCCCTGGATCTCCGGCAGATCGGCGATCTCCTCGTGGATGGCGGCGATGTCGGCGTTGTAAACGGGCATGCATGCAGGCGCGAGCCGAGACCTCAGGTAAGAAGCCTGGGTTGGTATCGATACCGCGGCGATGCCGGGAACCACGTGGCTTGCCCTATCGAAAAGACCCCAGCGCAGACAGCATCCGGTCGAGAAAATCGCCCAGGCTGGCGGCCTCGACCCGGTTGCAGCGCCCCTCCCAGTCGATCTCGATGATCTGCCCCCGCTGGCCGCCGGGTGCCGGTCCGAGATCGATGCACACCGGCTCCTTTTTGCGCTTCAGGAAGGGTATCCACAGGTCGCTCCACCACAGCGGCCTGACCGGGTGTCAGACGACAAGTAAAACTGCCCCCCTGACGACACGAAGAATTGACCCCCTGGGCATTGACCAGGAGGTCACATGAAGCAA
>JBBIKZ010000133.1:0-5936 GCA_037445185.1 Hydrogenophilales bacterium | reverse complement strand
GATGCAACGCCGGTGGAGCGGATGAAGCACACGCTCGAGACGAAAGCCGGGCGCGCGCTCTATGCGCTGCGCAAACAAACCGTGGAGCCGGTGTTCGGCATCATCAAATCGGTGCCGGGGTTCCGGCAGTTTCTGATGCGTGGCCTGGAGAATGTTCAGACCGAATGGACGCTGGTCTGCCTGGCGTGGAATTTGAAACGCATGGCCGTATTGCGTCCGCAGTGGCAGGTAACGGAGGAATTCGTGCGTCGATTGCCGAAATTCGTCAGCTCCAACCCGCTGCGCATGGATTTCACTGACTTCGCCAGCTCATGTCCGACAGGCTGCTAGGCCGGCAGACCGATGTACGCCCCTCAATCCGACGCCGCATCGCGATCCTCCCTGACGGTCCTGACTCCTGCGCACGGTCAGCGCAGGCCCAACACATCCTGCATGTCGTGCAGGCCGTTGGCTTTATCGGCAAGGAAGCGCGCTGCCCTGAGCGCCCCCAGCGCGAAGGTCATGCGGCTGCTGGCCTTGTGGCTGATCTCCACCCGTTCGCCGATGCCGGCGAACAGGGCCGTGTGATCGCCGACGATGTCGCCCCCGCGCACGGTGGCGAAGCCTATGGTCTGGGGCTGCCGTTCGCCGGTCACGCCCTCGCGCCCATAGACGGCGCAGGTCTTGAGATCCCGGCCGAGGGCCTGGGCGATCACCTCGCCCATGCGCAGTGCGGTGCCCGAGGGGGCATCGACCTTGTGCCGGTGGTGGGCCTCGATGATCTCGACATCGTAGCCCTCGGCCAGCACCCGAGCGGCGGTATCCAGCAGCTTGAACACCAGATTGACGCCCACGCTCATGTTGGGCGCGAACACGATGGGGATGTCCGCCGCCGCATCGGCGATGGCCTGCCGCCCCGCGGCATCGAAGCCGGTGGTGCCGATGACCATGGCCACCCCTGCCCGACGGCAGGCCGCGAGGTGGCCCAGGGTCGCCTCGGGGCGGGTGAAATCGATCAGGACGTCGGCCTGTTGCAGGGCCGCCGCCACGTCGTCACGGACGGCAACCCCCAGCGGCGCCCCGATGAGCTCGCCTGCATCGCGACCGAGAGCAGGGCTGCCAGGGCGGTCGAGGGCCGCCGTCAGGCGCAGGTCGGTGGCGGCAGCCACCGCCTCCAGCAGGGCGCGCCCCATGCGTCCGGTGCAGCCGGCGATGACGACATTCTGACTCATGGTGTTCCCCCCTCCTTGGCCGTGGCGGCGACGGAACCACCCGACTCGATCCCCTTCAAGGTCCCGTTCTGAAACACGACGGTGATGCGCCGCTTGTCGATCAGCCGGCCGGCCTTCTCCACCCGCAGCACATAGTCCCAACGGTCGGCGTGAAAGGGGTCGACGACGAGGGGGGTGCCCATGACGAAACGCACCTGTGCAGGCGTCATGCCGGGCCTGAGCTGATCCAGCATGGCCTGGGTGACCTCGTTGCCCTGCTGGATGTCGATCTGGTAGGGCCTGAGGCTGTGGATGGGGTTGGTCAGGCTGCAGCCGCCGAGCAGCAGCGCGAAGGCAAGCGAAAATCTGTTCATCGGGAGTCCATGCCGGCGGTCAGGGCGACAATCGTGATATGATAGCGTGCGTTCATCAGCATCGTCACACCATGGCCGACGGCGAACAATTGAAAAGCATGGGGTTGAAGGCGACCGGGCCGCGACTGCGCATCCTGAGGCTGTTCGAGCAGGCGGAGAAGCCCCACCTCACCGCGGACGAGGTCTATCGCCTGCTGCTCAAGGAACACGAGGACGTGGGGCTCGCCACGGTCTACCGCGTCCTGACCCAATTCGAGCAGGCCGGGCTGTTGATCCGGCATCACTTCGACAACGACAAGGCGGTCTACGAGCTCAACAAGGGCGGCCACCACGACCACCTGCTGTGCATGCAGTGCGGCCGCGTGGAGGAGTTCTACGACGCGGAGATCGAGCAGCGGCAGCGGCAGATCGTCGAGGAACGCGGCTTCCGCCTGCACGAGCATTGCCTCTATCTCTACGTGGATTGCACCAAGGTCGACTGCCCCTACCGGCCACAGGGCACGGCCGACGGCAGCACGCGGGGCAGTTAGCGTTCGGACCGTCTCGCGGTCGTTTTCGCGCTGCGGCCGCTACCCGGCGCATCCGTCCCGTCCGGCCCCGCGGCCGACTCCCGCGCGAGCATCTCGCGCGCGTGTCGGCGTGTGATGTCGGTGAGCCTCACCCCGCCCAGCATACGCGCGATCTCCTCCACCCGCGCTTCCGCATCGAGGCAATGGACCCGGCTCAGCGTGCGCCCGCCGACCTCCTCCTTGCTCACACGCCAGTGATGCGTGGCGCAGGCCGCGACCTGGGGCAGGTGGGTGACACAGAGCACCTGTCTGTCGCGCGCCACGGCGGCCAGCATCCGCCCCACCACCTCGGCCACGCCCCCCCCGATGCCGGCATCCACCTCGTCGAAGATCAGGGTGCGGGCGCCGGAGCGACCGGATAGCACGGTCTGCAAGGCGAGCCCGAGCCTGGACAGCTCCCCGCCCGAGGCGGTCCGCGCCAGCGGCCGCAGGTCCTGTCCCGGATGCGGCGCGACCCAGAACTCCACGCTCTCCCGGCCGCCCGCCTCCGGCGTACACGGCGTGAGCACCACGCGCAGGCGCCCCCCCTTCATGGCCAGCCGTTGCATGGCCTCGGTCACCTCCACGGCCAAGGCCTCGGCGGCCTGGCGACGGCAGGCGGTGAGCGCCTGCGCGGCGGCATCGTAGGCCGTCATCGCCTCGGCCTCCACCCGCGCCAGCGCCTCCGCGTCGGCGCCTGCGCTCAGTGCAGCCAACCGCTCGCGGGCATCCTGCAGCAGACGCGGCAGCTCCTCCGGCGTAGCGCGCAGTTTGCGCGCCACCGCCATGACCTGCGCGATGCGGGCCTCGGCCACGGCCAGCGCCTCCGGATCCAGCTCCACCCGCTCGGCATAGCGGGTGAGTTCCCGTGTCGCCTCCCGCGCCTGGATGAGGCCGTCTGCCAGCATCTGCCCATAGTCGACAAGGCGGCGATCATGCTCGGCGAGCGCATCCAGCCTGCCCTTGGCCCGTTTGAGCCGGGAGAGGATGCCGTCCTCCTCGCCGTCGAGCATCTCGATCACGGCCTGCGCGCCGCTCAGGAGCTCGGCGGCATGCGCGAGCCGGCGGTGCGTCTCCTGCAGGGCCTGCCACGGCTCCGGCTGAAAGTCCAGGGCGGTGAGCTCCTCCACCACCCAACCGAGTCGCGCCCGTTCGCCGGCATCCGCTTCTGCGCGTAGGGCCGCCTCCTGGCGCCTGCGGTGCGCCTGTTGCCAGGCACGGTAGGCGTCGGCGGTGCGTTCGGCCAGGTCCGTGCAGCCGCCGAAGGCGTCCAGCAGGGCGCGCTGCACCCCGGTTTGCATGAGGGAGTAGTGGGCATGCTGGCCGTGGATGTCCACCAGCTGGCCGCCCACCTCCCGCATCTGCTGCAGGCTGGCCGGACGGCCGTTGATGAAGGCGCGGGAACGCCCGCCCGCCTCCACCGTCCGGCGTAGCAGCAGCGCCTCCCCCTCGCCCTCCAGCCCGGATTCGGCGAGCCAGGCCTGCAGGTCCGGCAGGCCGGCCAACGAGAATTCCGCGCTCACCTCGGCGCGCGTCGCCCCGGGCCGGATCGCCGTCGCGTCGGCACGCTCCCCGAGGACCAGGCCGAGGGCGTCGAGGAGGATGGACTTGCCCGCCCCGGTCTCGCCCGTCAGCACCGAGAAACCCGGTTGCAGATCCAACTCCAGGCGATCGATCAGGACGTAGTCGACCAGGGTCAGATTGAGCAGCATGGCGATTCAGAGGCGGCGGGCAAGGCGCACGCGCGACGGTCAGCGCCTCGCACCGGGCACATCACGACAGCTTTTCCCCCCAATGCAGTTTCTGGCGCAGGGTGTCGTAGTAGTTGTGGTTCTCCGGGTGCAGCAGGCGCACGGTGTTCTTCGCCCGGCGGATCACCACCCGGTCGCCGACCTGCATGTCGGCGTGCTGCTGGCCATCGAAATGGACACGGGCATCATCGGCGTGGATGAGGTTGACCTCGATCTCGGAACGGCTGTTCACGGCGATCGGCCGGGCCGACAGGGTATGCGGACAGATGGGGGCGAGGACGAAGGCCTCCAGGGTGGGATGCAGGATGGGCCCGCCGGCGGACAGCGCGTAGGCGGTGGAGCCGGTCGGTGTGGCCACCACCAGGCCATCGGCCCGCTGGCTGTAGACGAACTGGTCGTCGATGTAGACCTCGAATTCGATCAGCCGTCCCAGGGTGCTCTTGCTCACCACCACGTCGTTGAAGGCATAGGTGGCGTACAACACGTCGTCGTGGCGCTCCACGCTGGCCGTGAGCAGGATGCGGTCCTCGGCGATGTATTCGCCGGCCAGCATCTCGTCCAGGGTGGCAAACATGGTGTCCACCGAGACATCGGCCAGGAAGCCCAACCGCCCCTGATTGATGCCGATCATGGGCACACGGTAGTCGACCAGGGTGCGGGCGACGTTGAGCAGGGTGCCGTCGCCGCCGAGGACCACGGCCAGGTCGGCGCACTGGCCGATCTCGTTCAGGGTGGCGGTGCGCAGATCCCGTATCTGGCAGACCTCGGCCGTGTGGGTGGCGATGATGACCGCATGGCCACGCGCCGTCAGATAATCGGCGAGGCGATGCACGGCACCGCCCGAGCTGGTGCCAAAGTGCTTGCCTACGATCCCGATCGTCTTGAAATTCAGGCTCATGACATGAAATTATACGGTGACACCACATCGGACCGCCCCACCCTGAGGTCATGCTCAACGAGCGCGCACGTATCCTGCTCAAGACCTTGGTCGAGCGCTATATCGAGGACGGCCAACCGGTCGGCTCGCGCACGCTGTCGCGCCAGACCGGGCTCAACCTCTCGCCGGCCTCGATCCGCAACATCATGGCGGATCTGGAGGAGGGCGGCTTCATCACCAGCCCGCACACCTCGGCCGGCCGCATCCCCACCCCGCGGGGCTATCGCCTGTTCGTGGACTCGCTGCTCACCGTCAAACCCCTGGAGGGTCCGGTGCTCGACCAGCTCCAGCACAGCCTGGCGCCGGCCGACCCGCAGCGGTTGGTCAATACGGCCTCGCAGATGCTGGCGGAACTGACGCGCTACGCCGGGATCGTGCTCACCCCCAAGCGGCGCAACCAGCAACTGCGCCAGATCGAGTTTCTCAGCCTGTCCGACAAACGCATCCTGCTGATCATGGTGACCATGGACGGCGAGGTCCAGAACCGGGTCATCCTCACCCAGCAGCCCTACACGGCGAGCCAGCTCACGCGCACGGCCAATTACTTCAACCACCACTTCAGCGGCCTGAGTTTCGAACAGGTCCGGCCCCGGCTGCAGCAGGAACTGCAGGACCTCAAGGCCGACATCAGCAGGCTCATGGAGGCGGTGGTGCAGACCGGCGCCGAGGTGTTCAGCGACCCGGCGGCCGGATGCGTCGTCGCCGGCGAGGCCAATCTGCTCAACACCCCCGATCTGGTGTCCGACATGGGCCGCCTGCGTGAGCTGTTCAACCTGTTCGAGCAGCGCACCGAGCTGCTGCAACTGCTGGAGGTGGGACATCAGGCCTCCGGGGTGCAGCTGTTCATCGGCGCAGAATCGGGGGTTGCCCCGCTGGACGAATGCAGCGTCATCGCCGCGCCCTACGAGGTCGATGGCGAGGTGGTCGGCACCCTGGGGGTGATCGGCCCGACGCGCATGGCCTACGAGCGCGTCATCCCCATCGTCGACATCACCGCGCGGCTGCTGTCCAACGCCCTTTCCTATCATCCTAAAAACCTCAGTTGACCGCTCCTTGGCCTTCGCAAAGACGCATGGAACCTGACGTTTGCGCCTCCGAGCACGCTCACCCGGAAGGTGAGGCCGCTACGCGCCCGC
>JBBIKZ010000132.1:0-5959 GCA_037445185.1 Hydrogenophilales bacterium | reverse complement strand
ATCATTAGGCCGGCCAGTGCCTTCGTCGGCCATACAGGCATGCCCGAAGGCATCACCATTGCCACGTCACCGAGGCCTGCACGCACCAGGGCCTCCGTCTGGCGGCAGTATCAAGTCCGTGCGCCTCACTCATGGGGTCCACCATGGGCTCGTTGCCCGTGCGCCAATCTGCTCGCCATACGGCTCGCCATCATCGCCTGCCCTAATGACAAATCTGGGTTGAACTGACATGAGCCCGGAACTCGAACCGCTCGCCCGCTTCCTCACCAGCATGGGCTTGGGGCTGTTGATCGGCCTGGAGCGCGAACGCTCGCCGGCGGCGAAGGCGGGACTGCGCACCTTCACCCTGGTGGCCCTGGCCGGCACGCTGGGCGCCATGCTCGCGGAACAGACCGGCGCGCCGTGGATTTTGGGGGCGGGGCTCGTCATCCTGGGCGGCATGATGGTGGCGGCCTATTTCCAGCAGCCGCAGGAGGCCGACCCGGGCACCACCACGGTCGCCGCCATCGTCGTGTGCTACGGCCTCGGTGCCCTGGTCTGGTATCGCCACACCCAGCTCGCGGTGGCGCTCGCCGTGACCACCACCGTGCTGCTCTACTTCAAGGCCGAGCTGCGCGGCGTGACCCAGCGCCTCAGCCGCCAGGACCTGGTGTCCTTCCTGCAGTTCGCCGTGCTCTCGCTGGTCATCCTGCCCGTGTTGCCCGACCGGGGCTATGGGCCCTACGCCGCCTTGAACCCCGCCCAGATCTGGTGGATGGTGGTGCTCATCTCCGGCCTGTCGCTCGCCGGCTATGCCGCCCTGCGCCTGGCGGGCGAGCGCCAGGGGGCGCTGCTGACCGGGCTTTTCGGCGGCGTGGCCTCCAGCACCGCCACCACCCTAACCTTTGCCCGGCACGCGCGGCGTCGGCCTGAACTCACGAGCGTGGCCGCCCTGGTGATCCTCACCGCCAATTGGGTGGTGTTGGTGCGCCTGCTGCTGCTGGTGAGCGTGCTCGCCCCCGCCCTGCTGCCGCTGGCGGCCCAGGTCCTGGGGCTGGCCGCCCTCGCCGGGGTGCCGCTGCTCGTCTGGCGCTGGCGTCACCTGCAAAGCCATGAACTGCCCGAGCTGGCGCTCAGCAACCCGACCGAGATCCGCGCCGCCCTGGGCTTCGGCGCCCTCTACGCCGGTGTGCTGTTCGCCGCGGCGTGGCTCGCGGACTGGGCCGGCAGCCACGGCGTCTATGCCGTGGCGCTGGTCTCGGGACTGACCGACGTCGATGCCATCACGCTGTCCAGCCTGCGCCTGTTCGGTCTGACCAGCCTGAGCGGCGAACAGGCCCTCGCCGCCATCCTGCTCGCCCTGCTCGCCAACATCGCCTTCAAGACGGGGCTCACGGTGGTGATCGGCGGCGGCCGGCTGGCCCTCACCACCCTGCCGGGCTTCGCCGCAGTGGCCCTGGGCGTCCTCGCCGGCTGGTGGCTAGAGTGAACCGGCGCTTCAGCCATGCCGTCGGCTTCGACGATGCGCCCTTCCTGCGCAGCCACCGCGGCGACGTGCTGGTGGTGGGCGCAGTCCATGCCGGCGCGCGGCTCGACGGCGTCCTCGCCACGCGCGTGCGGCGCGATGGCGTCAATGCCACCGATCGGTTGATCGCCAGTCTCAGCGCCTCCCCCTTCCAGCCGCAGCTCCAGCTCATCTGGCTGCAGGGCATCGCGCTGGCCGGCTTCAACGTCGTGGACATCCGCAGGCTCCACGCCGCCACGGGCCTGCCGGTGCTGGTGGCGGTACGCAAACGCCCGAACTTCGAGGCCATCCGCCGTGCCCTGCTCGAACGGGTGCGCGGCGGCGCGCACAAGTGGCGCCTGATCGAGGCGGCCGGCCCCGTCGAGGCCATGGGCGGCATCTGGGTGCAGCGGGCGGGCCTCTCGGCAGAGGCGGCCGCCGCCGCGGTGGCGCGCTGGCAGCTCCACGGCAAGCTGCCGGAGCCGCTGCGCACGGCACACCT
This sequence comes from Hydrogenophilales bacterium, assembly GCA_037445185.1. GTDB lineage: Bacteria > Pseudomonadota > Gammaproteobacteria > Burkholderiales > Thiobacillaceae > JANWZL01. Next base: position 3,974 of record JBBIKZ010000132.1, on the reverse strand, counting down.
CATCGCCGGCGGCATCACCGGCAGCGGCAGCCGCCAGCGGGCCTGAGCAGCGTCGTGCAGGGTACGGGTGACGGGCTGAAGCCCGTCCTACGTGGTGCGCAGCACCTCGATGCCGACGGCGGGCTCCTGCCGGTGGACGCGAAAGCGCACGGGCAGGAACTGTTCGATCAGCCACATCGCGGTCTCGGCATGCAGGCTCAGGCTGCGCACGGTGAGACGGCTCTCCCCCGCGGCCAGGGCGGCGTAGACGAGGAGCTGGTCGGCGGCGTGCAGGTCGAGGCCGGCACCGCTCTCGAGATCGGCGCGCAAGGCCGCACCCGCCGCCGCGCCCAGACGCTCGGCGCTCACCCCGCGCTGGGCCACCACCGCCGCGCCCAGCCGACCCTGCCCGGTGTGCGCGGCGAGGCACAGGGCGCCGCCGCTGCCACAGGCGTCGGCATCGCCCAGCACCTCGACCACGATATGCACCGGGGCGAGGTCGGCGAGCTGAGGCCGCGCCGCGTCCGCCATGCGCTGGGCGATGTGGCGCGGCAGATGCGCGACATGGGCGCGGCCCCCGATCTCGCGCACCGCCCCGCGTGCAGCGGCGTGCAGCGGGCGCAGCGACCGGTTGGGCGCGACCGTGAGCGTAAGCTCCCCGCCGCCGCGCGGGTAATAGCCGTGCCGCACCGCGTCGATGCGCAGCGTGACCCCCATCTCGGTCAGCCACGGCAGGAGGATCAGCCGCAGGTAGTCGATCGGCGGGGCCTGCACGACATCGGTGCCGCCGGTGATGGTGATGCGGCAGGGGGCGTCGGCCTGCAGGGCGACCGGCAACACGGCCTGCAGGACCAGGGTGACGCTGCCCGCGGTGCCGACTTCGAAGCGGTAATGGCCGCCGCGGACCGGACCCGGTCGGAAAACCACCTCGCCGGCGCCCAGGGCCGCCCCCTCCAGCGCGCCGCCGCAGAGCGCGGCCACTGCCCTCATGGCGGTCAGATGCTGGGCGGCCAGGCCGGGTTTGGCGCGTCGGGCGCGGATGCGGGTGAGCCGTATGGCGCGGCCGGTGATGGCCGCCAGGGCCATGGCCAGGCGCACGAGCTGGCCGCCGCCCTCGCCGTGGGCGCCGTCGACGGACAGGAGGGGTGTAGGTCGGCCTTCAGGCCGACAAGTCGGTCTGAAGGCAGACCTACGGTCCCATGGACGATCGGGGTTCATGCCAGCATCGCCTTGAGGGTCAAGGCATCCTGCACGGCATGGGCGGCCTCGTCGTTGTCGAAATAGACGTAGGCCGCGGCCACCGTCTGCGCGCCCAGCCAGTGCGCCCACCCGGCCAGGGCGGTGTGGCCGTAGCGCCCGCGATAGGCCGCCCCCGGCCCGTGCAGACGCAGATAGACGAAGTCGGCGGTGACCGCGCGCCGGCTGGCGAAGCCGGCCAGGTCGTAGATGCAGAAGGCGAGCCGCGCCTGCGCCGGCAGCGTCTCGGGGTAGATAACGCCGCGCCAGTGCGGATAGTCCCAGCCGGAGGTGCCGATGTGGAAATGCATGTATCCTCCCCGCCGTCAGTATAGGTAAAGGAGGGAGCAGCATGCCCAGCATCCTCGTCACCGGCGCCAACCGCGGCCTCGGCCTGGAGTGGTGCCGGCAGTATGCCGCCGCTGGCTGGCGGGTCCATGCCACCTGCCGTCACCCCGAGTCCGCCGCCGAGCTCCAGGCCTTGGCCGCCGGCGACGGCCGGGTGAGCCTGCACCGGCTGGACGTGAGCGATGCCGAGACCGTGTATGCCCTGCGCGCCGAACTGGGCGAGACCCCCATCGACGTGCTGGTCAACAACGCCGGCGTCTACATGGAGAAATACGCCCCCGATGCCGCCCTGCGCTACGACGAATGGCTCTACACCCTGGCGGTCAACACCCTGGGAGCGGTGCGGGTGAGCGAGGCCCTGGCACCCAACGTCGCGCGCAGCAGCAGCCGCCTCATCGTCACTATGAGCAGCCACATGGGCTCCATCGCCGACATCTCCGCCCCGGGCAGCCTCTACTACCGCTCCAGCAAGGCGGCCCTCAATGCCGCCATGAAGGGGCTGGCGCTGGCCTACCGGCCGCTGGGCATCGTCGTGCTGATCCTGCACCCGGGCTGGGTCAAGACGCGCATGGGCGGCTGGGACGAGGCCCCTTTGACGCCGGAGCAAAGCGTGGCCGGCATGCGCCGGCTGGTGGAGGGCTGCACCGCGGACATGAGCGGGCGCTTCTTCCGCTACGACGGCCGCGAGCTGCCCTGGTAGCCGCCCTGCCAGGCAGCCATGAGCTCCGCCCGCAGCTCCGCCTCACGTCCCCGGTAGATGGGCGAGAAGTGGAAGGGCACCACGTTCTTCGCCCCGGCCGCGCGCGCCAGCCGGCCGGCCTGGGCGGCGGTCAGGTGCCGCTTCTCGCGCGCCCGCCCGGACAGTTCGTCCAGGAAGACGCACTCGATGAACAGCCAGTCGGCCGCGCGCGCCAGCGCCTCGATGCGCGCGGCATTGTCGGCGTGATAGACGACGTCGGTGACATAGGCGAGCCTCACCCCCGGCGTGATCCGCACGCAGTCCATGAGCTCCCTAGCTAGGAGCCGCTCGCCCGCCGGCGTGGCGATGGGGGTGTCGGGCGGGGCATCGGCGAGCACCGCGGCCTTCAGGCCCTTGAGCCAGGGGCCGACGGCGAGGCCGCGATCCGCCAGGCGGCTTTTCCACACGTTGACGTGGCGCGCCTCTTCCAGGGCATAGCCCAGGCAGGGGATGCCGTGGTCGAGCACGGTGGCGCGCACGCGAAAACCCGGCTCCTCCAGGACCACCCCGCCGTCCCAGCCGAGGAGGGCCTCCGCCTCGCGGCGGAAGGCATGGCGCACCCGGAAGCTCGCCCGCCGCATGCCGCCGGCGGCATCGAGCTCGTGCGCGTGCAGGACGAAGTCGTTGTCGTAGCGCCGCACCAGGTTCCAGGTGTAGGCCGCGAGCTTGGCCGCGACCTGGTCGAGGAAGCCCGGCGGGCCATACAGACGCACGGCGCGGTCGCGCCCGAGACAGATGCGCAGGAACCAGTCGAAGCCCATGAAGTGGTCCATGTGGCAGTGGCTGACGAAGATGTCGCTCACGCGCAGGAGCTTGCGCGGCGCTAGCGCGTGCAGGTCGCCCAGGTCGAACAGCAGCGCCCGGCCCTCGAACATGAGGTCGACGAAGAGGGCCGGGTCGCCGAAGGGGTCGTTCACCAGCTCCGGCAGGAAGGCGGGACGCATCAACCACCGCCCGCGAGGATGCCCAGTGCCCAGGCGAGGACGGGTTGCAGGCGTGGCGGCAGCAGCCTGGCCGCCTCGTTGGCGTTGACCCAGCGCCACTCGTGGTGCTCCGGGCGGCCGAGTTCGGGCGAGACGGGCAGGCGCACGCTCACCTGCTCGGTCTCGCCTAGGTAGTAGCGGGCGATCTTGCGCCGCGCGCCATAGGGGCCGACCTCGGTGTAGACCTCGCCCCAGGGAAAGCGCAACTCGACGAGCCCGGTCTCCTCGGCCGTCTCGCGCAGGGCGGCGGCGAAGGGGGTCTCGCCCGGCTCGATCTGCCCCTTGGGGAAATCCCAGTTGCGCCAGGCGCGCAGCACGAGCAGGCGCCAGCCACCGCCCACACGGCGGACCACCACCACGCCGGAGGATTGGGGTCTGTTCGCATGCCCATCCATGCCGGGTATCATAACCCTACGCAGACGGTTGGCTGCATACCGGAAGTGGGCAGGACCGACCGCCCCTGCACGCAGCCCTCACCTCCACCGCAGGCCCGCCGGCGGGCAAGGGGTGCGAGATGCGCCGCCTCGTGGGGGTATGCCTGGATCGGCCTGGAGAAACGGTCGGACTGAAGTCCGACCTATAGGGAGACGCTGAAAAAAATAGGCGAGCGGGATGAAGCGCAAGGCGCCCGGCGCGCAGCGATCGAGACATATCGAGGAGATAGGCGAGGCAGCGAGCACCGCGCAACG
>JBBIKZ010000131.1:0-5993 GCA_037445185.1 Hydrogenophilales bacterium | reverse complement strand
CTAGCGTCTATCATGGATATCCGGCTCCGCTGATCGGGAGCCGGGCCCATTCGATCAAAGGGGATGCACCATGAGCGACGCACTCAACTACCTCGTCCAGGTCCGCGGCGACGCCCTGGGCCATTATTTCAAGTTCCTCAAGGACGCCGGCAAGCACCTCGATCCCAAGACGCGGGACCTGATCTCGGTGATCACCAAGGTCCACGCCCAGACCGAGGCCGGCTTCAAGCAGTATCTGATGCGGGCGCTGCGCGACGGCTGCACCCCCATGGAGGTGATCGACGCCCTGCTCATGGCCTTCCCCGCCCTTGGGCTGGCCAAGATCGTGTGGGCGGCGGAGATCCTGCTCGAGATGGACATGCCGGAGTTCTCGCCCGAGCTCATCAACGCCCAGCCGCAATGGCGCGCGGTCATGCCCGCTGCCGACCTCGGCCCCGGCGAGGTCAGGCGCGTCGACTGCGGCGCGCGCAGCGTGTTCGTCTACCGCGAGGGCGAGGACTACCGCGTCTACGACTCGCGCTGCCCGCACCAGGTGACCAACATCCCGCACCTCGCGCTGGAGGGCCTGACCCTGACCTGCCCCAAGCACCACTGGAAATTCGACATCCGCAGCGGGGCCTGCATCGAAAAGGGCAAGCATCCGCTCAAGTCCTTCGCGACCAAGGTGGAGGGTGGATTGCTATACGCACGCTGGTAGGTCAGCACACGGTCACGATCATCAAGTCGACCACGGCGAGACATACGGCCTCCTCCCCCAGGTTTGGGGGAGGCATCTAAAGAAAGCCACAGCCAGTTGGCCGACCCTCACTACTTGGCAAAGAATTCCGCCACGCCGTTGAGGATGGCCTTCAGCTCTTTGGCGGCTATGCTCGCCGCCTCACGTCGCTGGATCCCCAGGGCATCCGCCTTCCGCACGGGATCGGCGACCCCCACTACGATCTTGCCGCCATCGGACGCCGCACCTCCGGCCTTGCCGGCATAGTCCACCCGGTAGATGGCGAAGCGGCAGGGCACCAGCAGAGTGATGTTGGGATCCTCCTCGATGGCCTGGGCGAGATACTGGGACTTGCAGGCGTAGACCACCTTGTTCTGGATCTCCATCTTGTAGTGTTCGCGCAACCCCTGATTGATGTCCTGTACCCGCAGGACCTTCCAGTTCTGCGCCTCGATCTCGGTCTTCAGCCGGTCGAGCACTTGGTCGAACGCCACGCTGGGGGGGAGATAGATGTAATAACCACCGCCCTTCTTATGCACCTCGGCCGACCAGGCGAGGCCCGTCGCCAGCAAGAGGGACAGTAGGAACAGCCATGTCAGTCTTGGCGCGTATCGTTGCATGTAATCCTCCATTTTCAGATCGCAGTCCTCATCAGCCGAAACACATCGGGACGATTGCCCCGATGCAGTCAGTTTATAGCAAAAGAGTATCGCCTGCACAGACCGGGCAAAACCGACCTTGCTCATTATAGTCCGGGCAGTGACCGCACGGTCACTGCCACATATTCCCGCAGGGCCGAGCACCCACAGCAAGGAAGGCCATGGTCATCGCCGGCCACCGCCCGAGATGCGCGTGAGCAGGCGGTCAAGCCCACGAGAAGTCAGAAAGCGCCGGGCGTGGCCGATCAGGTGGCTGGGCACGGTCACGTAATAGCGTGGCCGCGGGTGCCGGCTCTCCAGGGCGTGGATGAGCTTGTCCACCACCGCCGCCGGCGGCAGGGTGAAAGGGGCGGCCGGGCCGGGCTTTTCCAGGCGCTCGAGCTGCGCCAAGTAGGCTGCCCGGTGCACGCTCGCCGCCGCGTCGATGTGGCGCCGGAAGTGTTCCAGGGCGTTTTCGCGAAATCGCGTGGCGATGGGGCCGGGCTCGATCAGGCTCACCGCGATGCCGCTGCCGGCCAGTTCCAGGCGCAGGGTGTCGGTCAGCCCCTCGAGGGCGAACTTGGCGGCCACATAGGCGCCGCGGTAGGGCAGCGCGGCCAGGCCCAGAACCGAGCTGTTCATGACGATGCGGCCATGCCCCTGGCGGCGCATGACCGGGATGACGAGGTTGGTCAGCTCCACCCAGCCGAACAGATTGGTCTCGAACTGCTCGCGCAGGGCCTGCCGCGAGAGGTCTTCGACCGCGCCGGTCTGACCGAAGCCGCCGTTGTTGAACAGGGCGTCGAGGCCCCCGCCGGTGCGCCGCAGCACCTCCGCCACCGCCGCCCGGATGGAGGCGGAGTCGTCCAGGTCGAGCGCGAGGCTCTCCAGACCCATCTCGGACAGGCGGGCGACATCCGCGGGCTTTCTGCAGCTGGCGAACACCCGCCAGCCGCGCGCTTGCAGGGTCTGCGCCGCTGTGAGGCCGATACCGGATGAGCAGCCGGTGATGAGCAGGGTGCGCGACATGGGGCCTTCCGCCGGGTCGTTGTTGTGGCAAGTGTAGCCCGGGGATGGCGAGGGCGGTGGTGGTGATAAAGTCATGCCCTCACCCCTACGCCCGTCCGGCCATGCCCACCCTCGCCAGCTACGACGCCATCCCCTACGAGAGCATCCCCATCAGCGAGACCCACGTCGAAGGGCTCGCCGCCCTCGGCCGTCTCTTCGGCGTGCCCACCGCGGACCAGAACCGCTGCCGCGTGCTGGAGCTGGGCTGTGCGGAGGGCGGCAACCTGATCCCCATGGCCTTCTACCTGCCGGAGAGCCGCTTCGTCGGCATCGACCTGTCCGCGCGCCAGATCGAGGCGGGCCGCGCCCTCACCGATGCACTCGGCCTGGGCAACGTGCGGCTGCTGCACCGCGACGTGATGGACGCCACGGACGACCTGGGGCGGTTCGACTTCATCATCGTCCACGGCCTCTACTCCTGGGTCCCCGCGCCGGTGCGCGACCGGGTGCTGGCGATCTGTCGCGACCATCTGGCCGCGGGCGGCATCGCCTACGTCAGTTGGAACGCCCTGCCGGGCTGGCACACGCGGGCGGTGATGCGCGACATGCTGCGCTACCGCGTGCGCGCCGAGACCGACCCAAAGACGCGGCTCGCACTTGCCTACCGCTTCCTCGAGCGCTTCGGCGCCGGGCTCGCCGCCGAGGCGGGCGACCTGGCCGCCCTGCTTGCCGCCGAGGTGGACTACCTGCGCCGCGCGCCGCCGTCCTACCTCTACCACGAATACCTGGTGGAGACGAACGAGCCGATCCTGTTCGCGGACTTCGCCGACCATGCCGGGCGACACGGTCTGCAATACGTGGCAGATGTCGATCTGCACACCCTGCTGCCGCACACCCTGGGCGAGGCCGCCCGCGCGGCCGTCGCCGACATCGCGGACCGCATCGAACGCATCCAGGCCATGGACTTCCTGCGCGCGCGCCGCTTCCACCGCAGCCTGCTCACCCACGCCGCCACCCCCGTGCGCGAAGCACCGGACATGGCGGTCTTCCGCCGGCTCGCCTTCCACGCCGATCTGGCGAGCGACGAGGAGATCGACCTCGGCTCGGCGGCGCACCAGGTCTTCGCCACCCCCACCGGCGCGCGCTATGCCGTCTGCCACCCCCTAGCCAAGGCCGCCGCCATGGTACTGGCCATGGTCTATCCGGACAGCCTGAGCCATGGCGAGCTCTATTCCGCGGCGGCCGACCTGGTCGCCGCGCACGGCGATGCCGCCCTCGCCGCCGAGGAGGCGGTCTTCACCAGCGAGCTGCTCGACCTCGTCGCCTGGGGCGCCGTGCGTGTGGTCACCAACGCGCGGCGCTTCGGCTACGAGCCGCCGCCGCGCCCGCGCGTCCATGCCCTGGCCTCGGCGCAACTCGCCCAGGGCGGCGACTGTGTCGCCTCCGTCCGGCATGCCGCAGTGCACCTGGACGCAGCCGGGGGGCGGCTGTTGGGCATGCTGGACGGACGGCGCGATCTGGACGAGCTGGTGCAAGGCATGGCCGAGTCCATGCCGGATCAGCCATGGCCAGAACTGCGCGCCGGCTGCGAGCGGCTGCTCTGGACCTTCGCGCGCAACGGCCTGCTGGCCACCGACCAGGCTTGTCGCAGCCGGGTCTGAGCAGCGGCCGGCGCCAGCCCTGTTGCGGCCTTCAGGCCGCCTTGTCGACCGCCGCCTCGCCCTCCTGGATGGCCGCGTGCGCTGCCGCCAGCCGGGCGATGGGCACCCGCGGCGCCGAGCAGGAGACATAGGTGAGGCCGATCTGGTGGCAGAAGCGGATCGAGGCCGGATGGCCGCCGTGCTCGCCGCAGATGCCCACCTTCATCTCCGGCCGGGTGCTGCGGCCCCACTGCACGGCAAGCTGCATGAGCTTGCCCACGCCCTTGACGTCCAGCACCTCGAAGGGGTTGTCCTGCAGGATCTTGCTCTGGTTGTACATGGGCAGGAACTTGTTCTCGGCGTCCTCGCGCGAGAAGGAGAAGGTGGCCTGGGTGAGGTCGTTGGTGCCGAAGGAGAAGAATTCCGCCTCCTCGGCCAGATTCTCGGCGCGCAGGCAGGCCCGCACCACCTCGAGCATGGAGCCGAACTTGAAGGCGAGCCTCACCCCGTGCGCGCCCTCCACGTCGGCGCGGATCTCCTCCACCCAGGCCTTGACCCGCTTCAGCTCCTGGGCCGTGCAGACCTGGGGCACCATGATCTCGGGGTGCACCTCCAAGCCCTCCTTCTGGCACTCGGCGGCGGCCTCAAGGATGGCGCGGATCTGCATGGAGTAGATCTCGGGGAAGGTGAGCCCCAGCCGCACGCCGCGGTGGCCCAGCATGGGGTTGACCTCGTGCAGCATGCGCACCTTCCTGAGCATGGCCTCCTTCTTGAGGATGGCCTCGTTCACCAGGGCCGGGTCGGCCAGCTTCTGCACCTGGGGGTGCTGGCCGCTCAAGCGCGACATGAATTCGGCCGCCTCGGCCAGCACGTGCATGCCGCGCACCGTGTCGGCGAGATGCCTGAGCGTGGCGATCTCCTCCACCAGCTGCTGCTCGCTGGGCAGGAACTCGTGGATGGGCGGGTCGAGCAGACGCACGGTCACCGGCCGCGGCGCCATGACCTTGAGGATGCCCTTGAAGTCCTCGCGCTGGATCGGCAGCAGCCTGTTCAACGCCGCCTGCCGGTCGGCCGGGGTCTCGGCGACGATCATCTCGATGACGATGGGCAGACGCTCGACGTCGTTGAACATGCGCTCGGTGCGGCACAGGCCGATGCCCATGGCGCCGTACTTGAGCGCGCGTTGCGCATCGTGCGGCGTGTCGGCGTTGGCCATCACCTTGAGTCGCGCCATCTCGTCCGCCCAGCCCAGTAGCGTCTGCAGCTCGGGTGTGAACTCCGCCTCGATCATCGGCACCTCACCCAGATAGACATTGCCGGTCGTGCCGTCGATGGTGATGACGTCGCCCTCATGGAACACTGCATCCCCCACCACGGCCTGGCGCATGCGCACGTCGACGTGGATGCCCTCGGCGCCGGCCACACAGGGCTTGCCCATGCCGCGGGCGACCACCGCTGCGTGGCTGGTCTTGCCGCCGCGGCTGGTGAGGATGCCCTGCGAGGCGAAGAAGCCGTGGATGTCCTCCGGCTTGGTCTCCTCGCGCACCAGGATCACCTTCTCGCCCGCCCGCCCGCGCTTCTCGGCGCGATCGGCGTCGAACACCGCCACACCCGAGGCCGCCCCCGGCGAGGCCGGCAGCCCGCGTGCCACGGCGCGCGCCTTGGCGGCCGGGTTGAGGCGCGGAAACAGCAGCTGCTCGAGCATGTCCGGCTGGATACGCAACAGGGCCTGCCGGCGGTCGATGAGGCCCTCCTGCACCATCTCCACCGACGAGCGCACCAGGGCCTGTGCGTTCATCTTGCCGTTGCGCGTCTGCAGGCAGTAGAGCACGCCGCGCTCGACGGTGTACTCGTAGTCCTGCACCTCCTTGTAATGGGCCTCCAGGCGGCTCCTCAGCTCCACCAGCTGGCGGTAGATGTCCGGCCGCTCGCGCTCGAGCTCGGCCACCGGCTTGGGCGTGCGGATGCCGGCCACCACGTCCTCGCCCTGGG
>JBBIKZ010000130.1:0-6002 GCA_037445185.1 Hydrogenophilales bacterium | reverse complement strand
CTGGCTGAACATGCTGCATGATGCATTCACGATGGGCCTCCTTCGGTCGGGTGGTGGTGTGCTTGAGCGCTCACCAACCCCACTCCTCCGGATGGCCCGTCGTCATAAGCTGTTTTGGACAAGAGTGCCGAACTGATTAATAATGATTCTCGTTGTTGTGTATGATGCTGACCATTCAGACCGTAGGGGGAGCTCATGTACGTTTGTGTCTGCCAGGCCGTAACCGAGCGCCAGGTACGCGAGGCCGCGCGCACGGGCGTCAAGTCGGTCAAGGCCCTGAAGGAATGTCTGGGCGTGGCCTCGGAGTGCGCGAAATGCGCCCGCTGCGCCCACCACATCCTGCGCGACTGCCTATCATATTGCCAGGACGAGCAGGCCGATGCCCGTGCGGCCTGACGTTCGCCATGCAGCCGAAGGCAGATCGAGTCATGACTGCCGGCTGAGCCAACTGACTCGGTCCATCGCCACGCACTGCATCCGGCAGCCGTGCAGGCCGCCGGGCCGTCACGGGCGCACGCCGCCACCGGCCTGGACGCACACCTGACCCTCAAGCAAAGGAGAATGCATCATGAAAGGCGACAAAAAGGTCATCCAACTGCTCAACAAGGCCCTGACCATCGAGCTCACGGCCATCAACCAATACTTCCTGCATGCCCGCATGTACAAGAACTGGGGCTACCACGATCTGGCCAAGCATGAATATGAGGAATCCATCTAGGAGATGCGCCACGCCGACAAGCTGATCGAACGCATCCTTTTCCTCGAAGGACTGCCCAACCTGCAGGACTTGGGCAAACTCCTGATCGGCGAGAACGTGCCCGAGTGTCTTACCTGCGATCTCAAGCTGGAGCAGCAGGGGCGCGCTCATTACCTGGATGCCATCCACTACTGCGAATCGGTGAAGGACTACGTCTCACGCGAGGTCCTCGAGGCTATCCTCGAGGACACCGAAGAACACATCGACTTTCTGGAAACCCAACTCGGCCTGATCGAGCAGATGGGGCTGCAGAACTATCTGCAGTCAGCCATGGGCAAACTGGCATCCAGCTGAGATCCTGATCCGCCCGCCAGCGGTACAAGCTGGCGGTGCAAGTCAGCGCTTCAGCTCTTCGAGCAGGCTGGCGAGATCGTCGGCGTGCTCCTCTTCAACGGCAAGGATGCCTTCCAGCATACGCCGGGTGGTGACATCCTTGTCGCCGATGTAGCGGATCATCTCGCCGTAGCTGTCGATGGCGATGCGCTCGGCCACCAGGTCCTCCTTGATCATGTCGATCAGGTCCTCGCCCTCGACGTACTCGGCATGGCTGCGGGTGAGCAGCCCTTCCGGGTTGAAGTTGGGCTCGCCTTTGAGCTGGACGATGCGCGCGGCGATCTGGTCGGCGTGTTGCTGCTCTTCGTTGGCGTGCTGCAGAAACTCCTGCGCCACGGCGTCGGCATTGATGCCGCTGGCCATGAAGAAGTGCCGCTTGTAGCGCAGGATGCACACCAGCTCGGTGGCCAGGGCCTCGTTCAGCAGTTTGATCACCGTGGCGCGGTCGGCCTGGTAGCCGGCGGTGACGGCGCCGTCCTCGATATGCTTGCGCGCCCGCTCGCGCAGGGTCTCGATGTCGGTGAGAAAGGGCTGGGCCACCCCGGTCTTGTCCTTCTTCTCGGCCTTGCTGCGCTTGGTGCTAGTCTTGGTCTGGTTTCTTGCCATGTCGTTCTCCTTCCGTCGTGGTTGAGGCGCTCGCTCAGCCGAGCGCGGTGTCCAATACCATCATGATAGCGAATCCGCCCATCAGGCCCAGGGTGGCCGGGGTCTGATGGCCGTTGCGGTGGGTCTCCGGGATGACCTCGTGCGAGACCACGAAGATCATGGCGCCGGCGGCGAGCCCCATGCCGATCGGGTAGGCCAGGGCGAGCCCGCTGGTGAGCCCCACCCCGAGCAGTGCCCCGATCGGTTCCATGAGTCCGCTCAGGGCGGCGATCGCCACCGCCCGCGGGGCGGCAACACCGACGGCGCGCAAGGCCATGGCCACCGCCAGGCCTTCCGGGATGTCCTGCATGGCGATGGCAGCGGTGAGCGGCAGGCCGACCGAGAGGTCGCCGCGTGAGAAGGCCACGCCGATGGCCATGCCCTCGGGCAGGTTGTGCAGCGCGATGGCCAGCACGAACAGCCAGACCCGGTTGACACGCTCGCAGCCTGCCCCGCAGGGGCCGCCGTGCACGTGCTCGTGCGGGGTGAACTGGTCCAGGCCCAGCATCAGCAGCACCCCCAGCGCGAGTCCGGCGACCACCGTGAGCGCCGCCAGCATCCCGCTGCCGGTGAGCTCCTCGCCGGCGGCGATGCCGGGCAGGATGAGGGAGAAGGCGCTCGCCGCCAGCATCATGCCGGCGGCGAAGCCGAGCATGACGTCCTCGGTGCGCTGGGCGAGATGACGCAGGGAGAGGGCGGGCAAGGCGCCTGCGGCGGTGGCGGCGAAGCCGGCCAGCCCGCCCAGCAGCGCCACCTGGAGGGTCGCGCCCGCCTCGCCGGCGACGACCTGCCAGAGGCTCGCGGCCAGCAGCACGACGACGGCAAGCAGAGAAGCCGCCAGGCCAAGCGCTGTCCAGGGATGGTGCTGGGCCTGGGCGAGCCAGGCCGCACCCAGCGCAGGGGGTGGGGTCGGTCTTGCCATGTCGATGTCTGTCATCTTCCTGGCTCCGCAGTGTTCACATGCAATCACTGTAGGTCCTGCACCGCGACAGTTTCGGCCTCGGAGGCGAGCCCTGCCATGCCGGAGAGCGGGGCGGCCGCATCAGGGCACTCTGCGCGGTTCATGCACAACCCGTTTCCATTACAGCGCACACGACATTATTTTTTAAATTGATTGTCTTAAATTAGTTCATCTACGAAAACGATCAATCTGGGGCCACGGCTCGTCCAGGCCGGTCCAGTGTCGGGCAATCCGGGATACTATTCGCCCGTTCCATGCCCATCCCCCTGTAGTGCTGACCTTGCAGCTTCATCGCTTGCCGCTCCCCTGGCGTCGCATACGCCGCCCTTCCTGGTCGGTTCAGGACTCATGTACGCCCTGATCCGCGCCTACTGGCCGGAATACCGGCATTACCGCGGCAAGCTGCTGCTTGCGCTCGCGGCCATGCTCACGGTGGCGGGGGCGACGGCGGCCATCGCCTGGATGATGAAGCCGCTTCTCGATGAGGTGCTGATCGAGAAGAACACCGGCTTGCTCCATCTGTTGCCCCTCTTTCTCATCCTGGCCTATCTGGCCAAGGGCTTGGGCAGCTATGCGCAGATCTATGCCATGAACCATGTCGGCCAGGACATCGTGCGCAAGGTGCGCGATCGCCTGCTCAGTCACATGCTGCATCTGGACCTCGCCTTCTTCCACCGCCACCACTCGGGCGAGCTCATCAGTCGCGTCAGCAACGACATCGCCCGCATCCAGAACGCGGTCTCGGTGAGCCTCGCCACCCTGCTGCGCGAGACCCTCACCGCGCTCGCCCTGATCGGGGTGGTCATCTACCAGAGCCCCACGCTCGCCTTCTTCACCCTGATCGTGATCCCGGCCGCCTACGTGCCGGTGGACCGACTGTCGCGGCGACTGAAACGTATCGCCCACGCCGCCCAGGCCCGCAATGCCGAGCTGACGACGAGCCTCGCCGAGATGTTCACCAACGTCGAGGCGATCAAGGCCTATCACACCGAGACCTTCGAGGCGCGGCGCTTTGCCGACATCAATCGCGGCGTCTTCGGAATCAGCATGAAGGCGGTGCGCACCAGCGCCCTGGTGGTGCCGGTGATGGAACTCTTTGCCTCGTTCTCGGCCGCGGCGGTGATCTACATCGGCGGCCGGCAGGTGGTGGCAGGGGAGTTGAGCGCAGGGGCCTTCTTCTCCTTCATGGCGGCGCTGCTCATGGCGGTCGATCCGATCCGGCGCCTGTCCGCCACCTATACCCAGTTCCAGGACGCCGTGGCGGCGCAGGAACGCATCCAGGCCATGCTGGATCTGGCCCCCGAGGTGAAGAGCGGCACGCAGGAACTGGCGTCCGTCACGGAACTGGGACTCGACCGGGTGAGACTCGCCTATGGCGAGCAGGTGGCCTTGCGCGAGGTGAGCCTGTCGGCCAAACGCGGCGAGGTCATCGCCCTGGTGGGCCCAAGCGGCGGCGGCAAGAGTTCGGTGGCGAGCCTGCTGCTGCGTTTCTACGACGCCTCGGGCGGGCGGGTGAGCCTCAATGGACGCGACATCCGCGACTACACCCTCGCCTCGGTGCGCAGCCGCATCGCCATCGTCACCCAGCGCGTGCATATCTTCAGCGACTCGATCGCCGCCAACGTGGCCTACGGCGCCGAGGTCGACGCAGCGCGCGTGATCGCGGCCCTCAGCCGTGCCCATCTGTGGGACTATGTGCGGGCGCTGCCCGAGGGGATCTGGACTCGGCTCAACGAGGCAGGTACCAACCTCTCCGGCGGACAGCGTCAGCGTATCGCCATCGCCCGTGCCTTGTACCGCGAGCCCGACGTGCTGATCCTGGACGAGGCCACCAGCGCCCTGGACAACGCCTCCGAGGCGGCCGTGCTCGACACCCTGCGCGCCCTGGCGCCGGAGATCATCACCCTCATCATCGCCCACCGCCTGCGGAGCGTGGAGATCGCCGACCGCATCTACCTCATCCAGGACGGCCGTGTGTTGTGTGAGGGATCGAAGGCGGCGCTGATGCGCGACTGCTCGCATTTCCGGGAGCTCTATCGATGAGGTTCGACCTGCGCACCCCCTGGGGCCGTGCCATCGCCTGGCTCTATGCGATGCTGGTGGAGCACAACTTCACCAATGTCTTCCGCCTCAATTTCCACCGGCTGTCGCACGAGGCCTACCGCTCCTCGCAGCCCACCATGTGGCAGCTGCGGCGCATCGTCAGGAAGTATGGCATCAAGACCATCCTCAACCTGAAAGGCGCCAACCCCGATTCGGCCTACTGGTATTTCGAGCAGGAGCAATGCGCCAAGCTGGGGGTAAAGCTCGTCGACGTGAGCATCGCCTCGCGCAGCATCCCCACCCTGGAGCGGCTCAAGCGCGCCAAGGAGATCTTCGAGTCCGTGGAATATCCCATCTGGATGCACTGCAAGGCAGGCGCCGATCGCGCCGGCATCTACGCCACGCTCTATCAGCACTTCCGCTTGGGCATTCCCCTGGAACAGACCGATCAGCTCAGGCTCTGGCCCTATGGCCACTTCCGCCATTCCAAGGCGGGCAAGTTCGATCACCTGATCGAGCTCTACGCGGCCTACCACAAGGACCACCCGGAGGTGGGGCTGATCGAATGGGCGGAGAAGGTCGCCGACCTGGACAAGATCGAGCGGGAATTCAAGCCGGCCGGTCTGGCCAGCTTCATCAACGACTACCTCCTCAGACGGGAGTGAAGGGCGGCGCTTCCGATCGGTGGGAGTGGGCGCCGTCCGCGACGGTGCCTCGACCATCCGGGCCGAAGGCGGATAGCCAATAGCGGTAGGGATAGTCCCGGTCGGGGTCTTTCATGGCCAGGCGCTGCATGCCGCGACGCTGGAAGAAGCCGGCCGCATCGGGCTGCGCCTTGACCAGGAGGCCGCCCTGGCCCGTCTGCCGGCAGGTGTCCAGGGCAGCCTCCAGCAGGCGGCTGCCGACCCCTTGCCCCTGCCAGGCGGGATCGACATAGAGGCCGTGCAGCAGGAGTCCGCCGCCGGCTGTGGGGAGGTCCTTCGGCTCGGCCTCTTCCAGGGCGGCGACGCCGACGATGCCGGTATCGAGGCGTTCCGCCACGAGTATGCGCTGGTGGGCGAGATCGTGGGCGTGGTAGCGGTAGCTGGGCAGGGCCAGGCGCTTGACCCGCTCGGGCAGCTTCCAGGTCATGACGGCCCGCTCGACGATCGCATTGATGGCCGCCAGCTCGGCGGCCAGGGCCAGGCGGATCCGCAGCGGGCTGGTCAGACCGGCCGTCGCCGACCGGTCAGGAACCGATGCCCAGCCAGTCCTCATAATCCT
>JBBIKZ010000129.1:0-6304 GCA_037445185.1 Hydrogenophilales bacterium | reverse complement strand
CTTTACAGTGACGGCTCCCATGGCAGACTCCTGACGTTGAGGGGGTCTCCCCTTCATGCAGGAATCATGCCGCGAAATTATCCTTGCATTTCAGAGGGATGGCGTAACACACCGGATACACCCCGGGTCTTTGTGACGGATAGCGTACGATGCTGACGAACAGGCAACACCCCCAAGCCGCGCTCGACACCTTGTCGGGCACCCTGAGCTGGCCTGCCATCCTGGCGGAACTGCGCCAGCATCGGGCCGCCTTGCTGCGCGGCAACGTCGTCGCCATCCTGGCCGTGCTGGCGGCGGTGCCGGTTCCGCTCATCCTGCCCCTGCTGGTGGATGAGGTGCTGCTGGGCCATCCGGGCCTGTTCGTCGCCACCTTCGGCCCCTGGTTTCCCGAGCCCTGGCACGGCCCAGTCCTGTTCGTGCTGGTGGCCCTGGCGCTGACCGTGCTGCTGCGTCTTTTCTCCATCGTGATGAACGTGATCCAGACGCGCACCTTCTCGCTCGTGTCGAAGGAGGTGGTCTACCGCATACGCGAGCGCATGCTGAACCGGCTCTCCCGCATCGCCCTGTCCGAATACGAGACCCTGGGTTCGGGCCGCATGACCTCGCATTTCGTCACCGACTTGAATGCCATAGACAGCTTCCTCGGCGCCTCCATCTCCGGTTTCCTGGTGGCGGTGCTGTCCTTGGTCGGCGTGGCGGCGGTGCTCCTCTGGATGCACTGGCAGATGGCCCTGTTCATCCTCCTGCTCAACCCGGTCGTCATCCTCTTCTCCACCCGGCTCGGCAAACGGGTCAAGTCGCTCAAGAAGCAGGAAAACTCGGCCTTCGAGGCGTTCCAGGAGGCGCTCGTCGAGACCCTGGACGCCCTCGCGCAGATCCGGGCCATGAACCGTGAACGGCATTACCTGGCCCGCGTCATCGACAAGGCGGCCGAGATCCGCACCCATGCCGCGGCCTTCGCCTGGAAGTCGGACGCCATGAACCGGATTTCCTTCTTCATCTTCCTGGCCGGTTTCGACGCCTTCCGCGGCCTCGCCATGCTGATGGTGGTGTTCTCCGATCTCAGCATCGGCGAGATGATGGCCGTCTTCGGCTATCTCTGGTTCATGATGTCGCCGGTGCAGGAGATCATCAACATCCAGTACGCCTGGTTTGCCGCCAACGCCGCCATGGGCCGCATCAACGCCCTGTTGGCCCTACGGCCAGCGCAAGAGGGGGAGGCGCGGCGCAATCCGTTCGCCGGCGGGCAGACCGTGGGCCTGCGTCTGGAAGGGGTGAGCTTCGCCTATGGCGAAGGCGAGCTGGTGCTGGACCGAGTCGATCTCGACATCAGACCGGGCGAGAAGGTGGCGCTGGTGGGCGCCTCGGGGGGCGGCAAGTCGACCCTGGTCCAGGCGCTGCTGGGGCTGTATCCGACGCAAAGCGGGCGCATCTGCTATGGCGACGTGCCGGTGGAGGAGATCGGCTGGGCCACGGTACGCGACAATGTCGGCGTGGTCCTGCAGCACCCGGTCCTGTTCAATGCCAGCGTGCGCGACAACCTGTGCATGGGACGCGAATACGACGACGGCCGGCTCTGGCAGGCGCTGGTGATCGCCCAGCTGAAACCGTTGGTGGAGGACATGCCCCAGGGCCTGGACACCCTGGTCGGCAAGGGTGGCGTGCGCCTGTCCGGCGGCCAGCGCCAGCGGCTCGCCATTGCGCGCATGGTGCTCGCCGAGCCCAAGGTGGTGATCCTCGACGAGGCCACCTCGGCGTTGGACACCCAGACCGAGCGCGCAGTGCACCGTGCCTTGGCCGACTTCTTGAGCGGCCGGACCACGCTGATCATCGCCCACCGCTTCTCCGCGGTCAGGCAGGCTGACCGCATCCTGGTGTTCGAGAACGGGGGGGTGGTGGAGGAGGGCGATCATGACAGCCTGATGGCGCGTTCTGGCCTCTATCGGCAGCTTTATGCCCATGCCTGAGCGCATGACGGCGCGGTGTTTCGTTTCACGTGAAACGTTTGGAAGCCGTCGCAGCATAGCGTATGATTACGGGCTTTCCGGCGCAGCCTGTTAAGCCCATGATTTTTCCTGAGAAATTCGATGTCGTCGTGGTCGGTGGGGGCCATGCCGGGACCGAGGCGGCCCTGGCCAGCGCGCGCATGGGCGTGAAGACCCTGCTGCTCACGCACAACATCGAGACCCTCGGGGCGATGTCCTGCAACCCTTCGATCGGCGGGATCGGCAAGGGCCATCTGGTCAAGGAGGTCGATGCGCTGGGCGGCGCCATGGCCCTGGCCACCGATCACGCCGGCATCCAGTTCCGCATCCTCAACGCCTCCAAGGGCCCGGCGGTGCGGGCCACCCGCGCCCAGGCCGACCGCAGCCTCTACAAGCAGGCCATCCGTGGCATGCTGGAGAACCAGCCCAACCTCACCCTGTTCCAGCAGGCGGTGGACGACCTGATCCTTGAGGGGGAACGCGTGGCGGGCGTGCGCACGCAGCTCGGCATCGTGTTCGAGGCGCGGGCCGTGGTGCTGACCACCGGCACCTTTCTTGCCGGCCTGATCCATGTGGGGCTGGAGCGCTTTCCTGCCGGGCGTATGGGGGATCCGCCTTCCGTCAGCCTGGCGGCGCGGCTCAAGGAGCTGGCCCTGCCGGTCGGGCGGCTCAAGACCGGCACGCCGCCGCGCATCGACGGGCGCACGATCGACTTTTCGGTGATGACGGAACAGCCGGGCGACGACCCCGCACCGGTGTTCTCGTTCATCGGCAATGCGGCCATGCATCCTCGCCAGCTGCCCTGCTGGATCACGCACACCAATGCAAGCACGCACGAGATCATCCTTGCCGGTCTCGACCGCTCGCCGCTGTATACCGGTGTCATCGAAGGGGTGGGGCCGCGCTACTGCCCCTCGATCGAGGACAAGATCAAGCGCTTCGCCGACAAGACCTCGCACCAGGTCTTCCTGGAGCCGGAGGGCCTGCACACGAACGAGTTCTATCCCAACGGCATCTCGACCAGCCTGCCGTTCGACGTGCAGCTCGAGCTGGTGCGCTCCATCCGCGGTCTGGAGCGCGCCCACATCCTGCGCCCGGGCTATGCCATCGAATACGATTACTACGATCCACGCGGGCTGTTGCCCTCGCTGGAGACCAAGGCGATCCGCGGCCTCTTCTTCGCCGGCCAGATCAACGGCACCACCGGCTACGAAGAGGCGGCGGCGCAGGGGCTACTGGCCGGCATCAATGCCGGCCTCAAGGTGCGCGAGCGCGAGCCGTGGTGGCCGCGCCGCGACGAGGCCTATCTCGGGGTGCTGGTGGACGATCTGACCACCCGCGGGGTGTCCGAGCCCTATCGCATGTTCACCAGCCGGGCCGAATACCGGCTTTCCCTGCGCGAGGACAATGCCGACCAGCGCCTCACCGAGATCGGTCGCCGCCTCGGGCTGGTCGACGATCACCGCTGGGCGCGTTTCGCGGCCAAGCGCGAGGCCATGGCGCGCGAGATCGAGCGGCTCAAATCCACCTGGGTCAATCCCAACCTGCTGCCTGCGGAAGCGGCCGTGCGGGTGCTGGGACAGCCGATCGAGCGTGAATACAGCCTGTATGACCTGTTGCGCCGCCCCGAGGTGAGTTATGCGGCCCTCATGTCCCTGCCCGGCGCGGGTGAGGGCGTGACGGCGCCCGAGATCACGCAGCAGGTGGAGATCGAGGCCAAGTACGCCGGCTATGTCGCCCGTCAGCAGGAGGAGATCGCCCGACACCGTATGCACGAGGACACGCCGCTGCCGCCCGATCTCGATTACATGCAGCTCACGGGACTGTCCATGGAGGCGCGGCAGCGACTGAGCCAGGTGCGCCCCGTCAGCCTGGGGCAGGCCGCCCGGATCCAGGGCATCACGCCGGCGGCCATCTCCGTGCTGCTGGTGCATGTCAAGCGCGTCGAGCTGGCCGGGAAGCGCTCCGCATGAACCTGTCGATGCCACTGCAAGCCGGGCTGACGCAATTGGGCCTGGATCTGGACGCGGTCGCCCGCGACCGGCTGCTCGACTATCTGGCCCTGCTGGTGAAATGGAACCGGGTCTACAACCTCACCGCCATCCACGAGCCCGAGCGCATGCTCACCCACCATCTGCTCGACAGCCTGGCCGTGCTGCCGCACCTGGAGGCCGACCGACTGCTCGACGTCGGCAGCGGGGGCGGCCTGCCGGGCATCCCGCTGGCCATCGCCCGGCCGGCGCTGCAAGTGACCCTGCTGGAAGCCAGCCACAAGAAGTCGGCGTTCTTGCGACAGGCCGCCCTCGAGCTCGGCCTGACCAACGTCGAGATCGTCCAGGCGCGCGTGGAGGACTATCGTCCGGCGCACCCCTACCCGAGCATCATCTCGCGCGCGCTGGGCGATCTGGCGCAATTCGTGCGTCTGACCGGGCATCTGTTGGCTGAGAACGGACTGTGGCTGGCCATGAAGGGGGTCTATCCGGACGAGGAGATCGCCCAGCTCGCAGGGGCACGGGTGGTGCGGTCGATCCGCCTTGCGGTGCCGGGGCTTGCCGCCGAGCGTCAGCTAATCGTGCTGGCACGCCGCGAGGAGGGGGCTCGATGACCCGCGTCGTCGCCATCACCAACCAGAAAGGCGGTGTCGGCAAGACCACCACGGCGGTCAACCTGGCCGCCGGTCTCGCGCAGCTGGGTGAGCGGGTGCTGCTCGTCGACCTCGACCCCCAGGGCAACGCCACCATGGGCAGCGGCATCGACAAGCGGGGACTGGGCAGGACCGTCTATCAGGTCCTGCTGGGTCAGACCTGCGGTGCGGACGTGATCCAGCGCTCGCCCCGCGGTGGTTACGACCTCCTGCCGGCCAACCGTGACCTGGCCGGCGCGGAGGTGGAGATGGTGGGTATAGATAAACGGGAAACCCGCTTAAAGGACGAGCTGCGTGCCTTGAACGGGGGCTACGACTATGTCCTCATCGACTGTCCGCCAGCGCTCAACCTGCTCACCGTCAATGCCTTGGCGGCGGCGGATGCGGTGCTGATCCCCATGCAGTGCGAGTACTTCGCCCTGGAGGGGCTCACCGACCTCATCACCACCATCAAGAAGGTCAAGGCCGGCATCAATCCGAGGATAGAGATCGAGGGCCTGCTGCGGGTGATGTTCGACCCCCGCAACACCCTCTCGCAGCAGGTCTCCGACCAGTTGAAAGGGCATTTCGGCCCCAAGGTGTTCGACACCGTCATTCCGCGCAACGTGCGGCTGGCCGAGGCGCCGAGCCACGGCCTGGCGGCGCTGGACTATGACCGCAGCTCCAAGGGGGCGCAGGCCTACCTGAGGCTCGCCGAGGAGTTCATCGCCCGCCGGCAACATCGGCGCGAGGAGTCAAGCTAGACATGGCCAAACTGAAAGGACTCGGCCGCGGGCTGGATGCCCTGCTCGCGACCGGCGAGACGCGGGAGGGCGAGCGCCTGCTCACCCTGCCGGTGGAGAGCCTCAAGCCAGGCAAGTATCAGCCGCGCACCCGCATGGATCCGGCGGCGCTCGCCGAACTGGCGGAATCCATACGCGCCCAGGGACTGATGCAGCCCATCCTGGCGCGGGCGGTGCCCGGCGGCCAGTACGAGATCATCGCCGGTGAACGCCGCTGGCGCGCGGCGCAACAGGCGGGTCTGACCGAGGTGCCCGTGCTGGCGCGCGAGGTGGCGGACGATGTGGCGCTGAAGATGGCCCTGATCGAGAACATCCAGCGCGAGGACCTCAATCCCCTGGAGGAGGCGCAGGGCCTGCAGCGCCTGATCCAGGAATTCGACATGACCCATCAGGCGGTGGCTGAATCCGTGGGCCGCTCGCGCGCGGCGGTGACCAACCTCCTGCGCCTGCTCAGCCTCGCCAAACCCGTGCAGGCCATGCTACTCGACGGCCAGATCGAGATGGGCCACGCGCGCGCCCTGCTGCCGCTCTCTGCCGCACGCCAGACCGAAGTCGCGCACGAGGTGGCGCGCCGCGGCCTGTCGGTGCGAGAGGTGGAGCGTCTGGTCAACCGTCTGCTCAATCCCAAGCCGGCCAGGGTGTCGAGCAAGGACCGCGACGTGCTGCGCCTCGAGGAGCAATTGTCCGAGGCCCTGGGCACCAAGGTCAGCATCACGGCCAACCGCAGGGGCGCGGGTCGGGTGACCATAGAATTTTCTGATCTCGATCAGCTCGACGGCATCCTCGGGAGGCTGCGCGACTGACGCCAGCGATTGGCGCGGACCCGGGTCTGGACGCCATACGGCGGGATGCGTCGGTCACGGCGACGGACGCGCAACGATCAATCGCATTGA
>JBBIKZ010000128.1:0-6411 GCA_037445185.1 Hydrogenophilales bacterium | reverse complement strand
TCAACTCTCAAAGCGTAAGCACTCATTCCCTTCGCTCAACAGTCAGACCAGCTTCCACTAGCCCAACCCTCAGCCCGAAACCAGTGCCCACACCTCAGAGGCTGTTGTCCCGTTGTTAAAGAGCCGTCCCCGTGACCAGCATGCCGCATGTCGGGCATGTCGGTGCAGGAGAGCCGCGAACTATACGAGGGGCACGAAGAGCGGTCAAGGGGTTTGATGAAACTTTTTTGATGGTGACGTGAAGCGCCCGTTACATCAAGGCGTTGGCTCAGTGCAGGGTGACCCGCGCGAAGCGACGCTTGCCGACCTGAGCGACGACGATGCTGTCCTTGGGCAGCGTGAGCCCCTTGTCGCTGACCTTGGCTCCGTCCAGCTTGACCCCGCCGCCGGCGATTTGACGCAGCGCCTCGGAGGTGCTGGGCACCAACCCGGCCTGCTTCAGGAGCTGGGCGATGGGCATGCCGCCCTCGGGCGTGGACAGGGTGATCTCCGGCATCTCCTCCGGCAGCGCGCCTTGACGGAAACGGGCCTCGAAATCGGCCAGGGCGGCGCGCGCCGCTGCGGGACCATGGAAGCGGGAGACGATCTCCTGGGCGAAGCCCACCTTGATGTCGCGCGGATTGCGCCCTTGTTCCACTTCTTCGCGCCAGCCTCGGATGACCGTGACCGGCTCGAAGGAGAGCAACTCGATGTAGCGCCACATCAGGTCATCGGAGATGGACATGAGCTTGCCGAACATCTCTTTGGGTGGCTCGTTGATGCCGATGTAGTTGCCGAGCGACTTGGACATCTTCTGCACGCCGTCGAGTCCTTCCAGGATGGGCATGGTGATGACCACCTGGGGCGCTTGGCCATAGTGCTTTTGCAGCTCCCTGCCGACGAGGAGGTTGAATTTCTGGTCGGTGCCACCGAGCTCCACATCGGCCTTCATGGCCACGGAGTCGTAGCCCTGGATGAGGGGGTAGAGGAATTCGTGGATGGCGATGGGCTGGCCGGCGTGGTAGCGCTTGGAGAAGTCGTCCCGTTCCAGCATCCGCGCCACGGTGTGCTTGGCCGCGAGCTGGATCATGCCGGCCGCGTCCATCTGCCCCATCCAGCTGGAATTGAACATGACCAGGGTCTTTTCCGGGTCGAGGATCTTGAAGATCTGCTGCTCGTAGGTGCGGGCGTTTTCGATCACCTCGTCGCGTGTGAGCGGCTTGCGGGTGGCGTTCTTGCCCGTGGGGTCGCCGATCATGCCGGTGAAGTCACCGATGAGGAACATCACCTCGTGCCCGAGGTCCTGAAACTGACGCAGCTTGTTGATGAGTACCGTATGGCCGAGATGCAGGTCGGGCGCAGTGGGGTCGAAGCCGGCCTTGACGCGCAGAGGGCGGCCCGTCTTCAGCTTGTCTATGAGTTCTGCCTCGATGAGGAGCTCATCCGCGCCACGCCTGATGATCGCAAGGGCCTGTTCGATGGAGGACATGGGGTGAGGGTGGGTCGTTTGGAGCGGGTGATGGGAATCGAACCCACGTCATCAGCTTGGGAAGCTGAGGTTCTACCATTGAACTACACCCGCGTGGTAACATCGCGGCCCGCAATGCTACTCGATTTCGGTGGCTTTGAGTCAATGATCACCGTCTCCGTCAACGGTCAACCCCATCAGTTCGAATCCCCTCTGGATGTCGCCGGGTTGCTGCAGCGCCTGGACCTCGCCACAAAACGCGTGGCGGTGGAACGCAACGGGGAGATCGTGCCCAAGAGCCAACACGGCGCGACGGTCATCGCCGACGGCGACCGGTTGGAAATCGTCGTCGCCGTGGGCGGCGGCTGAAACCCGGTGCGGCGACAGGCTTGCTGCGACTGGCCGCCTCACCCCTCACCCCAGGCTCGCACATGGACCCACTCGTCATCGCCGGCAAGGCCTATTCTTCCCGTCTCCTGGTGGGTACGGGCAAATACAAGGACTTCGCGCAAACCCGTGTGGCCATCGAGGCCGCGGGTGCCGAGATCGTCACGGTGGCCATCCGCCGCACCAACATCGGCCAGGAACCGGGACAGCCCAGTCTGCTCGACTACCTGCCTCCCAGCCGGTACACCCTGCTACCCAATACCGCCGGCTGTTATACGGCGGAGGACGCCATCCGCACGCTGCGCCTGGCGCGCGAGCTGCTGGACGGGCATGATTTGGTGAAGCTGGAGGTGCTTGGCGACCCCCAGACCCTCTACCCCAACGTGGTGGAAACCTTGAAGGCTGCCGAAATCCTGGTGAAGGACGGCTTCAAGGTCATGGTCTACACCTCGGACGACCCGATCATCGCCCGGCAGTTGGAGGACATCGGCTGCGTGGCGGTGATGCCGCTCGCCTCCCTGATCGGTTCCGGCATGGGTATCCTCAACCCCTGGAACCTCTCGATCATCATCGACCGCGTGAAGGTGCCGGTGATCGTCGACGCGGGCGTGGGCACCGCCTCCGATGCGGCCATCGCCATGGAATTGGGCTGTGACGCGGTGCTCATGAACACCGCCATCGCCGCGGCGAAAGACCCGGTGCGCATGGCCGGTGCCATGAGGAAGGCGGTCGAGGCCGGCCGCGAGGCCTACCTGGCCGGTCGCATGCCCAAGAAGGTCTATCAGGCCAGCCCCAGCTCGCCGACGACCGGCCTGATCGGCAGCTGATCGCCTTGAACGACACCGCAACGGCAGGCGCCCGGCGCCCCGTCCGCAGCTTCGTGCTGCGCACCGGGCGCATGGGACCCGGCCAGGCGCGCGCCCTGGCCGAACTGGGACCGCGTTTCCTGCTGCCCTATCGCGCGGAGGCTTTGGATCTGGATGCGTTGTTCGGTCGGGCCGGGCCCAAGGTGCTGGAGATCGGCTTCGGCATGGGCGAGACCACCGCGCGCATCGCCGCAGAACACCCACACATCGACTACCTCGGCGTCGAGGTGCACCCCCCGGGGGTAGGTGCCCTGCTCAAACGCATCGGGGAGCTGAACCTCAGCAATGTGCGCATCGTGCAGCACGATGCCACCGAGGTGCTGCAGCACATGCTCACCGAGGCGTGCCTCGATGGCGTGCACATCTTCTTTCCCGATCCCTGGCCCAAGAAACGGCATCACAAGCGGCGTCTGATCCAGCCTGAATTCGTACGGCTGCTCGCCTCCAGGCTCAAGCCAGGCGGCTATCTGCACCTGGCCACGGATTGGGAGGATTATGCGCGGCAGATGCTGACCGTGCTCAGTGCCGAGCCCGGCTTGGTGAACACGGCCGAGGGCTATGCGCCCCGCCCCCCCTACCGTCCGCTGACCAAGTTCGAACAGCGCGGGTTGCGGCTGGGTCACGGGGTATGGGATCTGCTGTTTCGCCGCATCTGAACGCCGGCGTTTCGACAGTTCGACGAGTCATCGACAGACATGCCTGCGCCTGGGGGCGGCGGCCCCCGGTGCTACGACCCTGACAGGACCGGACATGGGCAGGCCAAGCCTGGCATGGCAAATGCATGGGGTGGCTCGTCATCCCATGGCCACCCGCTCATGCATGCCAGACTCATCGAAGGCCACGGCCACCGCCCGCTGATCCAGTTCGAGGACGGGCGTGTGGGCATACCGGTCAATCTGCACTTCCTGTCCCGCAACCACTTCCTCTCCGTGCTGGGCAGGCAGGTGGAGGTGGTCTCGCGCCTGTCCGAGACCCATTACACGGTACGCCTGCCAGGTGCACCACGACACATGCTGCCCTGGACTTGTCAGATCGGGCGACGTGGCTTGGGTACCGACCGCCGCCCGGTATAATCCACACCATCGCGTCGCTGGCGCCCCCACACGCCAGCGCCCTGGTGGCCGCACGACACGTCGGCTGCCCGCTCTACGTCAGGACTATGCCCGCCATGCCCGATCTGGGTGAGCTCATCAAGATTGCCATCAGCCTGTTCGCCATCGTCGATCCGATCGGCAGCATCCCCTTGTTCCTGACCGCCACCCATGGCTGGCCGGCGCAGCGCCGGGTCCATGCGGCGCGCGTGGCCTCGATCACCGTCCTCGTGGTGCTCGGGCTGTCCGTGTTCCTGGGCACCGCCATCCTGCACTTCTTAGGCATCAGTCTGGCCTCGTTCTCGGTCGGCGGCGGGCTGCTGCTGCTGTTGTTGGCCATCTCCATGATGCAGGCCAAAAGCACGCCCATCCGCCAGACGGAGGAGGAGGCGGTGGAGGCGGTGGAGCGCGAGTCGGTCGGCGTGGTGCCGCTGGGTGTGCCGCTGCTCGCCGGACCCGGCGCCATCACCCAGGTGATCCTCGCCAGCCACAACTCGGGCGCGGAGCACCTCCTCCACCAGTCCCTGCTGCTCATCCCCATCGCCCTGGTCGCCCTGTCCGTGTGGCTGATCTTCCGCGCCGCCATCCCCCTGAGCCGTCGCATGGGGGCGACGGGCATCCACATCGTCACCCGATTGATGGGCCTGGTCATTGCGGCCATCTCGGTGGAGATGATCGCGCGCGGGCTGCTGGAGCTGTTTCCCGGCCTCGCCGGCTGAGCCCGGCCGGCCGGTTTTATAATCCCTGCATCCAAACTACCCGCTTTCAGTAGGAGACACGGCATGCACAGACGCGCTTTTCTCGCCGGCGCCGGCCTGGCCGCAGGTTCAGCCCTCACCCTGGCCGGCTGTGGCAGGCAGGCTGACATCACCCCAACGGCGGACCTGCCCACGCTGCGCTGGCGGCTCGCGTCCAGCTTTCCCAAGAGCCTGGATACCATCTACGGGGCGGCCGAGGTCATGGCCGCCCGCCTCGAGGCGATCACCGACGGCAGGTTCCAGATCAAGGTCCATGCCGGCGGCGAGATCGTACCCGGGCTGCAGGTGCTGGATGCAATCCAGCAAGGTACCGTCGAATGCGGCCATACCGCCAGCTACTACTACGTGGGCAAGAACATGGCGTTCGCCTTCGACACCGCCCTGCCCTTCGGCCTGACCGCGCGGCAGCAGAACGCCTGGATGTATGCCGGTGGCGGCATGCAGCTGATGCGCGAGCTGTTCGCCAGCTACAACATCATCCAGTTTCCGGGCGGCAACACGGGCGTGCAGATGGGAGGTTGGTTTCGCAAGGAGCTCAAATCGCTGGCCGATCTGCAAGGGCTCAAGATGCGTATCCCCGGCCTCGGTGGCCAAATCATGGCCAAGTTGGGTGTCGTGCCCCAGACCCTGGCCGGCGGCGACATCTACCCTGCCCTGGAGCGCGGGGCCATCGACGCCGCCGAATGGGTCGGGCCCTACGACGACGCCAAGCTGGGTTTCCACAAGATCGCCCCGCACTATTACTACCCAGGGTGGTGGGAAGGCGGGCCGCAGCTGTCCTTCTACGTCAATCTGGACAAGTGGAAGGCGCTGCCCCCCGCCTACCAGCATGCCTTCGAGGCCGCCTGCATCGAGGCCAATGTCCACATGCTGGCCGAGTATGACGCGAAGAACCCCCAGGCATTGCTGCGGCTCGTCAGCCAAGGGGTGAAACTGCACGCCTTCCCCGCCGACATCATGGAGGCGGCGCGCGAGGCCGCATTCCAGCTGTATGACGAGGAGGCCGCCAAAAACCCCGTGTTCGGCAAGATCTACGCGGAGTGGCGGAAATTCCGCGACCTGGAGCTGCAATGGTTCAAGGTCGCGGAGGCGAGTTACGGCAACTTCCTCTCCTCTCCACGCCAGGGGCAATCGGCACCCTGACGTGCTGGTCACGTCTAGCCCGGGGTGAGTTCAGCGACTCGGCCAGCCCCGGGAGGCGGATGCCTTCAGCGTATGGCCAGCAGCTGCACCTCGAAGACCAGGGTCGCATTGGGCGGTATCACGCCGCCAGCACCCCTGGGACCGTAGGCCAGCTCGGGCGGGATCGTCAGGCGGCGCACCCCGCCGACCTGCATGCCCTGCACCCCCTCGTCCCAGCCGGGGATGACACGGCCACGCCCGAGGGGAAAATCGAATGCCTCGTTGCGATCGAGGCTGGAATCGAACCTGCGCCCGTCGGTCAGCCAGCCGGTGTAATGCACGCTCACCCACTGGCCGGCGGTGGCGGCGGGGCCTTCGCCCAGGGTGACGTCCTCGATCTGCAGACCGCTGGCGGTGGTGGTGACGGCCATCTGCGACTCCTTCGCAATGTCACGGCAGGGTTGGTTGGTACGGATTGTCCGTATGAACTGCGATCCCTGAGATCCAGGCTTTGTAGGTCGGTCTTCAGACCGGCGGGATTGTCTTTACCGTAGTCGGTTGTCGGGCTGGCCCGACCTACGCCCGACCTATGCACGACCTGCGGCCCCGGCCGGGATCATTGCAACACGACGAGGACCACGCGACGGTTCTGCATGCGTCCCTCGCGCGTGCGATTGTCCGCCGCGGGCTCGGTCTCGCCGTAGGAGATGGCAGACAGACGTGCCAGCGGCAGCCCCCCC
>JBBIKZ010000127.1:0-6510 GCA_037445185.1 Hydrogenophilales bacterium | reverse complement strand
AGCCGTCCCGGAACAAGGTGTGGTCGTCGGCCAGGATGATCTTCACGACGGTCTCCCCCACAAGCCTGCATGGCCCCTGCCAGCCGCCACGGCGGACCGGTCAGCGTTCGCCGTAGAGGGCATGCCGCACCCCCTCCTCGTCCCAGCCGGTCTGGCTGACCTTGAGCAGGACCGTCCCCTCCTGCGGCAGCACGCTCACCGCCTCCACGCCGGCGAAGACGGTGAGCCGGGTGGCCAGGCGCCGCGCCTCGAGCTCGTCGATCGGGCCGATGTGCAGCATCTGCGTCTTCACCCGCGGCGGCGGCGTCATGCCCAAGGCGAGCCACAGCCAAACGACCATCAGCGCGGCGCAGAACGCGAAGACGGCGGCAAAGCCCAGGTGCTGGGCCAGCCAGCCGCCGGCCATGCCGCCGAAGAAAAGCCCGAAGGCCTGCGCGGTGTTGTACACCCCCATGGCCGTGCCCTTGGCCTCGGGCGGGGCGATCTTGGAGATCAGCGAGGGCAGCGAGGCCTCGAGGATATTGAAGGCGATGAAATAGGCCAGCAGCGCCAGGACGATGCCCCAGAAGGCATCGAGCGAGAAGGCGAGGCCGACCTGCGCCGCGAGCATCAGGGCCACGGCAGCGACGAAGACCTGTTTCATGCGCCCGTGCCGCTCGCCGTGGATGATGGCCGGCACCAGAAAGGCAAAGGAGGCGAGCAGCACCGGCAGATAGACCTGCCAGTGGTGCTCGGCATCAAGCCCTCCGGTCTCTACCAGGGCGAAGGGCACGACGACGAACATGGCCATCTGTGCGGCGTGCAGGGCGAAGATGCCCCAGTTCAGGCGCTGCAGCTCGATGTGCCGCAGCACGTCCTCGAGACGTGCCGGGTTGGCCTCGGCATCGGAGTGGAAGGCGGCCGGCCCCGGATCGGGGGTGTAGTAACGGATGACCGCGATGGCGAGCAGCGAGAGGATGCCGGTGGCCAGGAACATGCCCGGCACGCCGATCCAGCGATAGATGAGCGGCCCCGCTGCGAGCGAAAAGGCAAAGGTCAGTCCGATGGTGCTGCCGATGACGGCCATGGCCTGGGTGCGCTTCTCCTCGCGCGTGAGGTCGGCGAGCAGCGCCGTCACCGCCGCCGAGATGGCGCCCGCCCCCTGCAGCGCCCGACCGATGATGACCCAGTAGATGTCCGGTGCCCAGGCCGCCAGAAAGCTGCCCAGGGCGAAGATCGCAAGCCCGACGACGATCACCGGCTTGCGTCCCAAGCGGTCGGAGGCCATGCCGAAGGGGATCATGAGCGCGGCCTGGGTGAGGCCGTAGATGCCGAGGGCGAGCCCGATCAGGGTATGGTGCTCGCCCCCCGGCAGGGTCTTTGCGTAGACGGCGAACACCGGCAGGATCAGGAACATGCCCAGCATGCGCAGCCAGAAGATGCCGGCGAGCGACACCGTGGCGCGGCGTTCGGCGGGCGTCATCGGGTCCTTGGGCGAAGGGTGGGCTGCCATGTTCTGCCGCTGGCTGTCGGGGACACAGGAGATGCGGCCAGGGATTTTACCCGTGCGCCAGGCGCTCCGGCCACAGAACCGCTCCAGCGTGTCGCGTCCTGCAAACGGGTAAGACGGGTGGCAGGGCAGGTCAGGCCAGCCAGGGATCCTCGCCCTTGGTCTGAGGGGAGGGAGTGGCCCTGGCCGCATCCCGTGTGCCGCCACCCTCATGCAACGGAATCCACACCACCTCCCTGGCCAGGCGGCGAAAGAAAGGGTCCCCGGACGCGAGATGCCCCTCCCACTCCTCGAGGGTGTAGACGAGCAGGTCCGCCGGCACGGGGAGCCGGCCCAGATCGAAATCCAGCCTCCGCTCCGTGAAGGATCGGCCCGACCGGGTCACCAGGGCGATGAGATCGATGTCGCTGCCGACCCCCCAGTCGCCGCGGGCGTAGGAGCCGAAATAGCCCAATCGCTCGAGTTCGGGATGCGACCGCGCCAGCTTCTGGGCCAGCCCCCGCACCGCCTCATCGACCGCCTGGCGATCGGGCCATTTCAGCGTGGACGAAGTCAAGGATCGCACGGGCATAGGCGATGGCCAGATCGCTCTGGATCCGGCCGTAATGTTCATAGGGCGCACCGGCCGGGTGTCCGTTGGCATAGCGGGTGGCGATGTAGAAGTTGTCCAGGACCTTGGCCTGGTCGACCAACTCGGGCGGCACCGGTCGCGGCAGTTCCTCGAGCAGGGTCGAGATCACATGTCCCCAAGCCTCCTGCCCCAGGGCCAGGTGCAGGGCCTTGGCCGCCTTTTCGGCCGCCTGTTGTGCTGCGAAGCACGCCCATTCATGCCGACCGGCCGCCTGCGAATCCCGCGCCTGATCCAGGTCGCGCAGGGCCTGAGCGTACCAATCCCCTGACCGGTTCATCGCCATCCGCGCCGTTTCATTGCGACGGATGATAGCGCAGGTGAGGGTCGATTTGAGTCCGGCTTGCCAACCGACCTATCATTCCCGGTTTGTCCTGCACGGTTCGATCATGATCCGCATCCGCGGCGCCCGCACGCACAACCTGAAGAACATCGATCTCGATCTGCCCCATCACCGGTTGATCGTCATCACGGGGCTGTCGGGCTCGGGCAAGAGCTCGCTCGCCTTCGACACCCTCTACGCCGAGGGGCAGCGCCGCTACGTGGAGTCGCTCTCGGCCTACGCGCGCCAGTTCCTGCAGCTCATGGAAAAACCGGACGTGGACCTGATCGAGGGGCTGTCGCCGGCCATTGCCATCGAGCAGAAGACCGCCAGCCACAACCCCCGCTCCACGGTGGGCACGGTGACCGAGATCCACGACTACCTGCGCCTGCTCTTCGCCCGCGCCGGGACGCCGCGCTGCCCGGAACACGGCGTGGCGCTCGCGGCGCAGACCGTGTCGCAGATGGTGGACCAGGTGCTCGAGCTGCCTCTTGATACCCGGCTCATGATCCTCTCGCCGCTGGTGGTGGGCCGCAAGGGCGAACAGGCGAATCTCATCGACGAGCTGCGCGCGCAGGGCTTCGTGCGCCTGCGGATAGACGGCGAGGTCTACGACATCGATGCCGTGCCGCGCCTGAACAAGCAGCGCAAGCACACCGTGGAGGCGGTGGTGGACCGGCTGAAGGTGCGTCCCGAGGCGAAGCAGCGCCTGGCCGAATCGTTCGAGACGGCACTGCGGCACGCCGACGGCAAGGCCATCGCCGTCGACATGGACAGCGGCAGGCAGACGCTCTTTTCCGCCAAATTCGCCTGCCCGCTGTGCGACTACGCCCTGCCCGAGCTGGAGCCGCGGCTGTTCTCCTTCAACAATCCGATGGGCGCCTGCCCGCGCTGCGACGGTCTGGGCAGCGTCACCTTTTTCGATCCGCAACGCGTCGTCGCCCTACCCCACCTGTCGCTCGCCGCCGGCGCGATCAAGGGCTGGGACCGCCGCAATGCCTTCTTCTACCGCATGCTGGAGTCACTCGCCCTGCACTATGGTTTCGACATCGACACGCCCTGGGAGGCGCTGCCGGAGAAGGTCCGGCAGGTGGTGCTCTATGGCAGCGGCGGCGAGCAGATCCCCTTCCACTACCTGGGCGACGGCGGCCGGCGGGTGACGCGCCGGCACGCCTTCGACGGTGTCATCCCCACCCTGGAGCGCCGATACCGCGACGCCGAGTCGCAACTGCTGAAAGAGGAACTGGCCAAGCTGATCGCCACCCGCCCCTGCCCCGAGTGCGGCGGCAGCCGCCTGCGACGCGAGGCGCGCCACGTCACCGTGGGCGGGCAGACCCTGCACGAGCTCGCGCGCCTGCCCATCCGCGAGGCGCTGCGCTTCTTCGAGCAACTCACGCTCAGCGGCCATCGCGCCCAGGTGGCGGAGAAGATCGTCAAGGAGATCGTCGCGCGGCTCGCCTTCCTCAACAACGTGGGGCTCGATTACCTCTCGCTCGACCGCTCGGCCGATACCCTCTCCGGCGGCGAGGCGCAGCGTATCCGCCTGGCCTCCCAGATCGGCTCAGGCCTCACCGGCGTCATGTACGTGCTGGACGAACCCTCCATCGGCCTGCACCAGCGCGACAACGACCGTCTGCTCGGCACACTGAGGCAGTTGCGCGATCTCGGCAACACGGTGATCGTGGTGGAGCACGACGAGGAGGCGATCCGCGCCGCCGACCACATCGTCGACATGGGCCCGGGTGCCGGCGAGCATGGCGGCCACGTCGTGGCCACGGGGAGCCTCCAGGACATCCTCGCCTGCGAGCGTTCGCTCACCGCCGACTATCTCGCCGGCCGCCGGACCATCCCCCTGCCGACCGAGCGCCGCCGGCCCGACAAGGACCGCTGGCTCATCCTCTCCGGCGCGCGCGGCAACAACCTGAAGGACCTCACTCTGCGCCTTCCCGTGGGGTTGTTCGTGTGCGTAACCGGTGTCTCCGGCTCGGGCAAGTCCACCCTCGTCAACGACACGCTCTATGCGGCGCTGGCCCAACAGCTCAACGGCGCCGCCCTGGAGCCCGCGCCGTTCGAGACCATCGAGGGCGCAGAGATGCTCGACAAGGTCATCAACGTCGACCAAAGCCCCATCGGCCGCACGCCGCGCTCCAACCCGGCCACCTA
The DNA here is from genome assembly GCA_037445185.1 of Hydrogenophilales bacterium. Lineage (GTDB taxonomy): Bacteria > Pseudomonadota > Gammaproteobacteria > Burkholderiales > Thiobacillaceae > JANWZL01. The sequence continues at coordinate 1,908 of JBBIKZ010000127.1, read as the reverse complement.
CACGGGGTTGTTCACCCCGATCCGCGAGCTCTTCGCCGGCACGCCCACCGCGCGCGAGCGCGGCTACGCGCCGGGCCGCTTCTCCTTCAACGTCAAGGGCGGGCGCTGCGAGGCCTGCCAGGGCGATGGGCTGATCAAGGTGGAGATGCACTTCCTGCCCGACATCTACGTCACCTGCGACGTCTGCCACGGCCGCCGCTACAATCGCGAGAGCCTGGAGGTGGAGTACAAGGGACGCAACATCCATCAGGTGCTGGAGATGACCGTGGAGGAGGCGCGCGCCTTCTTCAACCCGGTGCCGGTGGTGGCGCGCAAGCTGCAGACCCTGATGGATGTTGGGTTGAGCTACATCCGCCTCGGCCAGTCGGCCACCACGCTCTCGGGCGGCGAGGCGCAGCGGGTGAAGCTCGCCCTGGAGCTGTCCAAGCGCGACACCGGCCGCACCCTCTACATCCTGGACGAACCCACCACGGGGCTGCACTTCCACGACATCGCGCTCCTGCTCCAGGTGTTGCACCGGCTGGTCGAGCACGGCAACACGGTGGTGGTGATCGAGCACAACCTGGACGTCATCAAGACCGCCGACTGGGTGATCGACCTCGGCCCCGAAGGCGGCGAGGGGGGGGGGCGCATCATCGCCGAGGGCACGCCGGAGGCGGTGGCGCGCAACACGGCGAGCCACACCGGGCGCCATCTGAAACCGGTGTTGCGGCGCTGCTAGCGGGTGCCGGCCGGATTTCCGCCGGCGGCGCGGCACGAAGCGGATAGGACGGGCAATTCCCGGATGAGCCACGGGCCGATTGGCGCTATCCTGAGCGACAGGTCGGACGCTGGCCGTCAACTCATCGCACCTTCCCCAGAGACCGTGACGCCATGACAGCCCAAGCACTCGTGCAAGAGGTGGGCACCCTCTTCAGCCTGCCCGATGCAGCGCTGCGCCTGAACGAACTGATGGAGGACCCGCAGGCTAACCTGCAGGAGCTGGCCGAGGTGATTGAGCGCGACGCCGGCCTGGCGGCGGCGGTGCTGCGCATGACCAACAGCGCCTATTACGGGTTGCCGGCCAAGGTGGGCAGCATCCCCATGGCCATCAACCTCATCGGCCAGCGGGCCCTGCGCGCCATGGTCCTGTCGCTTTCCGTCACGCGCGCCTTCAAGGGGCTACCCGCCGACCTCGTCGACATGCAGGCCTTCTGGGAGAACAGCACCGCCTGCGCGGCCATCGCTCGCGCGCTGGCCCGCCGCGCCCGCACTGGCAACCCCGACGAACTCTTCCTCGCCGGCCTGCTGCACGCGGTGGGACGTCTAGTGTTCTATGCCCGGCGCCCGGTGCATTATCGGGAGATCCTCTCGCCCGGGATGTCCGCGCTGCAGTTGGCCGCGGCGGAACGGCGTGTGTTCGGGTTCGACCATGCCGAGCTGGGGGCGGCCCTGCTCGCCGCCTGGCGGCTGCCGCCGCTGCTCGTGACCGCCGTGGCCTATCAGCTCAGGCCCATGCAGGCCCCCGCCCACGTCCGCGAGGTGGCAATCGTGCACGTGGCGCAGGACCTGGCGGCAGGCACGGCGCCGCAACTCAAGACGGCTCAGCCCCAGCCCGACTATCGCCCGGCCATCGATCCGGCGGTGGGCACACGATTGGGGCTGGACCTGGCAGTGTTGCCGGAGATCCGGCAGGAGGCCCTGCTGGAGGCGGTGGAGGTCCTGGAGATCATCAACCCGCGCGCGACCCTGATCTATTGAGGCGCCAGACGGGCGGGGGGGAATGTAGGTCGGGCTTCAGCCCGAGGGCGTGTCGTTGCGCTTTACGGTTGTCGGGCTGAAGCCCGACCTATGCCCGGATCTACGGCCCGTCCTGCCGCCCGGCCATGATCACCGATTTGCTTCGGTATGCACCCGCCGGGTTCAACC
>JBBIKZ010000126.1:0-6534 GCA_037445185.1 Hydrogenophilales bacterium | reverse complement strand
CGGCGCAAGGATTTACGCCATCCCGCTTTAACCATAAAATGGCGGGCCTTTGGGGCGGTAGCTCAGCTGGGAGAGCGTCGCGTTCGCAATGCGAAGGTCGGGAGTTCGATCCTCCTCCGCTCCACCACATCCCCAAAGCCAGCCTCGCGCTGGCTTTTTTATCGGCGCGCCGAAGGCCAGTCCTGGCGCGGGTTGCCGGCACATGCGATGTTCCGGCCGGCGGCGACCGGCGCATTCTGCGGCTTTTCAGCGGCCGAAATCCTCTCTTTTCTCCATCCGACCTGTGGCTGGACTTTGCTCGCCCCCTCGGCGCGATGCGGGTTTGCGCAGCACGGTTCGCCGGCAACCGTGCCATGCGACAGCGAGTCGAACCCGCCTGACGCATCGAGCGCGTCGAACAAGGCCTGCTGCGCATCCCAGGCTGCCGGCAGCTGATGATTCTTCAGCCACAGCAAACTCAAGGCCTTCGGCTGCCGCCCGGCAAGAATCGCCTGCACCATCGCCGGTGAGAGCAAAGTCAGACGCAGCAGCTCGTTGACCGTGGTCGGATGCAGCCCCTCCCGACGAGCGATCTCCGAACCGCTTTTCATCACCCCCTCCTCGATCAGCCGCTGCCAGTGGAAGGCCCGCGTCAACGCCGTCAGCATCGGCGGATCGTGTTCGGCAATGGCATGGGCATCAGTCGGCGCCGGCACCACCCGTTTGCGTCCGCCGTGCCGCCGGATGCGCACCGGAATCACCGTCGTCAGCTGCACACCGGCCTGCCGGGTCGCCGCGCCCGTCTGCAGAATTCGCGTCATGCCGCCACCTCCTCGAGTTCGGCCAGCTCCGCGCCGATGGCGCCGGGCGCAAGCTCGCCAACGAGCGCCGACCAGCCAATGTCGCGCCAGACGATGGAGACGGCTGACTCGCTCACCACCACCTTCTCGATCAACAACCGCGCGATACGGGCCCGCTCCGCCGGGTAGAGCGCCGCCCAGACGCCCGCGAGGTTGTGCAACAACGTGAGCACGACCTGCGGCTCGGTCAAACCGCGCGCATGCGCTGCTTCGCATACCGCTTGCACCGCCTCGGGCGCGCGCAGCTGCGCATGAATCTCATTGAGCACCATCGCCTCGATCGGCTCGGCCGGCAGCCGCCCGATCGGATGAGATGCGCCGAAGGCCTGTATGCGTTTGGGCACGTAGTAGCGATAGCGCCTGCCGTTGGCCTTGGTGGTGAAGGCAGGCTGCAAGCGCTCGCCGTCCTCGGTGAAGATCAGTCCCGCCAGCAGGAACTCCGGCCCGCGCTTGTGCCAGGTCTCTTGTCGGCGCGCATTGCTGTTTTCGGCAAACACCGCCTGTACCCGCTCCCACAGTGCGCGCTCGATGATCGCCTCGTGCTGACCGGCAAAGACCTTGCCCCTGTGCATGATCTCGCCCAGGTAGATGCGGTTGTTGAGCAGCTTCCACAGCGCCTGCTTGGTGAAGGGGGTGCCCTTGCGGCTGGTGATGCCCTCGGCGTTCAGCCGTCGCACCAGATCGGTGGTCGACCGGCAGGCGACGAAGGCTTCGAAGATGCGCCGCACATTTCGGGCCTCGGCAGGCTCCACGAGCAAACGCCGCGCCTCGACCCGGTAGCCCAAGGGGATGATGCCGCCCATCCACATCCCCTTGGCTTTGGAGGCCGCGATCTTGTCGCGGATGCGCTCGCCGGTGACCTCGCGCTCGAACTGGGCGAAGGAAAGAAGGACGTTGAGCATCAGCCGCCCCATCGGGCTCGTCGTGTTGAACTGCTGGGTGACCGAGACGAAAGAGACCTTGTGGCGCTCGAAGAGCTCCACGAGCTTGGCGAAGTCGGTCAGACTCCGTGTCAGCCGGTCGATCTTGTAGACCACGACGATGTCGATCCTGCTCTCCTCGATGTCGGCCATCAGGCGACGCAAGGCGGGGCGCTCCATGTTGCCGCCCGAGAAACCCGGGTCGAGATAATCGTCGGGCACGGCGATCCAGCCACATGATGCCTGGCTGGCGATGAAAGCGTGTCCCGCCTCCCTCTGCGCATCGATGGAGTTGAAGGATTGGTCGAGACGCTCGTCCGTGGACACCCGGCAATAGACGGCGCAGCGTTTCGGAGCAACCAGAGTCACTTCCGCCCTCCCTTCACGCCAAAGAAGGCCGGCCCCGACCAATGCGTGCCGGTGATGGCGCGGGCCGCCGCCGAGAGGCTTTTGTAGCGCTGGCCGTCGAGCTCGTAGAGTCCCTCGGCGGTCACCGTGACGCGATACTCGCGGCGATCCCACTCGCGGATCAGGACGGTGCCCGGCATCAGGCGTAGCTCGGGGCCACGCCCGACTTTGATCTTGGAGTGCCGCTCGCCGCAGTCGACCAGATGCCGTTTGACCTCCGGCGGCAAACCGCCCAAGGCGATCTCCTGCAGCCGGTAGGCCAGACGCGCTTCGAGATAGTGCCGATTGACCCGCACGGGCCGACGCGGAAAATGCTGATCCCACAGCGCCCAGAGACGTTCGATGGGCATAGTGGGTAAGGCCGCCAGCTGCGCGGCCAGAGTGGGATTCTTGTTCATCGGAAACTCCTGGTGATGAGGGAGTTGCATGAACGCGCTGTCCCGGGCAAAAGCCAAGTCAAACCGCGCTCGGTTCGGCGCCATCGGCTTGCCCTGTCGCCCCATCGAAACGCTGGCCCAGCAGGGTCTGCGAGCGCCCGGTACGCTTGTCCCGCACGCCCAGGATGTAGACCTCGCCGTTCCAGACGCCGCAGGCCACGTCGGTATCGTCGGCACTGGTCGGCAGCAACCAGCCGGTGATGCCCTCCGGCAAACCCAGCAAGTCCTCCGGCCGCTGGATCGGCCAGCGCATGGCTGCCTGATACCGGTCGGCAAAGCGCAAGACCTCGGGCGGGACGTCCGGGAAGTTCTCCTGGCTGAGGATGGGAATCCAGGCCAGCAACTGTCCGCTGGCGAGCCACTGCTGCACGCGCTGCTCGACTTCCGGGTCGTAGTGGGCCAGCCGCTCGATGGGCAGGGGATCGGCGGCCCTGCTGTGGATCGTCGTGGTGTTCATGTCATCTCCTTGATTGGTGGTAACCCGTCAGATCGCCGGGTGGTAACCAGGGTGGTAACTGGTAACCCTGTTTCGGGTTCTGTCGCTGGCGAGGGCGCGCGCTCGCGCCCCCCGCATGGCTTTGTGGCAAGGAAGGACCCGCGACCGGAGTCACGAGTCCTGCCAAGCGTTCTCAGGTGTGGATCGTCTCCACGGCTGCCGCAGCACTCAGCGGTGTCGGCATTTGCTTGATGCGCCCAGGCGTGAGCTGCTCCGGGGTGTAGATGCGCCGCGAGTCGTCTTTGGCCGGCGGCCCATAGACACGCAACTGGTCTCCGCAGAGGCCCGCCGCCTCGAGCTACGACGTCAGCCGTGCGTAGAGATCCTCGTCGATGTCATTGAGGGCATGATTGAGCCGCTCGATTTCCTCATGACAGATGCCGGGCAATCCCTGGGGCAGGACATTGCGCCCACGCACGCCATACAGTTCCGGTGCCATGATCTGCTTGAAATCGCCGAAGAGGTCATAGCGGTAGGCGCTGACCGTCTTGGCGAGCGCCTCTGCGGCGGCATGGGCGCGTCGTGCGGCATCGACATAGGTTTGCGCCGCTTCAAACGCTTCCTTGGCAAAGGGCTTGAACAGCTCCGTGACGAGTTCGTGCGCCCGGTGGAGATCGGGAATGCGCTCCTTCATCTCGCCCGCGATTTTTTTGATCAGGGTTTCCAGGGCTTGGACTCGGGCGGGTAATTCCTCACGCTCGCGCATGAGTGTTTCCCGTTTCGCGCGCTCGGCGGCCAGGTGCTCTCCGTGTTCGGCATCGAATGCACGCAGGGCTTCGACATCGCCGCGTCCGACCAGAAGCTCGCGTTCGACGGCGAGCGTCATGTCCGGCGGCGGCAGTTCTTTCAGATCGAGCAGCCGCGCCCGGGCAATGGCCAGCGCCTGGATGGCCTCGTCGTGGCGGGCCATGCGCTCGCGCATCGGGTCGATCAGTTGGCGCAAGCTCGCCAGTGCATCGGCGGGCAGCAGCGTATTGACGGCTTCCGCCGTCTGGCCGATCTGGCCGGTTTGCTTCTTCATCTTGGCAATCAGGTTCATCTGAAGTCTCCTTGGGTCAGTGGTTGGAATCCGGGGCGTGGTCGGGCCACGGGTAGCGGGAATCACGGGTTGCCTGCGGCTGGAAGCCGAAATGGCGGTACCAGATCGGGTGCAGGTTCTTGGGGATGGATGGCGAGTGATTCACGATGCTCTCCATAGCGAATGCCACCCCCGACGCCGGGTGGCGTGGCGTTGAATGAATGGAAGGCAGCCAGTCCCGGCCAGGGTTCGAAGCCACGGCGCTGAGCCGGGTTGTCGGCATCGGGCGCGAAGCCCACGCAACGGCGCGTCAAGTCACGCACCGGCTGGCAGCCACGGTTGGCGACCACGGGTTTGTGTTTGGGGCCAGCGTCACGACGCACGCCGCTCATCGCGAGCCAGCGACAGTCGGTGCCGCGGATGCGGTCGGCGTGATCGATGGAATTCGCAGCTTGCGCATCGCTGCGCGCAGCCGTCGATTCAGGCGCGACGTCCGATTTCGCGGGATTCGCAAGATTCGCAGCGACGGAGCGGGAGAATTGGAAGCCCATCACACGGCCACCAGTTCAAAGGCCTCGCGGGCCGTGGGATGTTCGGCGGCAACCACCCAGCCGTGATGGGCGAGCAGTTGCATCACGCGCCACGCGGTACCGGCACTGCGGATCGCCGCCGGCCCATTGCGGTAGATGTCAGCCAGCGGGATGGCGCGGCCCGGTCCCATCTTGTCGCGCAGCCAGTTCAGCACCTCCTGGGCGAGCCTCAGTTCCGCGGAGACCTGGCCGGTGCCCCACAGCCGAAGGGCCTCGCCGAGGTAGTGCTGCATCAGCGCGGCCGCGCGGTCGACGTGGTTCTCGCTGACATGGGCTTCACCCTCGAACACGGCGAAGGTGCCGGCCAGACGGGAGATGTGTTCCGGCGCCTTGGACGCCAGCGCCCGTATCGGAGCCAGCTCCCCGTCCTTGCCCAAGGCGTGCTCGATGTCGTTGTAGAGCGCCACCCAGGTACGCTTGGCGGCCGGCGTCAGGCTGATCGCGGGCGGATCGAGTTCGTGGTCGTCCTCCAGGAGGGGCCACGGGCGTTCCAGCAGATCGGTCAGACGTGCGGCGTAGCGCCGGTATTCCGGGGTGTGGCCGAGGTCGGTTTCCACGTAACGGCGGCTGCCAGCGGTCGACTGCGGGAAGCTCATCAGGCAGCGCGCCAGAAAGCCTTGCTCGCGGGCGAGCGGATCGGCCAGCAGCATCGAAGCAACAATGGGTTGCGCCATCAGATGCAGGTTGAGGCGGCGGCCGTAGTAGGTGCCGGAACCGTCTCCGACACGCACCCGGTCGAATTCGCCACGATCCCACAGGCGGGATAGCGTGGCCAGCGTGCCGAGTTTCTTCTCGCTGCTCATGGCAAAGCCGCCGAGCAATTGGCCGGCTTCATCGTTGATCAGGCCGATGGAGGGCAGGCCGTGGGCCAGTTGCCGTTGCAGAGCCTCGGAGGTGGGTTCCGTGACGATGAGCATCGGCATGATCGGTGCCTTGGGCTTGTCGAGCTCGGCCAGCTTGGCCTGACGAGCCTCGGTCGAAAGTTTCTTGTCGGCAAGGATGCGTTTGGCCTGTGCTTCAAAGAGCTGGGCGGCCATGTCGTACTGCGCGCGCTCGCTGGCGTATTGCTGCATCAGCAGACGCTGCCGGGCACGCACCGGGGCAAGCGCCCAACTGTCGCCCGCCGATTTGCGTTCGCCCGATTCGCCCAGGGTGAGGAAGAATTCGGACAGCGGGGAGATGCGGCCATCGACCACCACGTTGGCATGGGGTTGTGCGACCTGATTCATCGCGGCGAGGATGGTCTGGCCAAGCAACGCCACCGGAGCCTGGATGACCGTGTGCATTGCCTTCACCACATCGGCACCAATGGGGCCGAGGGCGTCCACCGGGAACGGTGTCGGCGGATCGATCTCCCGTGTAAGTGGCAGGGGTGCGTCGCCGGTCACCGGCTTCGGCTTGGCCCAGTCGGGACGCCCGGCCAAGGAGACGGTGTTCATGCGCGCCCTTGGCCGGTGTGGCTGGCGAGGTGGCCTTCGATGAAGGCAAGGATGTCCTGGCGGCGATAGCGCACGCAGCGGCCAACGCGAACGAAGGGCAGGTTTGGGCGGCCCTTGACGCGCCAGGTCGCCAGCGTCGCCGGCCGAATCTTGAGGAGTTGTGCTGCCTCGTCCTCGGTGAGGAGAGCGGCGTCCGCTACCGTGGGGGTGCGGCGAGCTTGGTGGATGCCCATCTGTCTGCGCTGCCTTTCATCGTGGGACGCTTGTCGGCGTCGATGAAGAGCAGCGTAAACAGGGGCAATGTATGGATAGCGCTAAATGGCTGACTGCCTGCGCAGGGTGCGTTTCAGGTTGGCGATGGAGATGTCGCCCTCGCGGCCGGTGGTG
>JBBIKZ010000125.1:0-6578 GCA_037445185.1 Hydrogenophilales bacterium | reverse complement strand
GCATCGCCCGGCCTCACGGCCGGGCGCGGAAACCCAGGCTTTGCGCATGCACAGTCTTAACCTTGCAGCCATGGGAGGCATGGACGGCAGCATGTGCCGGATATCGTGCCCCGACCCAGCCGGCCGGTTCCGGACATTAAAGTGCAATATTACCCTTGCCCACCCTGGGGGGTGGGGGGATAATCCCGCCCTTGTACTGCTTAATCATTGATTTTTGGAGGGAATGGGCCATGTCGGATCTGGCGGGTTCTTCTGTTCTCACTAAGGTCAGCCCGGCGCTGCCGGTGGACTGGTATTTCGACCCCAAGGTATACGAACTGGAGATGGAGCTCCTGTTCAAGAACGGTCCCGGCTACGTCGGACACGAGCTGATGGTGCCCGAACTGGGCGACTACCAGGTGCTCGACTGGTTGCACGGCGGCGGCAAGATGCTGGTGCGCAATGCGAACGGCGTGGAATTGCTGTCCAACGTCTGCCGTCACCGCCAGGCGCTGATGCTCAAGGGTCGCGGCAGTGTGCAGCACAACGCCAATCACATCGTCTGCCCCTTCCACCGCTGGACCTACGATCTGAACGGTGAGCTGGTGGGGGCGCCGCATTTCCCGAACAACCCCTGCCTGCACCTGAACAAGACGCCTCTGCAGAATTGGCACGGCCTGCTGTTTGCCGGCAAGCGCGACGTGCTCGAGGACCTGGCCGGCATGTCCGCGGCGCGGGAGCTGGATTTCACCGGCTATGTCTACGACCAGACCGTGGTGACCCAGTATGACTTCAACTGGAAGACCTTCATCGAGGTCTATCTGGAGGATTACCACGTGGTGCCCTACCACCCCGGGCTGGGGCATTTCGTCGACTGCGATCAGCTCAGGTGGGAGTACGGCGAGTGGTTCTCGGTGCAGACGGTGGGCGTGCACGAGCATTTGGCCAAGCCGGGCACGCCGGTCTATCGGCAGTGGCACGACCAGGTGCTGCGCTACCGCGAGGGACGTGAGCCGGAGCATGGCGCCATCTGGCTCACCTATTACCCCAACATCATGGTGGAGTGGTACCCGCACACCCTGGTGGTGAGCCACATCGTCCCCACCGGTGTGGAGAGCTGTCTGAACGTGGTGGAGTTCTACTATCCTGAGGACATCGCGCTATTCGAACCCGAATACAAGGCGGCCGAGCAGACCGCCTACCGCGAGACCGCGGTGGAGGACGACGATATCTGCTACGGCATGCACCGCGGGCGCAAGGCCCTGCGCGAGCAGGGCCTCAGTCAGGAAGGCCCCTACCAGTCGCCCATGGAGGACGGCATGACGCACTTCCACGAGTGGCTGCGCCGCCAGATCGAGCCTCACCTGTGAGCCCCCCGAATCTAGCCAAGGGCCGCGCAAGCGGCCTCATCTTTGCGGGTTAACGGCTCGCGCACATCTGGTGTAATCTATGCGCAACGAGATCAAATCCGTGGCCCCGACACCTCTCTGGAGGACGAGGGCCTATTGCACACACAGGGACGGTGCAGGATAGGCATGGGACTGTTCGGCTTTCTCAAGTCCATCGTCGGCAAAAACAGCTCAGCGTCCGACGCTGCCGGCTCGGGGCAGGCCACCACCTTCGTCGATCGCAGACGTCGACCCCGTGTGAATGCGCGCAACGGCACCCGCGTGCTGATCATCGACGACTCGCCCACCATCGCCATCGCCCTGCGCAAGATGCTCGGGTCGGTCGGCTTCATCCCCCTGCATGCGCCGGATGCGGAAAAGGGCTTGGCGATGGCACAGGAGGAGCCGCCGGACCTCATCTTTCTGGACATCGTCCTGCCCGGCATGAACGGCTTCGCCGCCCTGCGCGCGCTGCGCCGTGACGCCCGGACGCGGCAGATTGCGCTCATCATGATGAGCGGCAACGAAAAGGCCGCCGAGCAATTCTTCGGCACCCGTATCGGCGCCGACGATTTCATGAAGAAACCGTTCTCGCGTCTGGAGGTGTTCTCCCGCATCGAGCAGTTGCTCGACGCAGACCTGGTGCCGCGGCGCCGGGTGGTGAAGTCGGCGGAATCCAGTCCCCAGACGGCCTGAGCGTCCCCTGCAGGCCGCCTCCGCGCCGACCCTTGCCAGCGCGCCATTCCCTTCCGGCGGGCAGCGGGTGAAAATGTCGCCCATGCTGCCCTCCCCCCTTGCCCCTTACAGCGCGGTCATCCCAGCGCCCTTCGGCGCCCTGGGGCTGCGCGGCGACGCTGATCGTCTGACCGGCATCGACCTGCTCCCCCCCGGGCACCCCGTCAAGCCGCCCGAGACGGCGCTCGCACGGCGCGTCGCCCTGCAGATGGCGGCCTATTTCCGCGACCCCACTACGGTCTTCGATCTCCCCCTCGCGCCGGCCGGCACGCCTTACCGGCAGCGGGTGTGGCAGGCCATTCGGGCCATCGGCTGCGGCGAGATTCGCACCTACGGGGAACTGGCCACGCTGCTCGACAGCGCGCCCCGCGCCGTCGGCCAGGCGGTGGGCGACAACCCTCTGCCCATCGTCGTGCCCTGCCATCGCGTCGTCGGCAAACGCGGGCTGGGTGGCTTCGCCCATGCGGACAACGGCTACAGCATCGAAATCAAGCGCTGGCTCCTGCGGCATGAAGGCATCCTGGCAGCATGAGCTCGATACCTTCTGCGACGCCCTCTGGCTGGAAGAAGGACTGAGCCCGCGCACCCTGGAGAGCTACCGCCGGGATCTGACGCAGTTCGCCCGCTGGCTCGCCAGCCACGGGCTGACCCTGCCGACGGCCGGGCCAGGCGAGGTGCAGCGTTTCCTGGGTGAACGGGGCCTTGGGCAAGGCATCGCCGCGCGCTCGATCGCCCGCCAGCTCTCGGCCCTCAAGCGCTACTACCGCTGGCTCAACCGCCAGGGCCTGCGGCCCGACGATCCGACCCTCGCCATCGAGCCGCCGAGGCTCCCCCGCCCGCTGCCGAAAAGCCTCTCGGAAGCGGATGTCGAGGCCCTCCTTGCCGCGCCGGACGTGACTACCGACCTGGGACTGCGCGACCGGGCCATGCTGGAGCTGCTCTATGCCTGTGGGCTGCGGGTGTCGGAGCTGGTCGGCCTGAGCGTGCAGGCGGTGAGCCTCGACATGGGCGTGGTGAAGGTCATGGGCAAGGGCGCCAAGGAGAGGCTGGTGCCCATGGGCGAGGTTGCGTCGGAATGGCTCGAGCGCTACGCGCGTGAGGCCCGCCCGCGCCTGCTGGCGGGGCATCTCAGCGTTGTCCTCTTCGTCACGCGTCGCGGCGGGGCCATGACGCGGCAGATGTTCTGGCACCTGATCAAGACCTACGCCGCGCGCGCCGGCGTGAACGCTCGGCTCTCGCCGCACACGCTGCGCCACGCCTTCGCCACCCACCTGCTCAACCACGGCGCCGATCTGCGGGTGGTTCAGTTGTTGCTGGGGCATGCCGATATCTCCACCACCCAGATCTATACCCATGTGGCGCGCGCGCGGCTCAAGCAACTGCACGCGCGGCATCACCCGCGGGGTTGACCAGGCCGGCACCACACGCCGGCGGCAGGCGGGACTGCGGCGGCGTAGGCTTCAGGTATCAGGTGACAGGGAGCAGGTAACAGTGAACTGCAATCAGACATGGCTACTCCGATCGCACTGAAGGGGGGGAGCTTGCCGTGACCTGTCCCCCGTAACCTGACACCTGACACCTAGATCCTGCTGCCCCGCTCCATGACGATGCCCAGATCCTTCACACCGCGCAGGATGGCCAGCTTGCGCACCGTCACCCTGACCCAGGGGGCACCGAATTCGCCGCGCACGATCTCGGCGATGTGCTCACCCAGGGCCTCCACCAGGCGAAAGGGGCGCTGGGCGGTGCTTTCCCGGATACGCTCCGCCACCCGGCCGTAGTCTATGGTGTCGCGCACGTCGTCGCTGTGACCCGCCTTGTGGTCGTAGAGCCCGATCTCCAGATCGATCAGCACCGGCTGGGGCGCTTTGCGCTCCCACTCGTATAAGCCGATAATCAGATCGAGGCGAAAATCCCTCAGAAACAGTATGTCCATGACGCTCGCCGCCGGGGAAAAGCCCGACATTCTAAGCCGATGCTTCCCATCCTGCTGACCCTGATCGCTGCCTACCTGATCGGCTCCGTGTCCTTCGCCGTGCTGGTGAGCCGTCTGTACGGCCTGCCCGACCCGCGCAGCTTCGGTTCCGGCAACCCGGGCGCGACCAACGTCCTGCGCACCGGTCGCAAATCCGCCGCGGCGCTGACCCTAGCCGGCGACGCCGCCAAGGGGGCGCTGGCGGTCCTCCTGGCGGTCTGGGCGACCCATGCCTATGCCCTGCCGGCGTGGACTCCGGCGCTGGCCGCCCTGGCGGTGTTCGCCGGTCACGTCTGGCCGGTGTTCTTCCACTTCCAGGGCGGCAAGGGCGTGGCCACCGCGCTGGGGGTGCTGCTGGCGCTCGATCCCTGGCTGGGGCTCGCCTGTCTCGCCACCTGGCTGGCGGTGTTCGGCATCACGCGCATCTCCTCGCTTTCCGCCCTGACGGCCGCCGGCCTCGCCCCGATCTATGCCTGGCTGCTGAGCCGGGATGCGGCACTGAGCGGCGCGATGCTCGCCCTTGCCGCTCTCATCGTCTGGCGGCACCGGGCCAACATCCGCAAGCTGCTGCGTGGCGAAGAGGCCGGCTTCGGCAGGAAGGCCTGAAAGGCCCGCCCATGACCTGGTTCCAGAAAGAAATGGACTACGCCCGGGAGAGCCTGGCCACCGCCTCACAGGCCGCCATCGACCGTGCCGGCGAGCGCCTGTCCGAAGTGATGGGCGAAGGGGTGCGCCTGGCCGGCAAGGAACTGCGCGCGGTCGTCGAGAGCGCGAGCAGCGAGATCGACGCCAAGCTGGACAAGATCTCCGAGGAGCTGCACAGCCAGCGCCAGTTCACCAAGGAAGACGTGCGCGAGCTGGTCGACTATGCCGCCGACCGCCTGTCCCAGGTGTTGGATGACCGCATCGCCGTCATGAAGCGCGAGATCGCCGAGCTGGTGCGCGAGAAGACGGAATACTTCAAGGCCGAGGTGGATGGCTTCTTCATCCAGCGCCAGCAGGACCTCGCCCGCGAGCGGCGGCGCATGGTGGTCAACATCGCCCTGGCCCTGGCCGCGTCCCTAGGCGTAGCCCTGGTGGGCCTGTGGTACAAGGGCTTCATCGTCGGCGCCGAGGTGGACATGTTCACCGTCTTCCGCATCGTCCTGGCGGCGCTCACCGGCGGCTACGGGGTGTATCTCGCGGTCAACCTGCTCACCCGATGGCTCCGGCTCGCCGAACACCGCAAGGACATGCTGTTCCTCGCCGCCCGCTATTGGGGTGTGCTGCGACCGACCAGCGTATTCGGCACCTTCATCCTGCTCCTGCTCTCGGCGCTGGTCCTGCTCCTGCTCGCCTTTCCCGAACAGGCGGCAGAGCTGCTCGGCATCCCCTGGCCGCCGCACAAATGAAACTCAGGCCACGGGCGGCAGATCGGCCAGTTCCCAGCGCGGCCGCACGCCGAAGGACCCGTCGGTACTCCCCTCGGCCAGCCGCAGGGCACCGGCGTAGGCGATCATGGCACCGTTGTCGGTGCACAAATCCAGGGGCGGGTAGAACACGCTGAAATGGTGCTGCCGCGCCAGGCTGTCCAGCCGCGCGCGCAGCGCCCGATTCGCCCCGACCCCGCCGGCCACCACCAGACGGTCGAGTCCCGTCGCCTTCAGGGCGGCCTGGGTCTTGCCGGCCAGCACGTCCACCACGGCAATCTGGAAGGCGGCGGCGATGTCCGCTGCAGCGTCCGGCCCCACTCGTTGGGTGAGCGTGAACACGGCGGTCTTCAGCCCGGCGAAGCTGAAATCCAGCGACGGACTGGCGAGCATGGGGCGCGGCAGCTTGTATTTGTAGGCGTCCCCGTGACTCGCCAGTTGGGCCACGGCCGGCCCGCCGGGATAGCCAAGCCCCAGAAGCTGCGCGGTCTTGTCGAAGGCCTCGCCGGCGGCGTCATCCAGGGTCTCGCCCAGCAGTTCGTAACGCCCCACCCCCTCCACCCGCATGAGCTGGGTGTGGCCGCCAGAGACCAGCAGGGCGACGAAGGGTGGCGCAGGCCGCGGCTCGGCCAGCATGGGTGAGAGCAGGTGGCCCTCCAGGTGGTGCACGGGGATCGCCGGGATGCCGAGGGAATACGCCAGTCCGCTGGCCAGCCCCGCCCCCACCAGCAGGGCGCCGGCCAGACCCGGCCCCTGCGTGTAGGCCACGGCGTCCAGGTCGGTGAGGGCCAGGCCGGCCTCCGCGAGGACCCGGCGAATGAGGCGCGGGGCGCGGCGGATGTGGTCGCGGGAGGCCAGCTCGGGCACCACACCGCCATAGTCCGCATGCATCGCCACTTGGGAGTGCAGGGCGTGGGCGAGCAGACCGCGGTCGCTGTCATAGAGGGCGACGCCGGTCTCGTCGCAGGAGGTTTCGAGGCCCAGTACCAGCATGAGTTGTGTACCATTCTTTCTGTAAATTCTGTTTTTGCCGCAGGCGAGAAGTTTTGCCGGGCGCGGCGGTGGCATGATGCCATGACTTCGAGAAAGGAG
>JBBIKZ010000124.1:0-6693 GCA_037445185.1 Hydrogenophilales bacterium | reverse complement strand
TAAAGCCAGCCTGCAATGTGCAGGGTCGTCCGGTACCCAGCCAGTCCTGTCTCAGCGCGCTCGAGACGCTCTATCCGAGGATCTGCGCAGCACTGGTGCAGCTGTGGTTCCGCGACGAGATCGACACCTACCTGGACAGCCTCATCCTCGACGACCGTTTCGACCGGCGCGGCTTTCCCTATGAGGTCATCGACGAGCTGCTGTTCCTGTCCGAATTGCGCTGGACCATGAGCCACCCGCTGCGCGCGACCAAGGCCGTTCATCGCGATGGGGACGACTACACCTTCCAGGCCGGCGTCCCCTTGGTTACACACAAACGCAGCCAGCCGACCGCCAAGCGCATCTGATACGTCGCGGTCGTGATGCTCGAGTCTATGTCTACTTGCCGATACAGAACCGGCTGAAGATCACGCCGAGCAGGTCGTCGGAGGTGAATTCGCCGGTGATGGCTGAGAGCGCCTCCTGGGCCTGGCGCAGCTCCTCGGCGAAGAGCTCGAGCCGCTCCGGCAGTGCGCGTGCGGCGGCCACGTGTCTCGCCGCCTGGTTCAGGGCGGCGAGGTGGCGGCTGCGCGCCATGAAGCTGCCCTCCCCCGCCGCGCGCCAGCCGGCCAGCTCGAGCAGACGCCGCTCGAGCAATTCCACCCCAGTGCCTTCCTTGGCCGAGAGCCAGACCTCGCGTCCGTCCTCCGACAGCTTGGCCGCTTCGTGCGTGAGGTCGATCTTGTTGTGCACCGTAATGAGCGGGATATCCGGCAGCTGCGCCAGGATCTGGGCCTCATGCTCGGAGACGCCGTGGGCGGCGTCCACCAGCAGGAGGGCGACATCCGCCCTGGCCACGGCGTCCCAGGTGCGGGCGATGCCCTGGCTTTCCACCGGGTCGATCGTCTCGCGCAGGCCCGCCGTGTCCACCACATGGATGGGCACACCCTGGGTCTGGATCGCCTCGCGCACCGTGTCGCGCGTCGTGCCGGCGATGTCGGTGACGATGGCCGCCTCGTAGCCCGCCAGACGGTTGAGCAGCGAGGACTTGCCCACGTTCGGCTGGCCGATCAACACCACCGTCATGCCCTCGCGCAGCAAGGCCCCCTGCCGGGCGCGTTCCTGCACCGATTGCAGGCGCCTGGCGATGTCGTCGAGCCGGCCATAGGCATCCGCCTGGCGCAGGAAGTCGATCTCCTCTTCGGGAAAATCCAGCGTCGCCTCCACCAGCGTGCGCAAGCGGATGAGGGCCTCCACCAGCGCATGGACCTCGGCGGAGAACGCGCCCTGCAGCGAGCGCAGCGCGCTGCGCGCGGCCTCCTGGCTCTGCGCGTCGATGAGATCGGCGATCGCCTCGGCCTGGGCGAGATCGAGCTTGCCGTTGAGAAAGGCCCGGCGCGAGAACTCGCCCGGTTCGGCCGGCCGGGCACCGAGTTCCAGACAGCGCTGCAGGATCATCTCGAGCACCTGGGGGCCGCCATGACCCTGCAGTTCGAGCACGTCCTCGCCGGTGAAGGAGGCCGGGGCCGGATAGTGGATGGCGATGCCTTCGTCCAAGGGCTGCCCGTCGCCGTCGAGAAAGCGCGCGTAGGTGGCGTGGCGTGGCTCGAGCCGCCGGCCGATCATGCCCTGGATGACCGCGCCCAACCCGGGCCCGGACAGACGCACGATGCCTATGCCGCCGCGCCCCGGGGCCGTGGCGATGGCGGCGATGAGGTCATTTCCTGGACTTGCCATGGGCGGCGGCGCGTTCGATCACGTGGTTGATGCGCCACTGCTGCAGGATGGACAGCACGTTGTTGACCAGCCAGTAGAGCACCAGCCCGGCCGGGAAGAAAAAGAAGAACACCGAGAAGACGATGGGCATGATCATCATCACCTTGGCCTGAACCGGGTCCGGCGGCGTGGGGCTCATCTTCATCTGGATGAACATGGTGGCGGCCATGATGAGGGGCAGGATGTAATAGGGGTCGCGGGCCGACAGGTCGGTGATCCAGAGGGCGAACGGGGCCTGCCGCAATTCGACCGCCCCGAGCAGCACCCAGTACAGGGCGATGAAGACCGGGATCTGCACCAGGATGGGCAGGCAGCCGCCGAGTGGGTTGATCTTCTCCTCCTGGTAGATCTTCATCATCGCCTCGTGCAGCTTCTGCCGGTCGTCGCCGTAGCGTTCCTTGAGGGCCTGCAGTCTGGGGGCGAGCTTACGCATCTGCGCCATGGACTTGTAGCTGGCCGCAGACAGCGGATAGAACACCAGCTTGATGATCACCGTGAGCAGGATGATGGCCACGCCCCAGTTGCCGACCAGGTTCTCCAGCCAGTTGAGCAGCAGGAACAGTGGATAGGCCAGGATGGTGAACCAGCCGTAGTCGACCACCAGTTCCAGACCCGGGGCCAGGGCCTTGAGCTTTTCCAGCTCCTGCGGCCCGGCATAGAGGCGCATGGCGACCGTTTTCTCCTCGCCCGGCGCGATCTGCACGGCCGGGGTGATCATGCTGGCGCGGTATTCGCCGTCGCCCAAGCTGTCGGTGCGGAATTCGCGCTTGAAGTTGGCCGCCGGATCCGGCGCAAGCCAGGCAGCGACGAAGTGATGCTGCACCATGGCGATCCAGCCGTCCTGGGCCTCGCGCACGTGGCCCTGCTTGCCTTTGGCGATGTCCTCGAAACTGACCTTCTGAAACTTGCCCGCATCGGTATAGACGGCCGGGCCGGTGAAGGTATAGATGAAGGCGGATTCGCCCTCGGGCGCCTGGCCGTGACGCACGAACTGGTAGTAGGGATAACCCTCCAGCGGGGCGGCGCCCAGGTTGCGCACGCTGTGCAGCACGTCCACCACGTAACTGCCGCGGCGGAAGACATAGGTCTTGGTCACCTCCACCCCGTCACCGACGTACTTCATGGCCACGCGCAGGCTGTCCTGGCCCGGTTGCAGCACATACTCCCCGGCCTCAAGCGCATAGACACTCTTGTGATTGGGCAGACCCTGACCGACGAAGCCGGACTGGGCCAGATAGTTGCGCCCGCGCTTCTCCTCGAAGAGTTGGAACGGCTTGGCCTGGTCCACGTTGTCGCGGTAGGCGGACAGGATCAGGCTGCGGATGTCGCCGCCGTGGCTGTCGATCACCGCCTCGATGACATCGGTCCTGACCACGGCGCGCGGTCCCTGCGCCAGCTTGACCGGTTCCGGGACGGCAGCCGTGCCCTTCAGCCCCGCGCCCGGTTTGGGCAGATCCGGCTGGCCGGCGTCGACGCTCTGGCCCGCCGGGGCGGGCTCGCCCGTGGTGGGCAGGGGCTTGGGACGGTTGTAATCCTGCCATGCCTCCCACAGCAGTAGCAGGGAGAAGGAAAAGACGATGAAGGCGATGAGGCGTTGCGTGTCCATTTACGAAGTGCTCGCATCCGTGACAGGCGGATTGTCGCCTGTCGTATTGGTAACCCGACAGCCGCTGAGCAGCCGGGCGAATTCGTCCTTGAACTGGTCGAACGGACAGGCCGCCTTCAAGCGGGCCACCACGTCCAGGTTGCCGAGTTCCTGCTGTCTCAAGCGAAATGCCTCCCGCATGAGCCGCTTGTAGCGATTGCGCTGTGTGGCGTGTGGCACCACGCGGCGGGAGACGATCAGTCCCAATCTGGCATGGGCGAGGTCGTTCGGGCGTGTGTGGACGTCCACGCATGTACCGCGCACGACCGACCGGAAACGAAAAACGGATGAGAAATCATCCGTTTTGCGCAGTATCTTCTCTCTGCCCAGCCCCAGGGGTCTGGGTTTGGCCTTCGTCAAACCGCCAGGCGCTTGCGGCCCTTGGCGCGGCGGGCATTGATGACGGCCCGGCCGCTCTTGGTCTTCATGCGGGCACGGAAGCCGTGGGTGCGCTTGCGACGGACCACGGAAGGCTGGTAGGTGCGTTTCATGTTCTGGGCCTCACTCGGTAAAGCCTGCAATTAGACCGGCTAAGTGACTCATTTGTCAATAAATTCTATTTCTGCCAGGGGGGTTCGCTCGTGCTACAATGGCCTCACACTCCCCGATCGACCCTCCCCTGAGCAGGACAGCACCGAGCCGACATGAGTGGTTTCTGGCGCCATTGTATTGCCCATTTCGAGCAGACGCTCAACAACCAGCAGCTCAACACCTGGCTGAAACCGCTGACGGTCGAGGAAAACGGCACCGAGGTGCGGGTCAGTGCGCCCAACCGTTTCGTTCTGCAATGGGTCAAGGACCGGTTTCTTGAGGACATCGAGGCGCTGGCCGAGCGCTACTTCGAGCGCAAGATGGCGGTCGTCTTGACCCTGGACCAGGCCCGTGCCGCCGCCAGACCGGCGGCGACCGACACGCCGGCGGCGGATGCCGGACCGGTCCGGACGGAAGCCAGGCCGTCGACGGTGAAGTCAGCGGCCAACGCTACTGCCGACCACAGCCGGCTCAACCCCCAGTTCACCTTCGAGACCTTCGTGCGCGGCAAGGCGAACGACCTGGCGCGTGCCGCCGCGCTGCAGGTGGCCGACAATCCCGGCGCAGGCTACAACCCCTTGTTCGTCTACGGCGGTGTGGGCCTGGGCAAGACGCATCTGATCCAGGCCATCGGCAACAAGGTGCTGGCGACGAATCCCGCTGCCAACGTGCGCTACATCCATGCCGAGCGCTACTTCTCCGACATGATCCGGGCGATCCGCAGCAAGGCCTTCGAGGACTTCCGCCGCCGCTACGACAGCCTCGACGTGCTGCTGATCGACGACATCCAGTTCTTCGCCAAGAAGGACCGCACGCAGGAGGAATTCTTCTACACCTTCAACAGCCTGATCGAGGCGCACAAGCAGGTCATCATCACCAGCGACACCTTTCCCAAGGACCTGGAAGGCATAGAGGAGCGGCTCAAGTCCCGCTTCAGCTGGGGGCTCACCGTCATGCTCGAGCCGCCGGAGCTGGAGATGCGGGTGGCCATCCTGCTCAACAAGGCGCGCCAGGAAGGGGAGGTGCTCGACGATGCCACCGCCTTCTTCATCGCCAAGCAGATCCGCTCCAACGTGCGCGAACTGGAGGGGGCTTTGAAGCGCGTGATCGCCTATGCCCGCTTCCACCGGCTGCCCATCAGCGTGGAGATGGCCAAAGAGGCGCTGAAAGACCTGCTGGCGGTGCAGAACCGTCAGATCTCGATCGAGAACATCCAGAAGACGGTGGCCGACTTCTACAAGATCAAGGTGGCCGACATGTATTCCAAGAAACGCACGCGCAACCTGGCGCGTCCCCGCCAGATGGCCATGTACCTAGCGAAGGAACTCACCGACCTGTCTCTGCCCGAGATCGGCCAGGCCTTCGGCGGGCGCGATCACACCACCGTGCTGCATGCCTGCCGCAAGATCGAGGCGCTGCGCAATGCCGACCAGGCCATCCGGCGTGACCACAACCTGCTGGTCCAGGTCCTCACCGGATAAGGGGTTGAACAAGTCCTGCACGGATTGGGGATACATCGGCGTCCGCGCGACCGGCAGCGGCGTTGTCCACACGCGCGCACAGGCTGCACGGGCCGTTATCCACAGCCTTGCGGGCTGGACAAGGTCATGATTTCCAAGGGACTATTCGGGTTTTCCAGAGAAGTTGGTTCACACCGATCAACACCAACAGGAAGATTAAAATGTTCGTTCTTGAAACCCGCAAAGACACCCTGCTCAAACCCCTGCAGGCGGCCGTCGGCGTCGTCGAACGCAAACACACCCTGCCCATCCTGGCCAACATCCTGATCGAGTCCGCCGACGACCGCACGGCCCTGGTGGCGACGGACCTCGAACTGCAGATCACCACCTGGATGGCGGCGGCGTCCACCGCGGGCACAGCCCTGACCGTGTCCGCCCGCAAGCTGCTCGACATCTGTCGCGCCCTGCCCGATGGCGAGACCATCAAACTGGAGCTCGACGGCGAGCAGTTGAAGCTCAGGTCGGGCAAGAGCCGTTTCAGCCTGCAGACCCTGCCGGCGCGGGATTTTCCGCGCATGCAAATCGCCGAGGGCGAAGGCATCCGTTTCTCCCTGCAGCAGGGACGTCTGCGTCACCTGCTTGCTCGGGTGCAGTACGCCATGGCGGTGCAGGACATCCGCTACTATCTCAACGGCATGCTGATGTCCCTGCAGGGCGACCGACTGGTGGTGGCGGCAACGGACGGCCACCGGCTCGCCCTGGATGCCACCTCCCTGCCGCAGACGCACGAGCAGGGCATGGACGTGATCCTGCCGCGCAAGACGGTGCAGGAACTCGTCAAGCTGCTGGACGATAGCGACGCACCGGTCGACGTGCAGCTCTCCAGAAGCCAGGTCATGTTCGCCCAGTCCGGCTTTGAATTGCGCAGCAAGGTGGTGGATGGCAAATTCCCCGATTACCAGCGGGTCATCCCCAGCGGTTACGAAAAGGTCCTGCGGATCGATCGGCAGCGTCTCAACAAGGCCCTGGCGCGCACGGCCATCCTCACCAACGAGAATTACCGCGGCGTGCGTCTGGCCCTGACGCATGGCAGTCTGCGCCTGGCCTGCAACAACAACGAGCAGGAGGAGGCACAGGAGGAACTGGAGGTCGATTATCAGAAGGAACCCCTGGACATCAGCTTCAACGTCCAATATCTGCAGGACGTCCTCAACAACCTCGATAGCGAGACAGTGCAGTGCGGCTTTGGCGACGCCAGCAGTTCCATGCTGATCACCGTCCCCGGCGAGGCGCATTTCCGCT
>JBBIKZ010000123.1:0-6726 GCA_037445185.1 Hydrogenophilales bacterium | reverse complement strand
ATATAGGGCCGGCAGTCCTCATGCTCGGGCGGGGCATCCATGACGATGTAGCTGCCACCCGCGGTGGTGGCACGGAAATAGCGGCGGAAGCTCGCGTCCGCCGACGCGGGTGCCAGTGCGTGCAGCGATTCGGGCAGGACCTGTTCGACCCAGGCCTGCAAGCGAGTGAGGCGTTCCAAAGCTATAATCCTAAAAACCTCAGTTGAACGCGCCCGAAGGCGGGTTTGTGCGTGTGGGTGGCAAGGCGCGACGACGCCGCGGGGTCGGCGACTGCGTAGCGCGGAGCAGGGGCCCCGCAGGGGATGCGACCGCGGAGCAGGATGCGGGCGCCCCCGGGGCAGCCGCCGGCATCCCCTCCGCTGTCCGATCCCCGCTCACGCGGGGCCCCTCGGACGACGCTACGGGGCGCCCCCGCAAGGAGGAGCAACGCAGCCAGACGCACGCACAGACCCGAGCGCGGGCGTGTAGCGGCCTCACCTTCCGGGTGAGCGTGCTCGGAGGCGCAAACGTCAGGTTCCATGCGTCTTTGCAAAGGCCAAGGAGCGGTCAACTGAGGTTTTTAGGATAATCCCGCGCAGTCAAAAAAGCGCCTCATTCTACACCCACTGCCGACATGTCCCGCCGCCGCGTCCTGCTCGCGCCCTTGTTCGTGGCGGTCGCCCTGCACGAATGCCTGGCGCAGGCAGCGGCGAGCGGCCAGACTACCGTGTCGCAACGCGCCTCGGCGGGCGATACCGCCCGGCTTCGGCAGACCTATATTTTGGAGGCCGACCGGCTGCAGGGTCGCCTCGAGGGGGAGGTCGTCGCCGAGGGTCGGGTCAGCATCACCCGCGCCGACGACAGGGTACAAACCGAATGGCTGCGCTACGACCGCGGCGCCGATGAGCTCGAGGCACGCGACGGCGTGGTCCTCACGCGCGGGCCGGACCGCGTCGAGGGCGCCCACCTCAGGCTCAAGCTGACCGAGCGTCTCGGCCGCATGTCCGACGTGCGCTATGTCCTGCACGACGAGGCCGGGCGTATGGCCCGCGGCCAGGCCGAGGCGATCCATTTCCAGGGCCGCGGCAAATACCGGCTGGAGGAGGCCACCTACACCACCTGTCCGGCGCATCAGGAGGACTGGGTGTTCAAGACCGGCGAGTTGGAACTGGACTACACCCGCAGCCTGGGCAGTGCCCGCAAGGTCCAGGTCCGCTACCTAGACACCCCCATCCTCTACGCCCCATGGCTCGATTTCTCGCTGGATGACCGCCGCAAGTCCGGTTTTCTCACGCCCGGTTTCGGCGTCTCCGATACGCGCGGTTTCGAGTTCACCGCCCCTTGGTACTGGAATATCGCGCCCAATCGCGATGCGACCTTCTACCCCCGGCTGATGAGCCGCCGCGGTTTGCAGTTGGGCGCGGAGTACCGCTATCTGGGCCGCGATTTCGGCGGTGACCTGCTGCTGGAGGCCCTACCCGACGACCGTGTGGCCAATCGGGGCCGCTACCGCGGCGCCCTACGCCACACACACCGCTTCGCCGGCCGTTGGTCGGCCGCGCTGCAATACGAGCGCGTCTCGGACGATGGCTACTTCGCCGACCTGTCCAGCCAGGTACGCGATACCTCGCGCACCAACCTGCTGCAGGAGGGGGTCTTGCAATACGACGGCGGCTGGTGGCGGGCCACGGGCCGCCTGCAGCGCTTCCAGACCCTGCAGGACCCCCTCGCTCCGATCACCCCGCCCTACCAGCGCGTGCCGCAGCTCCTCTTCAGCGCCAGCCGGCCGCTCACGGGCGCGCTTCCCCTGCGCCTGGACGCAGCCGGCGAGGTGGTCCATTTCGAGCACAAGGACTCCGACAAGGCGGTGGGCAATCGCATCGACTTCTATCCCAGCGTCAGTTTGCCGCTCGCCAACACCTATGCCTTCGTCACCCCCAAACTGGGCTGGCGCTACACCCGCTACGACCTGGACCGCAACCCCGACCCTGTCACCCCCACCGTCCAGCTCGGCCCGCTCGACCAGACCCGCAGTCTGCCCATCCTGAGCCTGGACAGCGGTCTATTCCTGGAGCGCAGCGCGCGCCATTTCGGCCGCGACTTCCTGCAGACCCTGGAGCCGCGCGCCTACTACGTCCACATCCCGTTCAAGGACCAGGCCGGGCTGCCGGTCTTCGACACCGCCTTGCGCGACCTCTCGCTCGATCATCTGTTTTCGGAAAACCAGTACAGCGGCGTGGACCGGGTGAACGACGCCCGCCAGCTGACCCTGGCCCTGACCTCGCGCCTGCTGGAGCCGGATACCGGCATCGAGCGCCTGCAGGCCACCGTCGGTCAGCGCTTCTACTTCGCCGACCAGCGCGTCTTGCTGCCCGGTCAGCCCCCCCGCGGCGGCGACTCCACCGATCTCCTGCTGCAGGTCTTCGGTCAGGTGACCGACCGCTGGCGGCTGACGAGCGGCCTGCAGTTCAACACCGACGACGGCGAGACGGTGAAGGCCAGCCTGGGCGGCAATTATCGGGCGGGGCCGGGCCGCGTGCTCAACCTCGATTACCGCTACATCAACGACCGCTACGCCGCCGGCCTGGACCAGCTCGATGTATCCTGGCAATGGCCTCTGAAACCAAAGTGGTATGGACTCGGTCGCATCAACTATTCCTTCCGGGAATCCCGCCTGGTGGAAGGCCTGCTCGGCTTCGAGTACAACGCCGGCTGTTGGTCGCTGCGGGGCGTGGCCCAGCGCCTGGCCACCAGCGAGAAGGACGTCACCGACGCCTTCTTCCTGCAACTGGAGCTGCGCGGCCTCACCGCGCTGGGCCCCAACCCCCTGGATGTCCTCAGACGCAGTATCAGCGGATATGCGAAAAGCGATGAATTCGATCTGCCGTAGCCTCATGGGCCTACTCGCCCTGCTCCTCGCCCTGCCCCTGCACGCCGCCCCCCGCCCCCTCGACCGTATCGTGGCGGTGGTGAACAACGGCGTCATCACGGAACATGAGCTCCGCTCACGTGTCGCCAGCACCCTGCAGCAGCTCGCCCTGCAGCGTACGCCGGCCCCGCCCAGGCACCTCCTGGAGCGGCAATTGCTGGAGCGCATGATCACCGAGCGCATCCTGCTGCAAATGGCGGAGGACACCAATATCCGCTTCGACGGTCCGCAGCTCGACCGTGCGCTCGCCCGTATCGCCCGGCAGAACAACATGGAGCTGGACCAGTTCCGCCGCGCCCTGGAACAGGACGGCGTGGACTTCAACGCCTTTCGCGAGCAGGTGCGCACCGAGATGACCATCGCCCGTCTGCGCGAACGTGAGGTGGACAACCGGGTGGTGGTCACCGAGGCGGAAATCGACAACTACCTGGCCAACCCGGCCCTGGATGCCGAACGCAAGAGCGAATACCGGCTCGCCCACATCCTCGTGCTCACCCCCGAGGGCGCGAGCCCGGAACAGTTGCAGGCCCTGCGGGTCAAGGCGGAGAAGGCGCTGGAGGAACTGCGCGCGGGCACCGATTTCGGTCAGGTCTCCGCCGCCTACTCCGACGCCCAGAACGCGCTGCAGGGCGGCGTGCTGGGCTGGCGCAGCGAGGCCCAGCTGCCGACCCTGTTCGTGACCGCCATCCGCGATCTGGCGCCGGGCGGGATCACGCCCGTGCTCAGGAGCAGCAACGGCTACCACATCCTCAAGGTCCTCGACAAACGCGGCAAAGACATCCCCCTGGTCGTCAGGCAAACCCGCGCCCGGCACATCCTGGTGCGCACCAACGAGATCGTCACGGACAACGACGCCCGCAACCGCCTCAGGCAGCTGCGCGAGCGCATCGAAAACGGCGCCGACTTCGCCGAGTTGGCCAAGCTCCATTCCGACGACCTCTCCGCCAGCAAGGGCGGTGACCTCGGATGGCTCTCCCCGGGCGACACGGTGCCCGAGTTCGAACGCACCATGGACAGCCTGCGACCGGGCGAGCTGAGCGAGCCCATCCAAACGCCGTTCGGCTGGCATCTCATCCAGGTGCTGGAACGCCGCGACCAGGACGTCACCCAGGAGCGGCGTCGCATCGAGGCCCGTCAGGCGATCCGCGCCCGCAAGGCCGAGGAGTCCTTCGACGACTGGGTCCGCCAGATGCGCGACCGGGCCTATGTCGAGCTCAGGCTCGAGGAGTGAGGCATGGCGGCGGGGGTGAGGAGCAGGGCCACGCCGCCCCCGCTCGTCGTCACCGCCGGCGAACCCGCCGGCATCGGCCCGGATCTCTGCGTCCAACTCGCCCACGCCCCGCCCGAGGGCAGCGCCCTGGTCATCCTGGCCGATCGCGAACTGCTGGCAGGTCGTGCCGCCCAACTGGGCCTGCCCTTCGAGCTGCCCGCTTACCGCCCGGGCACCTCGGCGCCGGTCAGCCTTCTGCATCTGCCCTTGGCCGTGCCCGCCGTCCCCGGCCGGCTCGACACGGCCAACGCGGGTTACGTCCTGGCCGGCCTACGCCGGGCGGTGGACGGCTGTCTGGCGGGGGAATTCGCGGGCCTGGTCACCGGGCCGGTGCACAAAGGCGTGATCAACGATGCCGGCATCCCCTTCACCGGCCACACCGAATACCTGGCCGAGCGCACCGCCACGGCCAGGGTGGTCATGATGCTGGTGGGCACCTGCCACATGCCCGGCATCGGCCAGGGCCGCGCCGAACCCTTCCCCTTGCGCGTCGCCCTGGCGACCACGCATCTGCCGCTACGCCAGGTCGCCGATGCCATCACACCGGACCATCTGACGCAGACCCTGCGCATCCTGGTCGCCGGTCTGCAGCGCGACTTCGGCCGTGCGCGACCGCGCATCCTGGTCGCCGGGCTCAATCCCCATGCCGGCGAGGGCGGCCACCTGGGGCGGGAGGAGATCGAGGTGATCGTACCGGTGCTCAACCGCCTGCGCAGTGAGGGCATGGACTTGGTCGGCCCGCTGCCCGCGGACACCCTGTTCCAGCCCGGCACCCTGCTGGAGGCCGATGCCGTGCTGGCCATGTATCACGACCAGGGCCTGCCGGTACTCAAACACGCCAGCTTCGGCGCGGGGGTGAACGTCACCCTGGGGCTTCCCATCGTGCGCACCTCGGTCGATCACGGCACCGCCCTCGAGCTGGCCGGCACTGGGCGGGCGCGGGTTGGCAGTCTGCTGGCGGCCATCCGTCTCGCGGCGGACATGGCCCGGCAGCGGTGGGCGCGCGACACGGTCTGATGCCCACCGCGTCGAGAACCCTGGACGGGCACCGGCCGCGCAAATCCCTCGGGCAGCACTTCCTGCACGACCCCGGCGTGCTGGCCCGACTCGTCGCCGCCATCGCCCCGCAGCCGGATGACCGCATGGTGGAGATCGGCCCCGGTTTGGGGGCGCTCACCCGCCCGCTGCTCGCACGGCTCAAGCACCTGCACGTCCTGGAACTGGATCGCGATCTCGCCGCACGCTGGCGTGCCGAGGCGGCCGCGGGGCTGCCGATCACCGTGCACGAGGCCGACGCCCTCGACTTCGATTTCGGCCGCCTGGGCCCCGACCTCCGGGTGGTGGGCAACCTGCCCTACAACATCTCCTCGCCCCTGCTCTTCCATCTGGCCGAGCATGCCGCGCACATCCGGGACATGCACTTCCTACTGCAGAAGGAGGTGGTCGACCGCATGGTCGCGGCGCCCGCCACACCCGCCTACGGCCGCCTATCCGTCATGCTGCAGGCGCGCTTGCGGGTGCACAAGCTCTTCAACGTCCCGCCTGGCGCATTCACGCCGCCGCCCAGGGTGGACTCGGCCGTGGTGCGCATGTTGCCGCTGCCCGTCGCGGCGATTCCCTACCGCGACGCACAACGCTTCGCCGAGCTGGTGGCGCGCGCCTTCGGTCAGCGCCGCAAGACCCTGCGCAACGCCCTGAAGGGACGGGTGGACGAGGCGAGCTTCGCAGCAGTGGGCATCGATCCCGGCCGACGCGGCGAGAGCCTCAGCGTGGCCGAATTCGCCGCCCTGGCCAATCACCCCGGCAGCCGGGCGCTTCAGTCCCCCGACTGACGCGCCCAGCCGGCCGTCCCCGCCTGGATGAACTCGATCTTGTAGCCGTCGGGGGCCTCGACGAAGGCGATCACCGTGCTGCCATGCTTCATCGGCCCGGCCGGACGCGTGACCTTGCCCCCCTTGGCGACGACCGCCTCGCACGCCTTGTAGGCGTCCTCCACCTCGATGGCGACATGGCCGTAGGCGTTGCCCAGGTCGTACTTGTCCACGCCCCAGTTATCCTAAAAACCGCAGTTGGACGCGCCCGAAAGCCGGTCGAGAAAGGTGGCTGGCGCGAAGCGACGACGCCGCGGGGTCGGCGACTGCGTAGCGCGGAGCAGGGGCCCGGCAGGGGATGCGACCGCAAAGCAGGATGCGGGCGCCCCCGGGGCAGTCGCCGGCATCCCCTCCGCTGTCCGATCCCCGCTCACGCGGGGCCCCTCGGACGACGCTACGGGGCGCCCCCGCAAGGAGGAGCGACAAAGCCAGACGCCTTTCTCGACCGGAAGGCGGGCGCGTAGCGGTGTCACCCTGCGGGTGAGGTCGATCGAAGGCGGAAATCTCAACACAGGTGCGACCTTGCCGAGGTTTGAAAGCGATCAACTGCGGTTTTTAGGATTATAGGTGAGCTCCAACACGGCCTGCGCCGACTCGTCGCCGTAGCCGACGAAGGCCAGCGTGAACCGGCCTTCGGGATAGTCCTTGCGGCGCAACAGCTTCATCCCCAGTACCTG
>JBBIKZ010000122.1:0-6792 GCA_037445185.1 Hydrogenophilales bacterium | reverse complement strand
TGGGGGCCGGTTCATCGTGCAGATCGCCCTGAACGTCAATGACCGGCGTCCTCGGCGGCGGCGATCGCGGCCCGCTGGCGCTCGGCGAATTCATTGGCGGAATTGAATCCGCGCAGCTTGAGGATGTGGTTGCGTACCGCCACCTCGACCAGGACGGCCAGGTTGCGGCCCACGGCCACCGGGATGCGCACCTCGGGCACCTCGACACCCAGGATCACCCGGCCCTCGGCGTGCATGTCCAGACGGTCGACCTGGTCCCAGCGCTCGGCCGGGGTGAGGTTGATGATGAGCTTGAGATTCTTGCGCTGCTTCACCGCCGTCTCGCCGAACAGCCGGCGGACGTTGATCACACCCAGGCCGCGCACTTCCATGAAATCCTGCAACAGGATGGGGCAGCGACCCTCCAGGGTGTCAGGTGAGATGGCGAAGATATCCACGGCATCGTCGGCCACCAGCCGATGGCCACGGGAGATGAGCTCCAGGGCCAATTCGCTCTTGCCCACCGCCGGATCGCCGGTGATCAGCACCCCGAGGCCGGAGACCTCGAGAAATACCCCATGCAGCATGGTGGATGGCGCCAGGGCCTGGCTCATGATGTGGGTGAGCACCCGCATGAGGGCGGGGCTCTGTTCGGGCGAGGTGAACAGCGGGGTCGACGTGCGCTCGGCCGCCTCGAGCATCGACTCCGGCACCGCCTCGCCATTGGCCACCACGACCGCGGCGATCTCGGTCGAGTAGAGGTGCTCGATGGCCTGACGCATGGCCTCCGGCGCGAGCCGGCGCAGATAGTCCATTTCCGCGCATCCCAGGACCTGCACGCGGTTCGGATGCACGAAGTTGAGATGCCCGATCAGCGCCAGGCTGGGCTTCTGCACCGTCTCCGAGGTCAGCAGCCGGTCGCCGCCGGCCCGCCCGGCAACCCAGTTGAGCTGTAATCTGTCCGCGGCCTGGCGATAGAGCTCGGCCACCGTGATGCCCTGGCTCACGGGGTCCACGCCTCGATCAGCGCGCGTAGGGTCGCGGCGTCGGGCGCCTGACGCAGGCGCTCCCTGAAGCCCGGGTCGCTCAGCATCTGCGCGAGTTCCCCCAGGATCTGCAGGTGCAGGTCGGTAGCGGTGGCGGGGGCCAGGAGGACGAAGATCAGGTCCACCGGCAGGTTGTCCGGGGC
Organism: Hydrogenophilales bacterium; assembly: GCA_037445185.1. GTDB lineage: Bacteria > Pseudomonadota > Gammaproteobacteria > Burkholderiales > Thiobacillaceae > JANWZL01. The sequence continues at coordinate 5,624 of JBBIKZ010000122.1, read as the reverse complement.
GTCGAAATCGATCGGGGTCTTGAGCCGTAGGCAGGCGCAGGCGGTGTCCTTGAGCCCCTTGATACGTCCGTGCGGGATGGCGATGCCGTAGCCCAGGGCCGTGGAGCCCAGCTTTTCGCGCGAGAACAGGCTGTCGAAGACCTCGCTGGCCGAAATGCCGCAGCTCGACTGGAACAACTGACCCGTCAGCTCGAACAGTCTTTTCTTGCTGGCGGCGTCGACATCCACCACCACGTGCTCGGGGCGGATGAGGGGTGCGATGAGATTCATGGCGATAGCCGCCCCGCCGAGGGGGCGCCCGTTTCAGTCCGCTGCCATGCCCTGGCGCTTGATGCCACCGGATTCGCGGTGCACATCACCGGCCTTCTGCTTGTGCTTGAGGATCTGCCGGTCCAGTTTGTCGGCCAGGGCGTCGATGGCGGCGTACATGTCGCCATCCACATGTTCGACGAAGATGTCTTTGCCGGGCAAGTGCACGTTGACCTCGGCCTTCTGGCGCAGTTTCTCTACCGACAGGACGACGGAGACGTCGATCACATGGTCGAAGTGGCGCGTCACCCGCGCGAGCTTGTCCTCGACATAGCCGCGGATGGCAGGCGTGACGTCCAGATGGTGACCCGTGATGTTCAGATTCATGTGAGGCTCCTCAAGAAGGCGGGTTAGATGGACTTGCGCTGGTTGGCCGGCGGGATGTTCATCGTCTCGCGGTATTTCGCGACCGTCCGCCGGGCGACGACGAAACCCTGTTCTTTCAACATGGCCGAAATGGTGTGATCGGACAAGGGGCGGCTGCGATCCTCCGCCTCGATGAACTGCCGGATCAGTGCCTTGATGGCCGTGCTGGAGGCGGCCCCGCCGGCGTCGGTGGCCAGCGCGCTGCCGAAGAAGTATTTGAATTCGTAGATGCCGCGCGGGGTCATCATGTACTTCTGCGTGGTGACGCGGGAGATGGTCGATTCGTGCAGGTCGAGGGCTTTGCCGATCTCGCGCAGCGTCAGCGGGCGCATGGCGACCTCGCCGTATTCCAGGAAATGCCGCTGGCGGTCGACGATGGCCTGGGCCACGCGCAGGATGGTCTCGAAGCGCTGCTGCACGTTCTTGATCAGCCAGCGCGCCTCCTGCAGCTGGGAGGACAGGGTGCTGCCCTCCTCGCGGTGGTGGCGCAGGATGTCGGCATACATCTGGTTGATCCGCAGCTTGGGCATGACGTCCGGGTTGAGGCTCACCACCCACATCCCCTTGATCTTCTTCACTATCACGTCCGGGATCACGTAGTGCGCGTCGACCGGGGCATACATCGCGCCGGGCCGCGGATCGAGCGAGGTGATGAGTTGCCGCACGGCGATGAAATCCTTGTCCTGGGGCAGGTCCAGGAGCTTCTTGAGCTTGCCGTATTCGCGTTCCGCCAGCAGACCCAGGTGCTCGCGCACCACGGTCTTTGCCGCTTCGAGGTATGGGGTGTCGGGCGGCAGGGCGTTGAGCTGCAGCAGCAGGCATTCGCTCAGGTCGCGTGCCCCCACCCCCAAGGGGTCGAAACTCTGCAGCAACTTGAGGGCGGCATCGAGTTCACGCCGATCGAGATCGAACTCGGCCGGCAGCATCTCGGCCAGCTCGTCCAGACCGACGGCGAGATAGCCGTCCTCATCGAGACTCTCGATGAGCAGCGCCACCAGACGGCGGTCCCGTTCCGACATGGGGGTGAGCGAGAGCTGATCGAGCAGGTGCCGGCGCAGTCCCATGCTGGCGGCGTCGGATGGCTGGAATTCCCGATCGTCGTCGTCATCGGACGCGGCTCTGGCGTAGCTGCGTTCACCCCAGGCCATCTCGTCATAGATGTCGTCCCCGCTTACGCTCGCCGGCGTCTCATGGGAGGGCTCCGCAGGCTGGGCGACCTCCGATACATAGCCATCGTCCAGCCGCTCGAGCAAGGGGTTGTCCTGCAGCATCTGGCCGATCTCCTGGTCGAGCTCCAGGGTCGACAGCTGGAGCAGGCGGATGGACTGCTGCAGTTGCGGGGTGAGGGTGAGCTGCTGGTGCAGCTTGAGCTGTAGGCTTTGCTTCATGCGCAGATGCGTCTGATCTTACACCCCATTATCGGACTTGCCGGCGGTTTCTAGAGGCGGAAGTGCTCTCCCAGATAAACCTTGCGCACGCGCTCATTATAAATGATCTCCTCGGCGCCCCCGGCGGCGAGCACCGAGCCATCGTTGATGATGTAGGCCCGGTCGCAGATGCCCAGGGTCTCGCGCACGTTGTGGTCGGTGATCAGCACGCCGATGTCGCGTTCCACCAGGAAGCGCACGATCTTCTGGATGTCCATGACCGATATGGGGTCGATGCCGGCAAAGGGCTCGTCCAGCAGCACGAAACGCGGTTGCATGGCGAGCGCCCGCGCGATCTCCACGCGCCGGCGCTCGCCCCCCGACAGGCTCATGGCCCTGGCCTCGCGCAGATGGGTGATGTGCAGATCCTCCAGCAAATAATCCAGGTGCTCCGCCAATTCCGCCCCCTTCAGTCCGCGCAGCTCCAACACGGCGGCAATGTTCTCGGCGACGTTGAGCTTGCGGAAGATGGAGGGTTCCTGGGGCAGGTAGCACAACCCATACCTCGCCCGACGGTAGACGGGGGCATGGGTAATATCCTCGCCGTCGAGCAGGATGCGACCGCCATCGGGGCGCACGAGCCCCACCAGCATGTAGAAACAGGTCGTCTTGCCGGCGCCGTTGGGCCCCAGCAGACCCACCACCTCGCCGCTGTCGACCCGCAACGAGACACCGTCGACGACCTGACGCGAACGGTAACGCTTCCGGAGCTCGGTCGCCGCCAGGCTGCTCATGGGGCCGATCTCGTGTCGCTGTCCTCGCGCTCGCCCCGCTGCGCGGCACTGTCCTTGAACGGAATGATCACGGCCCGCACGCGGCCGGGCTTTTGACCCGGCAGACCACCGCTGGCCTGGTAGCGCTCGCTGCGGGCATCGTAGGTGATGAGGTCGCCGCGCAGCTCCTCCTCCCCCTTCTTGAGGAAGGCATCGCCGATGAGGCGGACCAGTTCTTTGCGCGCATCGTATTCGACCCGGTTCGCCCAGGCATCTACCCAGTCCCCCCTACCGTCCAGGCGCTGCCGGAAATGCACGGGCCTGCCCAGCGCGACGCCGGTGAGGAAGCCCTCCGCATCCTGGCGCACCTCGACCCGATCGGCCTGGACGCGGAGCGTGCCCTGGGTCAGGATCACCTTGCCTTCATAGACGGCGACCCGCTGCAGGTCGTCCATACGCACCGAGTCGGCCTCGACGTGCACCGGTTGATCCCGATCGGCGCGCTCGGCCTGAACGGCGGGGCAGTAGGACAGCAGGGTGGCGGCCGCGAGGGCGAGCAGGCGTTCAGCGTGGTTCATAGACTCCCTTGACGTTACCCGTGAGCGTGAGGGTGCGCGCCTTGCCATCGAGCAGCAGACGGTCGGCACGTGTGTGTGAGGCCCCCTGGCGCAATTCGACCGGCCTGTCGGTGCGCATCAACTCGGCCTCCGGCGTGATCTGCAGATAGTCCGTGGTCAGGGTGAGCGCGGCGGCGTCAGCGGTGGCGGCCCGGACCAGGCGGACCCGGTCGAGCAGATGCACATGCTCGCCATGCGTGGAGATGAAGCCCCGCGCCGCCTCGGCGGTGATCTTGGCGGTCGCGGGGGCATTGTGCTCGAAGCGCGGGGCGGTCAGCTCGGTCGTCTCGTCATCCGGGTAGTAGCGTAGCTGAGCGGCAGACAGGGTGTAGCGCGGATTGCCAGCCGGGTCGAAGGCGGTGGCGACCAGGTTGTCGACGATCAGTTCCGGGTCGTGCCGGAAGGCGGCGTCGTCCGCAGGCAGGGGCTGGCTCGCCAGGTGATTGAGCCAGTAGGCCACGGCCGCCAGGATGGCGGTGAGCCCCAAGGTCAGCCAGGAGGCGGGGGCGGCCGTCATCGGTCGTACAGGGCGAGCTGCGCCTCCCAGGTGCCCTGGGCACGCATGATCAGCTCGCAGACCTCGCGCGCCGCGCCCCGCCCGGCCGCCGCCCGCGTGACGTAGTGCGCCTGTACGCGGACCGGGTCGGGCGCGTCCGGCACCGTGATCGCCAGCCCGCAGCGCTTGAGCACGGGCAGATCGACGATGTCGTCGCCCATGTAGGCGGTCTGTTCCGGTCGCAGGCCGGTCTCCTCCAGCAGGGTCTGGAAGGACAGCAGTTTGTCCTCCGCGCCCTGGAAGACGCGGGTGATGTTGAGATTCTTCGCCCGGTGCAGGACGACGTTGGACGTGCGCCCGGTGATGATGGCCGACTCCACGCCGCTGTGTCGCAGCATCTTGATGCCGTGCCCGTCGCGCGAGTTGAACGCCTTGTATTCCTGGCCGTCGTCGCCGTAGAACAGGCTGCCGTCGGTGAGCACCCCGTCCACATCGAAGATGACGAGCCTGACCGCTGCCGCCCTGGCATAGACCTGCTGCAGTTCCATCGTGCCGAGTCCCGATAGCGTTGTCCTAGACCACGCCTGCCCTGAGCAGGTCGTGCATGTTGAGTGCCCCCGTGAGCCGCCCCCCTGCATCGACCGCGAGCAGGCCGTTCACCTTGGCCTCCTGCATCAGGCGTACCGCCTCCACCGCCAGGACGTCGTCGGCGATGGTGCGCGGCTCGCGCTTCATGACCTCGCGGATGGTCAGGGCGCGCACATCGACGTCACGATCGAGCAGCCGGCGCAGGTCGCCGTCGGTAAAGATGCCGCTGAGCCGCCCGTTGGCATCGACCACGGCGGTCATGCCCAGCCCCTTGCGCGTCATCTCCAGCAGCGCCTCCTTGAGACTCGCCATCTCGTTCACCACCGGCAGCGCCTCGCCCGTGTGCATGAGGTCACGCACATGCACCAGCAGGCGGCGCCCCAGGCTGCCGCCCGGATGGGTACGGGCGAAGTCCTCGGCGGTGAAGCCGCGCGCATACAGCGTCGCCACGGCCAGCGCATCGCCGAGGGCCAGGGCCGCGGTCGTGCTGGCGGTGGGGGCGAGGTTGTGCGGGCAGGCCTCCTGGGCGACGCCGGCATCGAGATGGATGTCCGCCTCCCGCGCCAGGGTGGACTGGGGGTTGCCGGTCATGGCGATCAGCCGCGTCCCCTTGCGCTTGATGAGCGGCAGGATGGAGACGAGCTCAAGGCTCTCGCCCGAATTGGATAACGCCAGGACCACGTCCTGGGCGGTGATCATGCCAAGGTCGCCGTGACTCGCCTCGGCGGGGTGCATGAAGAAGGCCGGCGTGCCCGTGCTGGCCAGCGTGGCGGCGATCTTGCGCCCGATGTGCCCGGACTTGCCCATGCCGCTCACCACCACCCGGCCGGTGCATTTGAGACAGGCATCGACGGCATGCAGGAAGGCGTCGTCTAGCCGATGCGTCAGCGCGCGCACGGCATCCGCCTCGATGCTGAGCGTGCGCCGGCCCAGCTCGAGGATCTCGGCAGCGTTGATGTCGCGGGATGTCATAATGGCGGCAAAGTATAGCGGTTTTCGCCGCCCCCGGTCGCCGGCGTGCCCCGCCACGCGGGCGAGTCGATACCATCGCGGGGCGGGCCGTCGATAATCCTAAAAACCTCAGTTGACCGCTCCTTGGCCTTCGCAA
>JBBIKZ010000121.1:0-7052 GCA_037445185.1 Hydrogenophilales bacterium | reverse complement strand
GGCGCAGCCATTTGTAGGCGGTGCGTACGCTAACGCCGGCGGCTTTGGCCGCCTCCTCCGGGCGCAGACCATGATCGAGGATGCGAGATACGAGCAGGGCTCGACCGCGAGCCGTTAATCGGGCATTTTTATGACTGTTCACTCGGAACTCCTGGGCTTGGTTCGGTTTCGTAGCCCCAATTCTTTCGGGTAAGTCCCGTGTGAACAACCTACTGAGAGATCACATCTAGTGTCCCTGCCGGGGCCTGAAGAAAAACGCGGCCAAGCGCACGATGTGCGCAGCCCTGGCCAAGCTGTACATGGCGCGGCGCAAGCGCTAGGGAAACGCTGATTAAATGGCTGCGCGGGCGAATCGCTGCGTTGCGCGGTGCTCGCTCACTCGCCTATCTACTTGATATGTCTCGATCGCTGCGCGCCGGGCGCCTTGCGCTTCATCCCGCTCGCCTATTTTTTCAGCGTTTCCCTAGATGCTCTTGCCAGGATAAGTGCGCCCGCAGCGGCCGAAGACGGCGGCTGCGGGGCGAAAAAGGCCCCGATGGGCACGAAAACCGCCCCGTATCCGGACAGAGCAAGCAGCGCGTTGCGTCATGGGAAAAAAGCCACAGGCCGCCTTGAGCCGTCGAAGTCCCGGAAACTGGGTTGTTCAGACCTTTCTTAGCAGGCCACGGGCTGGTGGGCGCTGGTGCCGGGGCTGGAGCTTGCCGAGCTGCGTTGCCGGGCGGCAGGCTGGACGACGGAACGCCGGCTGATCGTGGTGCGTCAGTCCATCCAGGGCTGGCGGTATGGTGCCTCCGTGACCACGCTGGACTTGCCGATGGTGGAGGTCTGGCGCACCTACCGTGGCAGGGCGGAGTGCGAAAACCGGATCAAGGAACTCAAAGCCGACTTTGGCCTGGATGCCTTCAACATGCGGGACTTCTGGGCCACCGAAGCAGCGCTGGGCTTCGCCATGCTGGCCTATGACCTGATGAGCCTGTTCCGTCAGGCGGTGTTGCGCTGCCGTGTCCAGCATACCCTCTCGACCTTGCATGGACGGATCCTGGCCGTCGGCGGCTCCTGGCATCCCGACCCATCCCAAAACAAGCTGATGCTCTGCTTGCCACGCCGAAAGCGCGCCTGGTTCGCCGGCCCCTGGGCCAATGCCTCCGCTCCCCCCGTCTTCCCCGGTCTTCATGGGGGCTAATGGACAATCTGGGATAAACCCGACTTGCTGGCCGCCGCGTAGGTCCGCCGCGGCGCCAGCCGGGGTGGAAAAGCGTTCCGGGCTACGCCCTCCACGCCTTCCCACCCCGGCTCCAAAGAGCGGACTGTTTATGTGCTACGAAACCGGACAGTTCTATTTGTTGACAACACACCCCATTCATTTTGCTGAAATGTTGACATGCCGTTGTGGTCAGTGCAGCACCAACGGGCCGGGGGTGTCCTTGGCCACCTCGACCACGGCCGGCGACGCATGATGCAGCAGCATGTGCCAGCCGCGCGCCGAACGTCGGTAGATGTTGGTGGCGATCATGGGTGGGCGGGGCCGGTGATCGCCGTCCACGCGGATGTGTTCGAACAGGACGCTGATGGCCAGGTCGCCCCTGCTCTGCCACTGTAACGACTCCAGGACGAAGCGGAGCCGCTGGCCGGAGGAGAAGATCCCCTCCCAGCCCTCGCGCACCGCCGCGGGACCGCACAGCGCCTTGCCCATGGGATGGATACAGCAGACGTCCGGCGTGTCGGCCCAGACCTGCATCATGGCCGGCAGATCGCCGGCCTCGAAGGAGGCATAAAAGGCCTTTTCCGCCGCCTCGGGTGTGGCCCATGAGATTTCCATACGTTAATCCTTGCTCCTTGTTGCCTCGTGCTCCGCCCACTGCCTACAATGGTCCATTCGGACCAACCGGCCGCGCGCCATGACTGCCCTCACCCAACTGCTCGAGAAGTACAGCCGACCGGGGCCGCGCTATACATCCTACCCGACCGCCCCCTACTTCCACACGGGATTCACCGAAGCGGACTGGCTGCAGGAATTGCGGACCTCGCAGGACGCGACGCGCGGCCTGTCCTTGTACGTGCACATCCCGTTCTGCGACACCCTCTGTTACTACTGTGGCTGCAATATGGTGGCCACCGGCGACTACGACAAGGCGCAGCGGTACCTGGCGATCCTGGATCGGGAGATGGCCCGGGTGGCGGAACTCACCGTCGCACGGCGCCGGGTCGAGCAACTGCACTGGGGTGGCGGCACGCCCACCTACCTCAAACCGGCCGACATCCGCCGCCTGATGGACGCCATCCGCCAGCACTTCCGCCTCGCCCCCGAAGCGGAGATGGGGTGCGAGGCCGATCCGCGCGAGCTCACCCGAGAACACCTCGTCGCCCTGCGCGAGAGCGGTTTCAACCGGCTGTCCATCGGCGTGCAGGACCTGGACGAGCGGGTGCAGAAGGCGGTCAACCGGGTGCAGCCGGCGGCCATGATCGCCGAGGTCTATGGCTGGGCACGCGAGCTCGGTTTCGACAGCATCAACATGGACTTGATCGTCGGCCTGCCGCATCAGAGCGTGGCGAGCTTCTCCCGCACCCTGGACCAGGTCCTGGCCTGGGCGCCCGACCGCTTCGCGGTCTTCGCCTATGCCCATGTGCCGTGGATGAAGAAGCATCAGAAGCTCATCCGGGAAGAGGACCTGCCGGATTTCACCACCCGGCTCGAGCTGCAGCAGCTCATCCACGACCGGTTGGGTGCCGCGGGCTATGTGAACATCGGCATGGACCATTTCGCCAAGCCCGACGACGAGCTGGTGCGGGCGCAGCGGACCAAGACCCTGTGGCGCAACTTCCAGGGCTATACCACGCACAAGGACTGCGACATCTATGCCTTCGGCGCCTCCAGCATCAGCCAGACGCGCACGGTCTACATGCAGAACGAGAAGAACCTGAAGAAATACCAGGAACGTGTCGTCGCCGGACACCTGCCGGTGGAGCGGGGTCTGCGTCTGACCCGCGAGGACCAGATCCGGCGTGACCTCATCACCCGCATCATGTGCGACCTGGAGGTCGACTACGCCGATTTCTCCGCCACCTGGGGGATCGATTTCCAGTCCCACTTCGCCGACGCCCTGGCGGAGCTGCCGCCGCTCGCCGCCGACGGGTTTCTCACGCTCACGGCGCAGGGGTTCCGGGTCACCGATCTGGGCCGGCTCTTCCTGCGCAACATCGCCATGTGCTTCGACGCCTACCTGCGTCAGGGCGGCGAGGCGCAGCCGCGCTACTCACGCACCGCCTGACCCGGCGTCGTCCGGCTACTGCACGATGCCGGCGAGCACCGCCTCCTCCTCGGCGGCGACCTGGGCCAGCACCCTGGCCGTGTCGCCCTGCGTGCCCTTGGCCAGCAGGCCGGTGTTGAGCCGCATGACCTGGATCTTGCCGTCCTTGGCCTCGAACACCGTCACCCGGCAGGGCAGGGGCGGCGCCTTGCCCTGACTCGCCTTGGCCAGTTGCTCGTTGGCATCCTTGGGGCAGGCGGCGATCACCTTCATGCGCGGTGCATTCTTGGCGCCCTCGGCCTTCATGGCGGCCTGCACGTCGTGCACCTCGCCCACCTTCCAGCCCCGCTTCTCCGCCGCGTTGCGGATCGCCGTCACCGTCTCCTCGAAGCCCAGCCTGGAGGTTTTCAGGTCGAACATGGCCGCCATCATCTGCATCTGCCGCAGCATGGCCTCCTGCATTTGCTGCGGGGTCATCTGCGGGGCGGCCGCGGGCTGGGTCGGCCCCTGGGCGTGGGCGGCGCCGGCGGCCAGGACGGCGAGGATCAGGACATTGCGCAACAGACTCATCTTTGCTCCTAGAAACGATGCCATTAATGACGATGCCCATGCCCGGCACCGGGCTTGAGTCGATAAAGCGTGCCGCAGTAGGGACAGAGGATCTCGCCCTTCTCCTCGATGGGCAGAAAGACGCGCGGGTGGGCATTCCACAGGCTCTCGCCCGGCATGGGACAGTGCAGGGGGAGGTCCTCGTCGCCGACCTCGATCACCCGCTCGGTATGTAGCCGCGTCTCCATCTTGCGTCACCTCAAACGTAAGTCAACCAGTCGCTGTGCCGTTCGGCGCGTCCCTGGACGCAGTCGAAGTACATGGCCTGCAGCCGTTCCGTGAGGGGCCCGCGGCGGCCGCTGCCGATGGTGCGATTGTCCAACTCGCGAATCGGCGTGACCTCGGCGGCCGTGCCGGTGAAGAAGGCCTCGTCGGCGCAATAGACCTCGTCGCGGGTGATGCGCTTTTCGATCACCTCGATGCCTGCCTCCGCCGCCAGCTGGATGATGGTGTCGCGGGTGATGCCCTCCAGGGCCGAGGTGAGGTCCGGGGTGTAGAGCCGGCCGCGGCGCACGATGAAGACGTTCTCGCCCGACCCCTCGGCGACGAAGCCGTCCACGTCGAGCAGCAGCGCCTCGTCATAGCCGTCGTGCTCGGCCTCGCGGTGGGCGAGGATGGAGTTCATGTAGTTGCCGTTCGCCTTGGCCTTGCACATGGTGATGTTGACGTGGTGGCGCGAAAACGACGAGGTCTTCACGCGTATGCCCTTCTCCAGCGCCTCCTGCCCCAGGTAGGCGCCCCAGGGCCAGGCGGCGACGATGACGTGCACGGAGAGCGTCTTGGCCGAGATGCCCATGGCCTCGGCGCCGTAGAAGGCCATGGGCCGGATGTAGCCCGACCTGAGGCCGTTGCGCCGCACCGTCTCGATCTGCGCCTCGAGCAGGGTGGCCTTGTCATAGGGTAGCTTCATGCCCAGGATGTGGGCCGAACGCAGGAGCCGATCGGTGTGTTCCTCCAGCCGGAAGATGGCTGTCCCCCGCGCCGTCTCATAGGCGCGCACCCCCTCGAACACGCCCATGCCGTAGTGCAGGGTATGGGTGAGCACATGGGTGGTGGCCTCCCGCCAGGGGACCAGTTTGCCGTCATACCAGATGAGACCGTCACGGTCGGCCATGGACATCGCCGAACTCCTCGAGCTGTGGGACAAAACGCGATTCTAGCGCAAGCCTCGATGCCGGGTTGGGCGCGGGCGACACGGGCCGGGGAATAAACCGCGGGTGTGCCTTGTTTACGCCCATGCAAGCCAGCTTACGCTTGTGCAACCCAACTGAAAGGAAAGACCATGCGACTGACACACCTCCTCATGACCACTGCCCTCGGACTCGGCCTGCTGGCCGGCTGTGCCACCGCCGGCTCCGGCGGTGTCCCCGTCAAGACCTCCGGCGGCATCCTCACCAACCCGGCCGGCATGACGTTGTACACCTTCGACAAGGACCCCGCCGGCGAGGGCAAGAGTGTGTGCAACGGCGAGTGCGCGGTGCGCTGGCCGCCGCTCATGGCCGGCCCCAACGACCAGGCCCGCGGCGACTACAGCATCATCACCCGCGACGACGGCAGCAGGCAGTGGGCCTACAAGGGCAAGCCCCTCTACCTGTGGTTCAAGGACCAGAAGCCCGGCGACACAACGGGTGACGGTGTCAACAACGTCTGGCGCGTCGCCAAACCCTGACCGAGATGGCCGGCGGCACGGAACTCATCCAGCACATCCCCCGTCTGCGCCGCTATGCGCGGGCCCTGACGGGGGATGCCGGCCGTGACGACGACCTGGTCCAGGACACCCTGGAGCGGGCGCTGGCCAAGCTGGACCTCTGGCGGCCAGGCAGCGATCTGCGCGCCTGGCTGTTCACCCTGATGCACAATCTCTACGTGAACCAGGTCCGGACCGCCGCCAACCGGACCCTGTAGGACATGGACGAGCTGGCCGAAATCCCCGTGGACGGGTCGCAAATGAGCGCCCTGGCCGTGCGGGACATCGGCAAGGCCCTGGCGGAACTGCCCGCCGAACAGCGGGAGGTGATCCTGCTGGTGGGCCTGGAGCAGTTCGGCTATGTCGAGGCCGCCCGCATCCTGGGCGTGCCGCTGGGCACGGTCATGTCGCGGCTGTCGCGGGGACGCGAGCGCCTGCGGCAACTCTTGGAAGGCGAGCCGGCCAGCCGGCTCAAGGTGATTAAATGACAGCGATCACGGAAGACGTTCTGCATGCCTATGCCGACGGTCTTCTGCCCCCGGAACAGCGGGCGGAGGTGGAGGCGTGGCTGGCCGCCCACCCCGAGGACGAGGCGAGGGTGCGCGCCTGGATGGCCCAGAACCGCCGCCTGCACGAGGCCTTCGACGAGGTCCTGAACGAGCCGGTACCTATAGGGTTGCTGCGTGCCGCCACGCGGCGCGAGCGCCCCGCCCGGCCCTGGCGCGCGGCCGCGGCCGTGGTCGCGGCACTCCTCACCGGCGGCGTGGGCTACGGCATCGGCCTGCATACCACCGCCCCGCCGCAGACACCCGTGGCACTCGCCCCCCTGTCGCGGGAGGCGGCGCTGGCGCATGTGGTGTTCAGTCCCGAGACCCGCCACCCGGTGGAGGTGGAGGCGGCGCACGCCGACCACCTCGTCGCCTGGCTCTCCAAGCGGCTGGGCAGCCGGCTCTCGGCACCGGACTTCGGCGCGCTGGGCTTCGAGCTGCTGGGCGGCCGGCTGCTCTCCGGCAGCGCCGGCCCGGTGGCCCAGTTCATGTACGAGGATGCGGCCGGCCAGCGCATCACCCTCTATGTCCGCCGCGACGGCCGGGACCGGGGCGAAACCGGCTTCCGCCACGCGCGCGAGGACGGGGTCGAGGTGTTCTATTGGATCGACGGCGACATGGGCTACGCCCTGTCCGGCCAGGTCGAGCGCGCGCTCATGCAGCGTCTGGCGGACGCGGCCTACCGGCAGCTCGGGCACTAGCTGTGTAACCCCACCAGGTTGTTCATTGATTTCAGGCGGCTGACGGGGGGCAAGTATCCCAGACTGGCGTGAGGTCTGTGCCAGTTGTAGCGATGCAGCCAGCCCGGCAAATGCTCGGCACGCTGGCTTGAAGATTCGTAGCTTCGCGCGTAGGCCCACTCGCGCAGGGCTGTCTGGATGAAACGCTCGGCCTTGCCGTTGGTGCGCGGCGTGTAGGGTTGGGTACGTTTGGGTTTGATCCCGAGACGACGGCACAAGC
>JBBIKZ010000120.1:0-7121 GCA_037445185.1 Hydrogenophilales bacterium | reverse complement strand
TCGCATTGATAATTGCATTAAACGCTCTCATTCATATATCATTATCGTCTAATGTTTTTTCCGGTCGCCGTACAAGGCGTGGTCGTGCTGCTGACGGCCCTGGCCATCGGCCTCTGGGCGGAGCCGGCCGACGGTTGGGCGGCCCTGTACGGGGGTGCCGCGGCGTTGGCGAACACCGGGCTGCTGCTCTGGCGACATCGGCAGGGTGAACACGACTACCACTGCGATGCCGCCCGGCACCTGAAGTCGTTCTACCGCTCCAGTCTGGAGCGGTTTTTAGTGGTCGGTGTCTGGCTGGCGCTCGGACTGGGAGGAGGGAGGCTCGAGGCGGCGCCGATGCTGGCCGGATTTGTGGTCGGACTGCTGGCCTGGATGATCGCGGCAGCGGTCCGGGTGGGTAAGTGATTGGGGACGCACTGGACATGGCAGGCGAAGCGCACACCTCGGCGGAGTACATCAAGCACCACCTGCAGAATCTGGTCTTCGGCCAGCACCCCGACGGCACCTGGGGTCTCGCCCACAGCGCCGCCGAGGCCAAGGCCATGGGCTTCTGGGCCATCCATCTCGACACCCTGGGCGTGTCCATCCTGCTGGGCGTGATCTTCCTCTATTTCTTCCGCAAGGCGGCCGCCCGGGCGACGGCGGGCGTGCCCGGGGGACTGCAGAACTTCGTCGAGTGGGTGGTCGAGTTCATCGACTCGAGCGTCAAGGGCTCCTTCACCGGCCGCAACCCCCTCATCGCGCCGCTCGCGCTCACCATTTTCGTCTGGATCTTCCTGTTGAACCTCATGGATCTGGTGCCCATCGACTGGATCCCGGGCCTCATGGGTGCGCTGGGGCTACCCTATTTCAAGCTGGTGCCGACCACGGATCCCAACGCCGCCTTCGGCATGGCCATCGGTGTCTTCCTCCTCATCCTGTACTACAGCGTCAAGATGAAGGGGGTGGGCGGGTTCTTCGGAGAGCTGGCCTTCCAGCCCTTCGGCAAGTGGGGCATGCCGGTGAACCTGCTGCTGGAGGGCGTCAACCTCATCGCCAAGCCGATCTCGCTCGCGCTGCGGTTGTTCGGCAACCTGTATGCCGGCGAGGTAATGTTCATCTTGATCGCGCTCATGTTCTCGGGCGGGGCCGTCATGTTCCTCTCCGGCGGCGTGTTGCAATGGGCCTGGGCGGTCTTCCACGTGCTGATCATCACCCTGCAGGCCTTCATCTTCATGACGCTGACCATCGTCTATCTGGACATGGCGCACCAAGAACACCATTGATCGCTCTTTCCCATCCCGACCTTTGACATAGGAGAACCCCAAATGGAAATGTCCCAAGCTCTGCTCTACATCGCCGGCGCGCTCATGATGAGTCTGGGCGCCTTGGGTGCCTCGGTGGGCATCGGCATCCTCGGCGGTCGCTTCCTCGAGGGGGCGGCCCGTCAGCCCGAGTTGACCCCCATGCTGCGCACCCAGTTCTTCATCGTCATGGGTCTGGTCGATGCGGTGCCGATGATTTCCGTCGCTGTCGCCCTGTACGTGCTGTTCTTCGTGGTCTGAGACGAGACGTCGCGTCAGCTTCGAGGCGTCGAGCCATGAACATCAATTTGACCCTGATCGGGCAGTCGATCACCTTCGCGGTCTTCGTCTGGTTCTGCATGAAATACATCTGGCCGCATATCGTCAGCGCGCTGGAGACACGCCGCAAGACGATCGCCGACGGGCTGGCCGCCGCCGAGCGCGGCAAGCAAGAGCAGGAGCTGGCGGCCAAGCGGGCGACCAAGACCCTGCACGAAGGCAAGGTGAAGGCGGCCGAGATCATCGCCCAGGCGGAAAGGCGCGCGGCCCAGATCATCGAGGAGGCCAAGATGGCGGCCAGGGTCGAGGGTGACCGGCAGATCGCCGCCGCGCAGGCCGAGATCGAGCAGGCAACCCACCGCGCCCGCGAACAATTGCGTGCCCAAGTGGCCGCCCTGGTGGTGGCCGGTGCCGAGAAGGTGCTGCGCCGCGAGGTCGACGCCAAGGTCCATGCCGACCTGCTGGAAGCCATCAGCAAAGAGATCTGACCATGACCGAGCTGACCACCCTGGCCCGCCCCTATGCCGAGGCCGTCGCCCGACTGGCCAAGGCGGGCAATGCCTGGTCGGCCTGGTCCGACATGCTGGCCCTGCTCCCCGCCGTGGCCGGGGACGAGCGCATCCGCGCCCTGGCCGAGCACCCAGACGTGACCCGCGCGCAGCTGACCGAGGTGCTCCTGGCCGTGTGTGGCGACAAGCTCACGGCGGAAGGCGTGAATTTCGTCCGCCTGCTGGTGGAAAACGATCGCCTGGCCGCCTTGCCCGAGATCGCCCGTCTGTTCGAGGAGATGAAGGCGGACGAGGAGGGGGTGCTGGAGGCGCGTGTGGTGACCGCCTACGAGCTGACCCCCGCCCAGCTCTCCACCCTGGTCGCGAGGCTCGAGGCCCGCTTCGGACGGAAGATCAGCGCCACCCAGGAGGTGGATCCCGCCCTGATCGGCGGCGTGATCATCCACGTCGGCGACGAGGTCCTGGATGCATCGGTGCGTGGCAAGCTGGCCGAGCTGGCCGCCACCCTCACAGCATAATCGAGCATCTTTGGAGTGCTTATGCAACTCAATCCTTCAGAAATCAGCGAGCTGATCAAGAGCAAGATCCAGGGTCTGGAGACGGCGGCCGAGCTGCGCACGCAGGGGACCGTGGTCTCCGTCACCGACGGCATCGTGCGCATCCACGGCCTGGCCGAGGTCATGCAGGGGGAGATGCTGGAATTCCCAGGCAACACCTTCGGCATGGCGCTCAATCTCGAGCGCGATTCCGTCGGCGCGGTAGTGCTGGGCGAATACGAGCACATCACCGAGGGCGACACGGTCAAGTGCACCGGCCGCATCCTCGAGGTGCCGGTGGGCGAGGCGCTGCTGGGACGCGTGGTGGATGCGCTGGGCCGACCCATAGACGGCAAGGGACCGGTCAACTGCAGCCAGACCACGCCGATAGAAAAGATCGCCCCCGGCGTGATCGACCGGCAGTCGGTGTCGCAGCCCCTGCAGACGGGCCTCAAGGCGATCGACGCCATGGTGCCCATCGGCCGCGGCCAGCGCGAGCTGATCATCGGTGACCGCCAGACCGGCAAGACGGCGCTGGCGGTCGATACCATCATCAACCAGAAGGGCACCGGCGTCATCTGCATCTACGTCGCCGTGGGCCAGAAGGCCTCGTCGGTGGCCAACGTGGTGCGCAAGCTCGAGGAGCACGGCGCCATGGCGCACACCATCGTCGTGGCGGCCAACTCGTCCGACCCGGCGGCCATGCAGTTCATCGCCCCGTATGCCGGGTGCACGATGGGCGAGTACTTCCGCGACCGCGGCCAGGACGCGCTCATCGTCTACGACGACCTGACCAAGCAGGCCTGGGCCTATCGCCAGATCTCCCTGCTGCTGCGCCGTCCTCCCGGCCGAGAGGCCTACCCCGGCGACGTCTTCTACCTGCACTCGCGTCTGCTCGAGCGGGCGGCACGGGTCAATGCCAATTTCGTGGAGAAGATGACGAACGGCGAGGTCAAGGGCCAGACCGGGTCGCTGACCGCCCTGCCGGTGATCGAAACCCAGGCCGGCGACGTGTCCGCCTTCGTGCCGACCAACGTGATCTCCATCACCGACGGCCAGATCTTCCTCGAGACCGACCTCTTCAACGCCGGCATCCGCCCCGCCATCAACGCCGGTCTGTCGGTCTCGCGCGTGGGCGGGGCGGCCCAGACCAAGGTGATCAAGAAGCTGGGCGGCGGCGTGCGCCTGGCCCTGGCCCAGTACCGGGAACTGGCCGCCTTCGCCCAGTTCGCCTCGGATCTCGACGAGGTCACCCGCAAGCAGCTCGAGCGCGGCAAGATGGTCACCGAGCTGATGAAGCAAGCCCAGTACTCGCCCATGACGGTGGCCGAGATGGCGGTGATCCTGTTCGCGGTCAATCGCGGCTACCTGGATGATGTGGAGGTGAAGCGTGCGCTCGCCTTCGAGGCGGCCCTCATCTCGCACATGCACGCCAAGTACCAGGCGATCATGGACAAGATCGAGTCGACCAAGGACCTGGACGCCGACACCGAGAAGGCGCTGGCGGCCGCCGTCGAGGACTTCAAGGCCAGCGCCGCCTACTGACGGGCCCCATCATGGCAGCCGGCAAAGAGATCCGCACCAAGATCAAGAGCGTCGAGAACACGCGCAAGATCACCAAGGCCATGGAGATGGTGGCCGCCTCCAAGATGCGCAAGGCGCAGGACCGCATGCGCGCGGCGCGACCCTACGCCGAGAAGATCGGCCGCGTGGTGGCGCACTTCAGTCAGGCCCATTCCGAGTACAAGCACCCCTGTACCATCGCCCGCGACCCCATCCGGCGGGTGGGCCTGATCGTGGTCACCACCGACAAGGGGCTGTGCGGGGGGCTCAACACCAACGCCCTGCGTCTGGCCATCAACAAGATGAAGGCCTGGCAGCCGCAAGGCATCGATTGCGACGTCACGGTGATCGGCAACAAGGGCTTCGGCTTCATGCAGCGGGTGGGGGCCAACATCGTCTCGCATCTCACCGGCCTGGGCGACACCCCCCATCTGGAGAAGCTGATCGGCCCCGTGCAGGTCATGCTCGATGCCTACCGGGCCGGCAACATCGACGCGCTTTACCTCATCTACAGCCGCTTCATCAACACCATGAAGCAGGAGGCCACCTTCAGCCAGTTGCTGCCTTTGACCCCGGAAGCCGCGCTGGAAAAGAAGGAGGAACACTGGGACTACATCTACGAGCCCGAGGCCAAGCCGGTGGTGGATGCGCTCATGATCCGCTACATCGAGACCCTGATCTACCAGGCGGTGGCGGAGAACATGGCCTGCGAGCAGTCGGCGCGCATGGTGGCCATGAAGGCCGCGTCGGACAACGCCAAGAACGTGATCGAGGAACTGAAGCTGGTCTACAACAAGACCCGCCAGGCGGCCATCACCCAGGAGCTCTCCGAGATCGTGGCGGGCGCCTCGGCCGTGTGACGCGGGACGCGACGGAATTCAAACTTGCTAGGAAATCGAGCGATGCGCGAAGGAGAAATCGTACAGATCATCGGTGCGGTGGTGGACATGCAGTTCCCCCGCCAAGGCATGCCCAAGGTCTATGACGCCATCGAGCTGGACGAGCCGCCCTTGACCTTCGAGGTGCAGCAGCAGTTGGGCGACGGCGTGGTGCGCACCATCGCCCTGGGCTCGACCGACGGCCTGAAGCGCGGCATGACCGTGCGCAACACCGGCAACCCGATCATGGTGCCGGTGGGTAAGCCGACCCTGGGGCGCATCATGAACGTGCTCGGGCAACCCGTGGACGAGGTCGGCCCGGTGCAATCCGAACACCACCTGCCCATCCACCGCAAGGCCCCCGGCTTTGCCGATCAGGCCGCCGCCGTCGAGGTGCTGGAGACCGGCATCAAGGTCATCGACCTCATCATGCCCATCGCCAAGGGCGGCAAGGTGGGGCTCTTCGGCGGCGCCGGCGTGGGCAAGACGGTGACCCTGATGGAGCTGATCCGCAACATTGCCGTCGAGCACTCCGGCTACTCGGTGTTCGCCGGCGTGGGCGAGCGCACCCGCGAGGGCAATGACTTCTATCACGAGATGAAGGAAGGCGGCGTGCTGGACAAGGTCGCCCTGGTCTACGGCCAGATGAACGAGCCGCCGGGCAACCGCCTGCGCGTGGCGCTGACGGGATTGACCATGGCCGAGTTCTTCCGCGACGAAGGCCGCGACGTGCTGTTGTTCATCGACAACATCTACCGCTACACCCTGGCCGGCACCGAGGTGTCCGCGCTGCTCGGCCGCATGCCCTCCGCCGTGGGCTACCAGCCCACGCTCGCCTCGGAGATGGGGGCGCTGCAGGAGCGCATCACCTCCACCCGCGTGGGCTCCATCACCTCCTTCCAAGCCGTCTACGTGCCGGCGGACGACCTGACCGACCCCTCGCCCGCCACCACCTTCGCCCACTTGGACGCCACCCTGGTGCTCTCGCGTCAGGTGGCCGAGCTGGGTATCTACCCGGCGGTGGACCCGCTCGACTCCACCTCGCGCATCCTCGACCCCCTGGTGATCGGCGAGGAGCACTACACCGTCGCCCGCTCGGTGCAGGCGACCCTGCAGCGCTACAAGGAGCTGCGCGACATCATCGCCATCCTGGGCATGGACGAGCTCTCACCGGACGACAAGCTGATCGTCGCCCGTGCGCGCAAGATCCAGCGCTTCCTGTCGCAGCCCTTCTTCGTCGCCGAGGCCTTCACCGGCGCCCCCGGCAAGTACGTGAGCCTCAAGGACACCATCGCCGGCTTCAAGGCCATCGTCGCGGGTGAATACGACCACCTGCCCGAGCAGGCCTTCTACATGGTCGGCACCATCGACGAGGCGGTGGAAAAGGCGAAGTCGATACAGTGAGGCGTGGGGTGCCGGATGCGAGGGCGCGCACTCACGCGCCCCACCCCGCCCCCCTCCCCGCAAGAGGAACAGAACTATGGCAATGACCATCCATGTGGACATCGTGAGCGCCGAGGCGTCGATCTATTCGGGGCTGGCGGAGTTCGTCGTCGTGCCGGCGGAGATGGGCGAGGTCGGCATCTACCCGCGCCACGCGCCCATGATCTCGCGGATCAAGCCCGGCTCGGTACGCATCAAGTCGCCCGACCGGGAGGAGGAAGACCTGATCTTCGTCTCCGGTGGCATACTGGAGGTGCAGCCGGGTGTGGTCACCATCCTGTCCGATACCGCCATCCGCGGCGCCGACCTCGACGAGGCACGGGCACTGGAGGCCAAGCGTCAGGCCGAGGAGGCGATGCGCGACCGCAGCTCGGCCATGGACTATGCCCGCGCCCAGGCCGAACTGGCCGAGGCCATCGCCCAACTGTCCGCCATCCAGAAGCTGCGCAAGAAGGGGCGCTGAACGCCGGGATCCGGCCCGGGTGTCAGCAGTCCCCGCGCCGCCTGGTCCCCCCCTGACGCCAGACAGCGGGGCAAACCCCTGACGTGACGAGCCGCCAAGGCGGGTGACAAGGGCTGCGGAGCGGCGTTGCGCCCGTATGCACGGGGTTGCGGGGCAAGCTACATTAT
>JBBIKZ010000119.1:0-7173 GCA_037445185.1 Hydrogenophilales bacterium | reverse complement strand
CCAGGATGCGGGTGGTCTTGCGCGAGGCATCGAACTTGCTCGCGACGTCGGTGGTGCTGTCAAGCATCGGCTCATGCCGGGCGATCAGGTGACCATCCTTGGTCATCACCAGGCCCGACTCGATGTAGTGCGCCCCTTGCTGGATGGCCAGGGCGTAGGCCGCCAGGGTGTGCTCGGGCAGGTGACCCGAGGCGCCGTGGTGGCCGATGTCGATGGGCGGCTGACCGTTCAGGGTGTTCCAGGCCAGGGCGGGCGGGGAGTCCATACCGGTCAGGGTGCGGCGGACAGCAGGGCAAACAAGGACAGTCGGGTCATGGATCAACCTCCGAGTCAATATTCGTTCGGACGTATACCGGTGGTCCGGTCGCAGCGCACGATTCTGGGGATCGTGGATGACGGATATTCGACGGTCGGGACATGCCGGCATGATCCGAACGGCTCACAGTCCGAAACAGGACGGCCGCCCGGGGGCGGCCGTCACTGCGTAAATAAAGTGTCTGCTGGGCCGACCGACGGCCCCTCACCACCTCGCTGGGGCTGAGGCGGCAGCCCCTGCGGCAGGCTCAGGCCGGACGGCGGCGGGCCATGAGGCCGATTAGCCCCAGACCGGCGAGCAGCATTGCCCAAGTCTCGGGCTCGGGCACGGGCTGAGCGAGCGAGATCAGGATGAACTCGTTGTTGTCGGACACGCCGAAGGTACGCCCGGCGCTGAAGGGGTAGTTGTTGTCGTTGATCACCAACAAGGTGTGCGGGTCGATGATGTGCACGCTCTCGATAGTGACGAAGGGGAAGTTGAACGTGGTCCTGCCATCGCCATCGAGGTCGTGCGGGTCGTGCAGATTCATCAGATCGACCAGCTCGGTCTTCTCGACGAAGCCGTCGGTGTTGGTGCGGCTCAGGTCGATCTTGTAGATCTTCTTGAACTGGGCCGGGTTGGTGAAAGTCGGGTCACGGGGATCCCCTTGGCGGTTGTCGCGCTCGATGACCAGCAACTGGGTATCACTGATCGCGGTGAGGTCGCCGATGGCGTGACTGGCCGATTCCAGCCGGTAGGCATGCGTCGTGCTGGTGTAGGTGCCCGTGGCGAGATCGAATACGTTGATGATCAGCCGGCGGGCATCTGGGTCGTCGTTGATGTGCTTCTCGAGCAGGGGGTAGAGCAGGGTGCCGCTCTTGTTGAGCGCCATCCCCTCGAAACCACCGGAGCCGGGCAGATTGGCGACACCGCTGCCGAGGTAGGGGTTTTGCGGTGCCTGCACCAGCGGGTTGCTGCCGAAGCCGCGTGTGTTGAGGGTGGCGATGTCGCGCTGCAGGATCTTGCCCTGGGCGTCGGTCTTGATCAGGAAGGGACCGAACTCGTCGCCGAACCACAGGTTACCCTCTTTGTCGCGACGGATGGACTCGATGTCGAGATCGTAACCACTAAGAATTCGGCCGGCCTTGATGCTTGGATCGACGGGTATGGTGCCGGTACCGTTGGGGTAGTGCGTCATGTCGGCGACGATGGGGTAGCCCAGCATGCGATCAGGGTCGTGCAGCTCGATATAACTGCGCGCATCGAAGGACGGCAGCGGGGCGCCGGTGCGGAAATCCACCGGCATGACCATGCCGGTGCCGCCACCAGCGGTGCGGAAGTCCGGCCGTACGGCATAGACGCGCAGGAGGGCATCGGCGGAGTTGGTCTTGGCGCCGAAGCCATTGTCCGACATCACGTAGAACGTCCCTGGCACCGGCCCGTCGAGTACCGAAGAAAAGCCCTGCACGGGTTGCTTGTCGATGAGCGGCAGGGGGTTGCCGTTGGCACCGCTGCCAGCGAACTGGCCCGAGGTCGGTCCGGTTGCGTAGGTGTTCGCGGGCAGGGAGGCAAAACCGATCAGGGTGTTGGCCTGCACGGTGGTGGAGAGGGCCAGAGTCAGGCCCAGGGCGAGCGGTTTGAGCGTGTACATGCGTGACTCCTGTAGTTACTTGAGCGAGGTAAAGCCCCATGCCCGGAGGGCTTGGGGTGCGTGCGGATCGGATCAACCCCGGCTGCGGCGTGCCACCAGGCTAACCAGCCCGAGACCGGCGAGCAGCATGGCCCAGGTCTCGGGTTCGGGCACGGCGGCGACCTGGAACTGGCTGACGACGTAGGGGGTGAGGGCGGCGATGGCGGCCGGGTCGCTGGTCAGGGCCACGATGTCGTAATAGGGCACGCCCCAGGTGGTCACGGTCAGGGCCTGGGTGGCCGGGTCGATGTCGAACTCGGTCCAGCCGTAGGTGTGGGTGGCGGTCCAGCCGCCGGCGAGCAGGGTGTGCGGGATGCCGGAGCCGGTGAGCCCGATGGGGTCGTAGAAGTTGGCGCCGAATGCCGTGGCCGCCAGGGCGGCGTTGGCCTGGGTGAGCACGCCGTCGATCAGGCCTTGGACGAAGCTCTCCAGCTGCGGGTACATGCGGTTGGCGAGCAGGAGGTTGTACAGGGCCTGCTGGCCCGGCGTGAGCAGCCCGGCGGCGCTGGCCAGCTCGATCACGGTGGGGCCGAAGGGGTCGGCGAAGGCGACCGGGCCGGTGGTGATCTCCCAAGCCGCGACGGGCTTGGTGGTCATGCTGACGGGGTCGAAGTAGTTGAGGTTGTTGACCACCGTGCCGTGCACGTCGGCGGCGACGAAGACCACGTTCTGGATGCCGTTCGCGTCGATGAACTTGAGCAGGGCATCGCGTTCGGCGGCATAGCCCTCGTAGCGGTCGCTGGCGCCTACCACGCCCAGCTTCTGGATGGGCTCGGCGGTGAGCACGAACTTCCAGGTCACGCCGTCCTGCTGGGCTTGGAGCAGATCGGTCTGCAGGTCCGTGAGCTGTTGCTGGCCCAGTAGGGTACGGGGGGCGAACTGGGAGGCCTGCAGGAAGGCGCCCACCTGGCTGGGGTCGAGCGGGTTGGTCACGCCGGGCAGGCCGGCATCGCGGAAGGAGCGGTTGTCGAGCAGGAACAGGGCGGCATCCCGGCCATAGGTCTGTGCCCGGTAGAGCATGGGTTTGCCGGCGGTGCGGGCGTCGCCGGTGGCACCGTAGGCGAGGTGGTTGATCGGCATGTACTCATGGAAGGCCTGCAGGCCCGCCTGATAGCGCGGCGTCTCGTTGATGTGGGCGTAGCCGGGGGGGAAGCGGCTGTCGCTGACGGATGGTGCCCCGCCGGCGAAATCGTTCACCACCTCGTGGTCGTCGATGCTGGCCAGCACGGCGGTGGACTGGCGCAGCATGCGGATCTGGTTGGTCTGGCCGAGGTTGTCGGACAGGGTCTCGCGATAGCGGCCGCGGTAACCGTCCAGGGTGTCCACCGTCACCACGGGGAAGGCGTCGTAGTTCTCAGCATAGATGGTGTCGCCCAGCTTGACGAACCCCTCCAGGCCGCGCGTGGCGACGTTGGCCACCGCCGGGTAGGGGGCGAGCGGGCCGCGCCAGTCCCCGCTCACGCCGAAGCGCAAACCGTTGTGGCCGCCGGCATGCGGTGTCCTGAACCGGCCGGCGGCACTGTTGCCGGCGACGTCGGTGGCACGGTAGTGGTAGGTGCTGCCGGGGACGAGGCCGCTCACCGGCAGTTTCGCCGGCATGCCAGCCGAGGCAGTGAGGCCGTGGCTGGCTACGATGTGCGTGAAGGTAGGATCGGCGGCGATCTCGAAGGTCAGCGTGCCGCTCGCCTCCGGCGCGGCCCACAGCACGGCGGAGGTCTGGGTCACGTCGCCGGCGGCGACCCCCAGGCTGAGCGTGCTCGCGGAGGCCAGGGCGGGCAGGCAGAGGGCAAGGGCGAGGACGAGGCGATGCGGGCGCATGGCAGGCTCCTGGGCGTCGGGTTGGTACTGGCCAAGCTAGCGCCGCAGCATGACGGGACAGTGACACGCTCGTTTGGTCGGCATGAGCCGGCGCCGGCCGCTCCCGGGGATATGTCCTCCCGGCGGAAAACGAGGGCGGCCTAGCCCGGATATTTCATGAGGACGCGGGAGGGTGGTGAGGCGGTTTGCGAGCAGATTCGCGCATCCCGCGCGAAGCCAATAGCGTGTCTTATGGGCGCCAAGCGGGGGCGCGAAGATGCCGCAAAGCGGCCGCCAGCGTCCGCGCAGCCCGACGGTACGAAATCGTTTTCTGCCAGCCTGCCCGTCAAGGCAGGCCAGGCGCGACAAGTGTTCGAAGTCAGGGGCGGCCTTATGAAATATCCGGGCTAGATCAGTTCACGCTTGCCGTAGAGCCGCCCCTGCACGCCATCGAAGCCCAGCTCGCACAGGGCCTGCCGCTGATCCTCGCGCTCCACACCCGTCGCGCCGATGACGATGCCCAGTTCGCGGGCGTGCACGCAAAGGGTGGTGAGCAGGGCGCGGGTGTCCGCGTCGTCGCGCGCCTGCCGGCACAGGGCGCCTTCCACCTTGACCCCCCAGGGCCGCAGCTCGCGCAGTCGGGCCAGGGTGTCGAGCTGGGGCACGAAGCGGTCAAGCACGATGGGGAATCCCGCCTCCTTGAGGGTGGTCAGGGCCTCCAGGGCACCGGCAGTGGCGAGCACCGCGTTCAGGTTCACCTCCAGGCGCAGCTGGGCAGGTGTGGGAACCAGCTGCCTGAGCCAGTCGGTGAAGCCGGGGCTCGTCAGGCTCGCGGCGGAGAGATTGACGGCGCCGGGGGTCTGCTTGCCGTCGAGCAGCATCCAGGCCTGGGTCAGGATCAGTTCGTCCAGGGTGGCGATGAGACCCGCCTCCTCGGCCAGGTGCACGAAGGCGCCGGCCGGCAGCAGCTCGCCCTGACCGGCGGGCAGGCGGGCAAAGGCCTCGAAGTGATCCAGGGTCAGGTCGGGGCAGCGCAACACCGGTTGCCATTCCAGCTGCAGGTCGTGCTGCTCGATGGCCTGCATCAGGGCCTTGCGCATGTCCTGGGCGCCCGGCGGCGTGCCCGTGGCCAGGCGGAAGCTGCCCGAGGGCCCGAGGCGGGCATCGCGCAGGGCGGCGTCCGCCGCGGCGAACAGGGTGGCACGCTGGGCCCCCGTGGCCAGGGCGGCGCCCACGTGGGTGTCGCACCAGGCCTCGGCCCCCAATTCGAGCAGGATGCGGGCACCGGCCTCCGCCAGCCGCTGGGCGAGTTCCGCCAGGGTGGTCTCCTGGGTCTCACCGAGCAGCACGGCGAACTGGCCGCCGTCCAGGCGCCCGGCCACGCCGTTGAATTCCCCCGCCAGGACACCGGTGACGCTGGCCGCCGCCCGCACCAGCTGGTCGCCGCCGGCGCGGCCCTGATGCGCATTGAGTTCGGTCAGGCCGCCGAAGCGCAGGATGGCAAGCCCCACCGTCTGACCGGATTCCGCCAGGGCGGCGTCGGTGGCGGAGAGCAGGTAGGCGCGGTTGAACAGGCCGGTCAGGTCGTCGCGATAGAGCTCCTGCTGCAGTTTCTCCACCAACTGGCGCTGCTCGTCCAGCATGCGCTCGACGGAGGCGGACATGCGGTTCATGGCCGCGCTGATGGTGGCGAGTTCGCGTATGGGGTGGGTGTCCGGCAGCTGCTCGAAGCGGCCCTCGGCGATGTGCATGGCCAGGCGTTCCATGTCGCCCAAGGGCCGCAGGGCGCCTCTGAGCAGCCAGACCGCGAGCAGGACGGCTGCCGCGCCCAGAGCCAGGGTCCAGAGGATGACCGAGCGGGTGGTCTGCCAGAGCTGGCGATAGGCATAGCCGGGATGGCTCACCACCTCGACCACGGCGGCCCGCTGCCAGCCGGCTAGGGCCTCGGCGGTGCCCGCCGGGGTCTCCAGGGGGATGAGGCGGATGAACCAGTCCGGCGGCCCCTCCACCCTCACCGCCAGCTCCCGCTGCAGGATGCGCTCGCCGCCGGGGGCGGTGAGCGCGATGCGCCGGTAGTAGCCGCTGTCGAACAGGGCGTCCACCGTATTGGTGACGGTGGCCGTATCCCTGGCCTGGAGGGCAGGCGAGAGCTGCAGGGCCAGGGTGATGGCGGTCTCCTGGGCATGGGTCTGCAACTGTCGCGTCAGGAAGTCCCGCGTGTGGGCCAGATTGGCCGAGACGAGCAGCACGGCCAGCAGCAGGAAGGCCAGGCTCAGCGTCGCCACCAGCAGGGTTTTCAGGCTGACGGATTTCATCGCAGTACTCCCGTGCGTTGTTGGCGCATGCGCTCGCGCAGATCGTTCCAGTGGACTAGGCTGCTGACCTCCCCCAGCCGGCCGGCCTGGCCCCGCTGTTTGGCGGACCACAGCCCCTCGGCGTTGAAGCCCAGGGTGGGGGTGAGATCGGTGCGCTCGGCGGCCGGACGCACCTCGGCCACCAGATTGTCGAGGATGAGGGGATCCGAGTCCGGAAAGGGATAATAGGACAGCACCATGTGCGATTCCATCCGGCTTTCCCGTGCGATCCACGCCCGCACATAGGTGATGCGCAGACGGTCGTTGGGTACGCCGGCGGCCCGCAGGGTGAAGTATTTTGCCAGGGCGAAGTCCTCGCAGTCGCCGCCGTTGCTGATCAGCATCTCCAGCGGTGAGGCCCAGTAGTCCTCCCGCCCCCAGAGGTCCCGGTCATGCTTGCTGGGGATGCGGTTGAAGAAGCGATTGACCCGCTCCACCCGCCCCTCCTCATGCATGCCGTGGATCTGCCTGACCAGCTCGCGCCATTGCCTGAGCCGCCCGGCGGCTGCCTGGCCGTGGCGCTCGGCGACCAGGGCGATGAGTCGTTCGTCGGGCAGGATCTCAGGCTCGGAGGCTTGAGCCGCCAGGGCCAGGCACAGCAGGCTCAGCAGGATGCGCCGCACGCAGATCCGACAGGGGGTGGATAATGCCAGGGATAACGGCAGCGGCGGGGGAGTCTTTACGCCGGGCGCGACTGCAGCACTTCCTGGCGCCCATCACGGGCGCAAGACAGGTCTCTTCACCACGCCCTGGGCCAGCCAGGCGCGGGGGGGGGAGGCGGGCGGCGTTCAGGCCGGTTTTTCGGGTTCGGCCTCCGTCACCGCCGCAGCGGACCGCTTGGCCAGGTAGTCCAAGCCGCAGAAGTGGGCCACGTAATCCGGGACCTCGGGATTGTCCGCGAGGGATTTCGGCAGTTCCGGCAGCAGTGCGCTGCAGTCCACATGGACACAATGATCGTCCAGCTCGCAGGACAGCACGGGTGCGCCGGATGGGGTGAGATGGGCATGCATCGTGACTTCCTCCTCTACATGGATGTA
>JBBIKZ010000118.1:0-7267 GCA_037445185.1 Hydrogenophilales bacterium | reverse complement strand
TTGAACGATTTCACCGCCTCGTCGAGTGAGTTCGACTGCCTCGTCAGGTTTTCGGTCATGCCGACCCCTAGCTCGGTGTCGCTGAGGGTCTGGGCATTGAGGTCCTCGATGACGGTGATGTTGTCGCGCGTGTTCTGCACCGCCGACTTCTGCGCGGCGGTGGCCTGGGCGATCTCCCCCACCACCACCACGACCTGATCGATGGCCTGGATGATGCGCGACAGGGCATCACCGACACGGCGCACGTGTCCCTTGCCGGATTCGGCCTCGTGCATACCCTGGCCGATGGCCTCGATGGCCTGGGTGGTCTCGGACTGGATGGCATTGATCATCTGGCTGATTTGCGTGGTCGCCTGACCGGTCTTCTCCGCCAGCTTCCTGACCTCGTCCGCCACCACGGCGAAGCCGCGGCCCTGCTCGCCGGCGCGGGCCGCCTCGATGGCGGCATTGAGGGCCAACAGGTTGGTCTGGTCGGCGATCTCCTTGATCACCGAGACGATGGCCCCCACCTCCTGGGAGCTGCGGCCCAGGCGGTCGACGAGCTCGGTCGCGCTGCTGACGCGGGCGTGGATGCGTTCCATGCCTTCGATGCTCTCCTTGGCCACGCTCACGCCCTCGCGCGCCGTATCGCCCGCCTCGGCGGCCCGCGTGGTGGCGTCCTGACTGCGGGCCGAGATCTCGGCGATGGCCGTATCGAGCGCCTGGATGGCGGCGCTGATCTGGCGCGAGCGCTCGCTCAGCGTGTCCACGCGCGCATGGATGTGATTGGCCTGGGTGCGCAGACCGTCGCTGTCAGCCCTGACCTGGCTGCTCAGATTGGCGGTCCTGGCGATGAGGTCACGCAGGGTCGCGGTCATGTGGTTGAACGCGTCGATGATCTCGCCGATGGTGTCGTTGCTCTGGATGCCGCAGGCGTGGCTCAAGTCCTTGTTGGCGACGGCCCCCGCCACCTTTGAGATGCGCCGCAGCTTGGACACCAACACGACATTCATCACCCAGTAGTTCGCCACGCCGATCAAGAGCCCGGCGATGAAGCAGCCCACCACGAACCAGGGCAGCATGCCGGGTTTCCACTCGACGAAGAAGTGGGCGTAGAACGGGAACAGGCAGGCGACGACCGCGCCGAAACCCAGATAGGCGACGAGGACTTGGCGGAGGATGCTCGGTTTGTTCATGGCTGTCCCGGGGTTGATCGCTTCAGACCAACCGTATATCGGCAGCCACCGGGCCTGGCTTTAACCCGTATTTTTGATGAGTGAGCCCGTCCTCGAATCCCACGTGCCTCGCGAACCGGCATCGTCTCCTGGGGCATGGGTCGGAGGTAGGTCGCCCCGTGGGTTGGCCTCCAGGCAGACAACTGTACCTCGTCACAAGAACCCCGCCGGCCTGAAGGCCGACCCACAACCTATTGAGGTAGGGGCGGGTCGGCAGGGCGAGAAAGACCCTCCTCGGCGCATGCCCCAGCCGACTCTGGGCTACAGCTTCACCACATGGACGTGGGTCAGGGCACGGCCCAGAAAGCGCTCCCCTATGGCCTGAAAGCGCAGGGGGACGTCGGTGACGAAGAAGTGGTATTGCGGCGCGGAGCGGGAGGGGTTGTGCAGGTTCAGTTGGCTGAGCACCGCCGCGGCCTGCTCGGCCATGGCCTCGGCGGAATCGACCAGGGCCACGTCGGGGCCGGCCACCTCCTGCAGCAGGGGCTTGATCAGGGGGTAGTGGGTGCATCCCAGCACCAGGGTGTCTATGCGCTCGGCCAGTACCGGTCTGAGATATTCCTGCGCAGTCAGACGGGTGACCGGATGGTCCAGCCAACCCTCCTCGACCAACGGGACGAACAGGGCGCAGGCCTGGGAGACGATGCGTGCGTCCGGGTCGATCTGGTGGATGGCGCGGCTGTAGGCGTTGCTGTTGATGGTGGTGGGGGTGCCGATGACCCCGATGCGGCGGGAGCGGGTCGCAGCCAGGGCAGACAGGGCGCCGGCCTCGATGACGTCCAGCACCGGGGCTGCCGAGAGATCGCGCACCACCCCGGCCGCCACCGCCGCCATGGTGTTGCAGGCAACGATCAGCATCTTCACCCTGCGTGCCAGCAGGAACTGGGTGATCTGCGTGGTGTAATGGGCGATGGTCTCCACCGATTTGACGCCGTACGGCACGCGGGCGGTGTCGCCGAAGTAGTGGATATTCTCGAACGGGAGCCGTTCCATGAGGGCACGCACGACGGTAAGACCGCCCACACCGGAATCGAACACACCGATGGGGCTGGCGGGGTCAAGGGCGGGGTGCATGAACGCCGGAAGCGCGAGTTTGCTGGGAGAGGGCCCATTCTACATGTTCGCGCACGAGGGCCGAAGGATGGTGCTGACGGGCGCGCAGGGCGGCGACGACAGCGGCGCTCGGCGGCGCGTTGCCGAGGGCGACCGCCAGGTTGCGCAGCCAGCGCTCATGGCCGATGCGTCGTATGGGACTGCCGGCCAGGCGCTCGAGGAAGTCCGCCTCCGACCAGGCGAACAGTTCGACCAGGCCGGCACTGTCCAGCCCGTGGCGGGGCTGGAAGTCCGCCTCACGCGTGGGTGTCGCATGTCGATTCCACGGACAGAAAAGCTGGCAGTCGTCGCAACCGTAGATGCGATTGCCGATGAGCGGGCGCAGCTCTGGCGGGATGGGACCGGGGTGTTCGATGGTGAGGTAGGCGATGCAGCGGCGCGCATCCAGACGGTAGGGGGCGACGATGGCCCCGGTGGGGCAGGCGCTGATGCAGGCCTGGCAGGAGCCGCAGTGTTCGGACGTGGGGGAGTCCGCCGGCAAGGGCAGGTCGGTGAGGAGCTCGCCCAGGAAGAACCAGGAGCCCCGCCGATTCAGCAGCAGGGTGTGCTTGCCGCGCCAGCCCAGGCCGGCGAGGCGTGCCAGTTCCACCTCCATGACCGGCGCGCTGTCGGCGCAGGCGCGATAGCGGTAGGGGCCGATCTCCCGCGCGATGCGCTCGGCCAGGCGCCTGAGTCGGGCTCGCATGAGTTTGTGGTAGTCGCGTCCCAGCGCATAGCGCGAGACGTAGGCCCGGCCGGCATCGGCCAGGGTGTCCCTGGCGTCGGCGGCCACGGGTAGATACTCGAGCTGCACCGTGATCACGGACAAGCTGCCCGGGACGAATTCGGCCGGGCGGGCGCGCAGCGTGCCGTGGCGCGCCATATAATCCATCTCACCGTGAAGGCCCGCCTGCAGCCAGGCCATCAGGCCGGCCTCGGCACCCCCGAGGTCCACCGGGGCGAATCCAACCTGGCTGAAACCGAGTTGCCGGCCCCAGTCACGGATGAACGACTTCAATGCCAGCCACTGTTCGGGAGTCCATGCATGAGCCATGCAGGCGATGATAGTCGCCCCCCTGCCGCGAACAAACCCGACCCCGTCCGCGCGGCGGACGCCTCCCCGACGGACCAGCAGGGTGACCCGCAGCCAGGCCTGTCCCGGATTGAACTCACCCTGGCCGACGAGGCCGCCACCCGGTCACTCGGCGCTCGCCTGGCCGCGGCCTTGCGTCCGGGCATGTCGGTGTGGCTGTCCGGGTCTCTCGGCGCGGGCAAGACCACCCTCGTGCGGGGGCTGTTGCAGGCACTCGACTATCACGGGCGGGTGAAGAGTCCGACCTATACTTTGGTTGAACTTTATTCGTTATCGAGCTTTAATGTATATCACTTTGATTTGTATCGCTTCGCCGACCCCATGGAATGGGAGGAGGCAGGCTTGCGGGAATACTTCAACGCGTATTCCATCTGTCTGGTGGAGTGGCCGGAGCGGGCGGCGGAGTGGTTGCCGGAGCCGGATCTCGCGATCCGGCTCGCATTCACGGCAGAGGGCCGCGCTGCGGAGTTGACGGGCAGGACGGAGGCGGGCAGACGATGCTTGGAACGACTGGCGGCTTGAGGTGGATGCTGACGCTGATCCTGGCGGTCCTGTCGCTGGCGGTGGCCGCCCCGGGCTCGGCCACGGAGGTGAAGGCGACCCGGGTGTGGCCCTCGCCGGAATACAGCCGCATCACCCTGGAATTCGCCGACGCCCCTGCCTACAAGTATTTCCAGCTCAAGCATCCGGAGCGTCTGGTGCTCGACCTCGAGCAGGTCGACCCCGAGGCCCTGGCCGATCTCGCCGGCAAGATCACCGCGCAGGATCGCTACGTCAGTGCCGTGCGGGTTGCGCGCAACCGTCCCAACGTCACCCGCGTGGTGGTCGAACTCAAGACCGAGGTGCGACCCCAGGTGTTCACCCTCAAACCCATGGGCGACTACGCCCACCGTCTGGTGGTGGACGTGTATCCGGCCAACGCCGAGAGCATCGAACAGCAGGTGGAGGCGGCCATCGCCAGGGCGGAGGGGCCCAAGACGGAGGGACGCCGGACGGAGGGTGAGCGCACTAACGTGGTGCGCCTGATCACCGTGGCCATCGATGCGGGTCACGGCGGCGAGGACCCGGGGGCCATCGGTGCCCGCGGGACGAGGGAGAAGGACGTCACCCTGGCCATCGCCCGCCGGCTCAAGGCGCACATCGATCGCATCGACAACATGCGCGCCGTGCTCATCCGCGATGGGGACTATTTCCTACCCCTGCACGAGCGGGTGCAGCGGGCGCGACGCCTCCAGGCCGACCTGTTCGTGTCTATCCATGCCGATGCCTTCCTCAAGCCCACGGCGCGCGGTTCCTCGGTATTCGCCCTGTCCGAGCGCGGGGCCACCTCGGCCGCGGCCAAGTGGCTGGCGAGAAAGGAGAACGAGGCCGACTTGATCGGTGGGGTGAACATCGACGTCAAGGATGCCTACCTCAAGCAGACCCTCATCGATCTCGCCCAGACCGCTACCATCGCCGACAGCCTCAGGCTGGGCCGCGCCGTGCTCGATGAGCTGGGCGGCGTGAACACCCTGCACAAGCCCCACGTCGAGCAGGCCGGTTTTGCGGTGCTGAAGGCACCGGACATCCCTTCCATCCTCGTCGAGACGGCCTTCATCTCCAATCCGGAGGAAGAGCAGAAGCTCACCGACGATGCCTATCAGGACAGAATGGCGGCCGCGCTGGCCAACGGCATCCGGCGCTATTTCGACAAGAACCCGCCCCTGGCGCGTAGCCGCGTCGCGCAGAACTTCTGACTCGCCTCGTGAGTATGCTACCCCTGCGCCTGAATAGAGCAGGGGTGCTGGTCGATCTGTAGGGCGATGCCTCAGCGAGGTGCCCCACGCGCCGAGCAACCCGCTCGTGTGCGATGCAGGGCAGTATCATCACTGAGCGTATCAATTGCCTGCGACCGACCCCTCCATTACCATTTCTGGCGCATCGCCAGGGTCTTACCGCCGTGTTAGAGCAAGCCATCCCCGTCAGTGCCATCGGCCGCAGCGGCACGTTCGACCACGCTGACGC
This sequence comes from Hydrogenophilales bacterium, assembly GCA_037445185.1. Classification (GTDB taxonomy): domain Bacteria; phylum Pseudomonadota; class Gammaproteobacteria; order Burkholderiales; family Thiobacillaceae; genus JANWZL01. Next base: position 1,864 of record JBBIKZ010000118.1, on the reverse strand, counting down.
GAGCCGCCAGAACGCCACCGAGCCCGTCCCGTCCGTGAAGGTGCTGGCGGAGATCGCCAGCGGCCTGAGCGCCAGCGACAATGTCGAGCAAATGTTGCTCCGCTTCCTGGAGATCATGGTCCGGCTCTCCGGCGCCAGGGCGGGCGCGGTGCGCATGCTCACGGCGGATGGCGGGCACCTCCGTCTGGTCGGCGCCATCGGCCTGCCGACGCAGCTGGTCGATAAGGAACGTTTCGTTCCGCTCGAGTGCGGCATCTGCGGGCGTGCCATCGTCAATCAAGACACCCGCTCCGATAACGTCCTCGCCGTCTGCCAGAAGCAGGTACGCCACAGCTACCTGGCCCAGGGCTGTAAGACCATCTATGCCATTCCGCTGCGCCACAAAGGCCGGGTGCTGGGGGTGTACAACCTGTTCATGGATACGGACGCCGCGCTGCCCGAGGACATCCGCTTCCTATTCAATTCCATCAGCGACCACATGGGCATGGCACTGGAGAACTCGCGGCTCACACGCGAGAACATGCGCATTTCGCTGATGAACGAGCGCACCATGCTGGCCAACCAGATCCACGACTCGCTGGCCCAGACCCTGGCCTACGCCAAGATGCGCCTGTCGGTGCTCAACGAGGCGATCGCCAATGGCGATCAGGCGAGCGCCAACCGCTATCTGGGCGATGTCGAGGAGGCGGTGGACATGGCCTACTCGGAACTGCGCAACCTCATCACCCAGTACCGCGACCGCATCGATCCGCGCGGCCTCGTCCCGGCGCTGCAGGAGATGGTGGCGAGTTTCCGCAAGAAGGCGAACGCCGACGTGGATTTCCTCAACATCGCACAGGACGTCGTGCTCACTCCGGAGGAGGAGATCCAGGTCTTCCACATCATCCAGGAGTCGCTCTACAACATCTGCAAGCACGCCCGCGCGCGACACGTCATCGTCACCCTGGACCTGCACGAGGAGCAGTATGTGGTCAACGTCGCCGACGACGGCGTCGGCATCCAGACCGGTGCCGCCTCCAGCGTGGGCAAGAGCTTCGGGCTCACCATCATGCGCGAGCGGGCCGCCAAGCTGGGCGGCACGCTCACCATAGAGAGCCGGCCCGCCGGCGGCACCATCGTGCGGCTCAGTTTTCCCGCCCATCTGGGCCTGCAGGAGCGGACGACATGAGCGCGCCCCATCCCGATGTGCCGCGCATCGTGCTGGTGGACGATCACACCCTCTTTCGCAAGGGGCTGGCCGAACTGCTGGAACGTGACGGCACCCTGCGGGTGGTGGCCATGACCGGCGATCCCCAGCAGGTGCAGGCGCTGCTGCGCGAGCATCAGCCGGACGTGCTGCTCCTGGACCTCAACATGCCGGGCATCGACGGCATCAGCCTGATGCAGCAGCTCAAGGCCGAGGGGTTCACCCTGCCCATCCTGATCCTGACGGTGAGCGAGGCGGAGGAGGACCTGGCACGGGCCCTGCGTGCCGGGGCCAACGGCTATCTGCTCAAGAGCATGGAACCGGACGAGGTGGTCGATGCGGTGAAGCGTGCCGTCAAAGGGGAAACGGCGGTGGCCCCGGCCATGACCGCCAAGCTCGTCAACCTGCTCGATGCCAAGATGAGCGCCGATTCCCTCCTCGGCAGCCTGACGCAGCGCGAACGCGAGATCCTCGCCCACCTGGCCAAGGGGGAGAGCAACAAGGCCATCGCCAGGCAGCTGGACATCAGCTACGACACGGTCAAGCTGCATGTGCGCCACATCCTGGCCAAGCTCAACCTCTCCTCCCGCGTGGAGGCCGCCGTGTTCGCCGTGGAACACAAGCTGGCGCCGGGCCTGGATACGGGCAAGCGGGGCTGACCCGATCCTCCGCCGAGCG
>JBBIKZ010000117.1:0-7312 GCA_037445185.1 Hydrogenophilales bacterium | reverse complement strand
ACCCGACACAACTATTTCGTCGAGCCGCAGGCCACCTTCGCGTGGCTGGGTGCCGTCAAACCCGTGGGAGGCGAATACGTGGTGCCGAAAGAGTGGCTGAGCTTGCGCGCCACGGTGGACCCCAAAAAGGTGGCCAGGCCGTGAGCCGCCGTGCCGCTACCGGCGGGGTTCGCGCCAGCATTGCGGCGGCGATGACGGTCCTCGCCCTGTATGCCAGTCTGATCGCCTCCCTGTTCTGGATCCTGGATCCGGCCATCTTGCGCGAGACGTTGTTTTCGGAACGCACCGCCTTCTCCGTGCGGCTTTCCATCCTGGCGGCGTCGCTTGCCACGGTGCTGGCCCTGCTTCTAGCCCTACCCGCTGCCTATGCCCTGTCGCGCCATCGCTTTGTCGGCAAGGAAGCGGCCGAGACGGTGCTGGAATTTCCCCTCATCGTCTCGCCGGCGGCACTGGGCGCGATCATTCTGATCTTTTTCAACAATCCTCTGGGTGCCTGGATACAGGAACACAGCTTCTATTTCGTCTTCGGTTTCGCCGGCATCGTGCTGGCCCAGTTCCTCACCGTGCTGGGGCTCGCGGTGCGCATGCTCAAGGCTGCCTTCGACGAGGTATCGGTGGAGCTGGAGACCGTGGCCCGCACCCTGGGTGCCAGTCCACGCTACGGCTTTATCACCGTCACCCTGCCTTTGGCGAGAAACGGCCTCATCGCCGCCTTCATCCTCAGCTGGGCCAAGGCATTGGGCGAGTTCGGCGCCACCTTCATGGTGGCCGGCTCCATGGCGATGCGCACCGAAACCCTGCCCATCGCCATCTACATGCGTCTGTCTTCTGCCGATCTCGAGGGCACGGTGGCGCTCATCCTGGTCTTGGTGACGATCGGCCTCGCCGCCCTGTTCGTCGCCCGCCGCTTACTGGGCAGGGTTGCCCATGCTTGAGCTCGACGGGCTGAGTGCGCAGGTGGGCGGTTTCAGGCTCGATTGCGTCTCGCTCAGCGTGGACGAGGGCGAGTGCCACGCCGTGCTGGGCCCCTCAGGCTCGGGCAAGAGCACGCTACTGCATGCCGTGCTGGGTACCCTGCCGGTGGCCGCGGGTCGGGTCCGGCTGGCGGGCGAGGAGATCACGCACCTTCCCCTGGAGCGCCGTCGGCTGGGCTATGTACCGCAGCAACTGGGTCTGTTTCCCCATCTGAGCGTGCGCGACAACCTGCTCTACAGCGCCCGCGCCAGGCGGGTGCCCGAAGCCGAGTACCGTCCCCTGCTCGACAGGTTGCTGGAGATCACCGGCATCGTCCCCTTGCTCAGCCGTCGAATCGTCACGCTGTCGGGCGGCGAACGCCAGCGGGTGGCCCTCGTGCGCGCCCTGGCCGCCAACCCCCGCGTGGTGCTGTTGGACGAACCGTTCACAGCGCTGCATGAGAGCCTGCGCCGCGAGCTGTGGTGGTTGATGCGGGACCTCAAACGCGAACGCGGTTTGACGGTGTTGCTGGTTACCCATGACCTCACCGAGGCCCATTTCCTCGCCGACCACATCACCGTGCTGATCGACGGACGCGTCGAGCAAAGCGGCGACAGGGCCACGGTCTACCGCCGCCCTGCGAGCGTTGCGGCGGCCCGCTTCCTCGGTCTGAAAAACCTGTTTCCGGCCCGGTTGGTGGGGCCGGGCGAGGTGGTGTGTCCAGCGCTCGGCGGCAGGCTCGCCGTGGTCGACGGCACGGCTGTCGGGGGGGAAGTATGGCTCGCCATACGGCCCGAGCAGCTGGCCCTGCGCCTGCCGGACGACCCGCCTCGGCAGGACGAGAGGCGGCTTGCCGGCCGTTTCGAAGCGGCGCTGGACCTGGGTGAGGCGGCCCTGTTGCACTTCCGCGCCGACACCGGAGTCCTGCTCGAGGTGCGCTGCGGCAGTCGGGTGTTGCGCAGATATGGCATCGAGGCCGGCGATGCCGGTGTGGTGGGCCTGCCGGCCGCAGACCTCTTCACCCTGCCGCGATGAGCCCTCGCGGCCAGCAGGCGGGCCGCCCCTCAGTCTTCTGGTGTCCGCGCATAGACATAGTGCACCGCAGCGGCCCCGAGCAGGGCCTGACCGGGGCTGCCCTCACCGGCGCGGGGCTGCAGCGAGAGCAGCAGCAGCCCGTGTCCGTCGGCGGACAGGGCGGGGACATCGGGCGGTTGCATCGCGAGGGGGCGCGCGGACGTCCCGCCGGCGAGCGTGGTCTCGGCCTGCAGCGAGCCGGTGGCCTGGTCTCGGCAGGCTGTGAACCCGGATTGGAGACGCGCGATGGCATCGGCCTGCCCGCCTTCCACGCCGTCGAGCAGCGCGTGCAATGCGTCCGGCGGTCCGCAGAGGTAGTTGAGCCTGATCTCAAGCACCACCGGATCGCTGCCCGCCGCCGAGCTGACCACGATCTCGGCGGTCTCCCCGTCCTGCCATCGTTGCGGGGGGGCGGCCCAGCTGACCTGCCACTGATGCCGGAAGGTGCGCCGAACCGAACTGCGGCCCGGGCCGTCCTCCCAGACGAAGCCTTCCAGAAAGGCATCGAGGCCATGACCGTGCAGCCTGAGTTCGAGCCCGGTGATGCCGCCCTCGCCCCGGAGCGCGCGTCCTTCCGAGGCCATCACGCGGTCCAGGGTCAGTGTGTCCGGTCGAATGCGCAGGACACGCGCTAGTCGCCAGCCGGCAGGCCGCACAGCCCCAGGGCGGCCCACAGGCGGCGCGGCCACCTCCCCGCCTGCCGGCGCGGTGACCGGGCCGTTGAGCAGCGCCATGGCGGCCTCGGGCAGCTCGGCGGCCGAGGCGGGCGCATAGGCGAGCAGGTGGTGGGCGCGACCCTCGATCACCGTCACCAGGTGGAAGACGACTTGGTCAGGCTGGTCTAGACTGGGGCGACGCACCACGCGCCAGCGCAGCCCTCCCGCCTCGAGCCAGTCCATGCGCGCCGTCTGCCCGTACTGGGCGCGCCAGACCGTCTCCAGCTGGCGATAGAACTGCTCTTCCGACAGGCGCAGGCGAGCCTGATGCCGGGGCAGTACCAGCGTGAGCTGCGCACCTGTGAGGTGCAGGATGATGCTCTCGGCGCGGGCCTCCGTCTCGGCGTCGGCCCGCTGCCAGGGTTGATCATACTGCAGTCTGAGCTCGCCTACGGCCAGTGACGCCGCCTGAAGCGGCTGGCCCCCGGTCACCAGCATCAGGGCGGTGAGCAGGGCGAAAAGGGTGGCGGCGAGTCGCGGTGTAAGGTGCGCAGGCATGCGCCTGAGTGTAGCCCAGCCGTGGCCAGGCGGTGAGCGCCGCATGCGGACGGTCGGCGGCAGCGCTGGCATGGCTGGTATCATGCCCTGCCATGTCCGCGGCGCCTGGCCACTACCCCGACCCCCCCGCCCTGCACATCGCATTCCCCGAGCAGTTGCCGGTATCGGCGCACCGGGAGGAGATCGCCGCGCTGCTCGTGCGCCATCAGGTGATCATCGTTTGCGGCGAGACCGGCTCGGGCAAGACCACCCAGCTGCCCAAGATCGCCTGGGTGGCGGGGCGCGGCCGCGCTGGGCGCATCGGCATGACCCAGCCGCGTCGCATCGCCGCCAGGAGCGTGGCCGAGCGTCTGGCCGCGGAGACCCGCACCCGGCTGGGCGACTTCGTCGGCTGGCGGGTCCGCTTCAGCGATCACGTCGGTGCCGCGAGCCGCATCAAGGTCATGACCGACGGCATCCTGCTCGCCGAGACCCAGTCCGATCCCGAATTCCGGGCCTATGACACGCTGATCCTGGACGAGGCGCACGAGCGCAGCCTCAACATCGACTTCCTGCTGGGCTACCTCAAACGGCTCCTGCCGCGCCGGCCCGATCTCAAGCTCGTCCTCTCCTCCGCCACCCTGGAGGCGGAGCGCTTCGCCGCCTGGTTCGGCGGCGCGCCCGTCGTCGAGGTGTCGGGGCGCACCTATCCGGTCGAGGTGCGCTATCGCCCGATCGAGGTGCAGACGCAGGCGCAGGACAAGAGTGGGCACGCATCGCAGCCACAGACCAAAGAAGCGGCGCAGACCGAGACGATCGAGACCAAGCGCGTGCTGGCCATCCTGGATGCCGTGGACGAGCTCGCCGCCGAGGGGCCGGGCGACATCCTGGTCTTCCTGCCGGGCGAGCGGGAGATACGCGAAACACAAGAGGCGCTGCGCAAGCACCATCCGCCGGGCACCGAGATCCTGCCCCTGTATGCGCGGTTGTCGGTGGCCGAGCAGGCGCGCGTGTTCGCACCGCACGCGGGCCGGCGCATCGTGCTCGCCACCAACGTGGCCGAGACCTCGCTCACCGTGCCGGGCATACGCTACGTCGTCGACACCGGGCTCGCCCGCGTCAAGCGCTACTCCCTGCGCAACAAGATCGAGCAGCTCAAGATCGAGAAGATCTCCCAGGCCGCGGCCAACCAGCGGGCGGGGCGCTGCGGGCGGGTGGCCGCCGGCGTCTGCATCCGCCTCTACGACGAGCAGGACTACGCCGCCCGCCCGGCGCATACCACGCCGGAGCTGCTGCGCTCCTCGCTGGCGGCGGTGATCCTGCGCATGCGCGCGCTGGGCCTACCGGACATCGAGGACTTTCCCTTTCCCGATCCGCCCGAGCCCAAGCGGGTGCGCGATGGCTACACCCTGCTCGAGGAGCTGGGCGCCATCGATGCCGCGCGTGCGCTCACCCCCATCGGCCGGGCGCTCGCCCATCTGCCGGTGGACCCGCGCCTCGGCCGCATGCTGATCGCCGCGCGCGAGCGCGGCTGTCTCGCCGAGGTGCTGGTGATCGCCGCTTACCTCTCCTGCCAGGACCCGCGGCTTCGCCCCCTCGACCAGGCGCAGACGGCCGATCGGAAACATGCGCGTTTTCATGACGCGCAGTCGGACTTGGTCGCCATCCTGCGGCTGTGGCGCTACATCGACAGGCTGGATGCCCACCGCAAGTCGGCGCGCAAATTCCGCGCCGCCCTGCTCGCGGACTTCCTCTCGCCGGCCTATGTGCATGAGTGGCGCGACGTGCACGCCCAGCTCGCCCTCTTGGTCAAGGAGATGGGCTGGCGCGTCGATGCCTTGGACGAGACCTGGACGGCGGGCGAGGACGCGGTCGAAGGTGCACCCGCGGCGGTCGACCCCGCGCGTTATGCCAGCCTACATCAGGCCCTGCTCACCGGCCTGCTCGGTAATGTCGGCATGCTCACCGAGGCGGGCGACTATCTGGGTGCGCGCGGCATGCGCTTCACGATTTCGCCGGGCTCCGGGGTGCGCCGGCGGCCGAAATGGCTCATGGCCGCCGAGATCGTCGAGACACGGCGGGTCTATGCGCGCAGCGTCGCGCGCATCGAGCCGGAGTGGATCGAGGCGGTGGGGGGCCACCTGCTCAAGCGCAGCTATGCCGACCCGCACTGGGCCAAGCGCCCGGCGCAGGTGCGCGCCTTTCTGCGCGCCACCCTGTACGGCCTGCCGGTGGTCCAGGCGCGCCCGGTGCACTACGGCCCGATCGACCCCGCCTTGTGCCGCGAGCTCTTCATCCGCCATGCCCTGGTGCGCGGCGAATGGGACTGCCGCGCCCCCTTTTTCAAGCACAACCGGCAACTGCTGGCGGAGCTCGAGGCGCTCGCCGAGCGCGCCCGCGACCCCCGCCTGGGCGTGGACGAGGATCTCCTCTATGCCCATTTCGATGCGCTCGTGCCGGCCGCCATCCACAACGGCGCCGCCTTCGAGCGCTGGCGGCGCGAGGCGGAGGCGGCCAACCCGCGCCTGCTCTTCCTCGACCGCGAGCGGCTGCTGGCCGGCCGCCAGGCGGCCGCCGGCGCCTTCCCGCAAACGCTCACCCTCGAGGGCGTCGCCTATCGCCTGGCCTACCGCTTCGACCCGGGCGCGGCGGACGACGGCGTCACCCTGCTCGTGCCGCTCGCCGCCCTGAACCAGGTCAGTGCAGCCGCCGGCGACTGGCTCGTGCCGGGGCTCTTGCAGGAGAAGATCGCCGCGCTCCTGAAGTCGCTGCCGCAGACCTGGCGGCGCAACGTCGTGCCCGTGGCCGAGTATGCCCGTGCCGCCACCGAGGCGCTAGGCACCCTGCCCACCCAGCCCGATTGTCCGCCCCTGATCGAGGCACTGACGCGCTTTCTCGCGCAGAAGACGGGGGTGAGCGTGCCGCGTGAGGCCTGGCGGCCGGAGGCGCTGCCGGCCCACCTGGCGATGAACTACCGCGTGCTGGACGAGGCGGGTCGGGTGCTCGCCGAAGGGCGCGACCTCGCTGCCCTGCGCCGGCAGCTCGGCGCTGCCGCCCGGCAGGCGGTGGCGCAATCGGCCGCGGGCTGGGAACGCGAGGTGGCGCGCTGGGACTTCGGCGACCTGCCGGACAAGGTCGACCTCGCGGCGGGGAGGCAGCGCGTGCCCGCCTTCCCCGCCCTGGAGGCGATGGCCGACGGCGGCGTGCGCCTGCGTCTGTTCGACAGCCCGGCCGCCGCCCGCGCCGCCCACCGGCTGGGGGTGTGCCGCCTGCTCTGGCGCGTCCACGCCGAGCTCCTGCGCCAGAGCGAGCGCGACCTCGCCGCGCGCCTGAAGACCACCTGTCTGCAATGGGCGCTCATCCACCCCGAAACGTCCTGCACGCATCTCGTTGGCGATGTCCTGCTCGCCGCCTGTTTGGGCGCTACGTCCGGCCACACGGCAGACATCCGCACTCAGGATGCATTCGAGCACCTGGCCCGGCAGCTGCGCCCCAGCCTGCCGGGCGAGACCGCCCGTTTGGCCGCCCTGGCGGCGGAGTGCATCGAACGCGCGCACCGTCTGCGCGAGGCACTGGCCCGCGCCCCTGCCGCCTGGGCGCGGGTGGTGGCAGACATGCGGGGGCAACTGGCCGAGCTGCTGCCGCCGCGCTTCTTGGTGGAGACCCCGGTGCGGCGTCTTGCACGCCTGCCGGCCTATCTCCAGGCGATGGCGCTCAGGCTGGACAAGCTCGCCCGCGCCCCGGCCAGGGACGCCCAGGCCATGGCGGAGATGGCGCCGCTGCTCGCCGCCTGGCGCGCTGCGCGACACGACGCGCCGGACGCGGCGGCACGGGAGGACTTCCGCTGGCGCCTGGAGGAGCTGCGCATCGCCCTGTTTGCCCAGGAGGTGCGCACCGACGAGCCGGTATCGGTCAAGCGGCTGATGAAGCGGTGGGAGGAGATTGGGCGCTAGCGCCTGCCGTGGCGTATGCAAAGACCCTGATCAATGGGTGTTAAACCTAAAAAACCTCAGTTGACCGCTCCTTGGCCTTCGCAAAGACGCATGGAACCTGACGTTTGCGCCTCCGAGCACGCTCACCCGGAAGGTGAG
>JBBIKZ010000116.1:0-7315 GCA_037445185.1 Hydrogenophilales bacterium | reverse complement strand
TTGACCCAACCGCGTCGGCCGGTGCGGTGATCCACAGGCCGACGGCGACGGTCGCGGTCGCACACGATGCGTACCCGCCCGGCCTCCTCAATGAACGAAACGTCTTTGACCACTTGCCCCTCAAGCCACAAAATCTTCGCCGGGATGACCGCCCCCATTTGTGGTACCTGCTCGCGTCGTCAGAAAACCGCGTAGATACAGCATTTCAGGGGTGTCGGTCATTCCATTCCTCCGTAGGATTTACCGGAAGAGCCTTTTAGGATAATGGGATAGGCCGATACCAGACGACCGGTCACAGGCATATCGTCCAGGTTGCCGGCACATCGGACTCGCGCCCCACCGGATCGGGGCGGGCGTGATCAACCAGGTTCGGCGGCGCCTTCCGCCGACGCGACACCCGTCGTGTCCTCATCGTCGACCAACACCTGATAGAGTCGTCTAGCAGGCCGGTTCCGCATGCAGACCCAGCAGATGCCCGGCGTTTCCGTGCGCATCGCGGGCATCCGGAAAGGCGCGCCGCAGACACGGCAGACGGACTCGCGCAGCGCGACCCTGTCCGCTACCGGCAAAGACCAGGCCCGCACCTCGATGGCCCGTGGCTCGCAGACATCCACGCACAGGCCGCAGCCCGTGCAACGGGTATGCGCCAAGCGCAGCGAGGGACCCTCCCGGTCAGGGATCCCTGGCATGACACCATCGAGACTCAAGGCCTTGCCTGGACATACCCGGACGCAGGCATCACAGGCGACGCAGGCCAGTGGGTCGAGGCGGATCGCCCACGGCAGAGGGCCCTGTCCTGTCAGGCACTCGCCGGGCGCCGGGCAATCCGGCGCGAGGTCCTCCCCGGTGTGGCCCTCCAGCAGCGCGGATGCGGGACGCCACAGCAGCCGTCCGAGGAATCCCCGGCGGTCGCGGAAAGGAACATCACTCCCTTCGCGCAGGCGGTGCCATCGGGCCGGCGGCAGGGGCTTGACCTGAATAGGCGGCTCGCCCCTGGCTCGGAGCAAAGCGTTGACGTTGTCTACCCGTGTAGCGAAGCCATCGCCGCTGCCCCGCTCGCAGCCTATGCAATCCGCCGTGCTGATCAGCCACACCCGCTCACCGTTGCGCCAGTGCCGTAACAGATCTGTGACGGAAAGGGCGTGCAGGCAGACCAGGCGCCCGTCGACGTCCTCGGGCACGGCGCGCTCGCACGCCGCCATCAGGACGGTGCGGCCTGCCAGGCTGCGCCGTGTCGGGCTCCCTGCGGGAGCATCGATGGCGCGGGTGGGACAGGCCGCCATGCACAGGCCGCAGCCGTCGCAGTCCGGCTCGGACAGATTCAGGCCATCGTCGTCAAGGCTCAAGGCTCGCCGGGGGCAGGCCGCCACGCATGCCTGGCAGGTGGCGGTCGCGATGCGGGCATGGACACAGCGCCCGGCATCGACGGAGGCAGTTCCCGTCATGCCCGCCCGAACCGGATCATTGCGCGAGGGCCCAGCCCAGGATGGCCTTGAGATCGGCATCGCTCACCTTGGCCTGAGGTGGCATGACGACCTGGCCCCAGACGCCCTTTCCGCCCGCCTTGACCCTGGCGGCGAGGACCTCCTGGGCCTGTGCGTCGCCCTTGTACTTGAGGGCGATGTCACGCCAGGTGGGTCCGACGATCTTTTTGTCCATGGCATGGCAGACGGCGCAGCCGTTCTTCCTGGCCAGATCCTCGTTGGCCCAGGCGGTCGGGGTGCACAGGGTGGCTACGGCGATGCCCAGCAGGCAGAGGGGAAGGTGCTTCATGGTATCTCCTTCAGTGAGTGAAATGGGAGGTCACCAGGAAGGCGACACGCCCGGGAGGTAGCGCAGGGGAAGCTCGGCCGGCTCAGGACGGCGCTGCATACGCGCCTCCACCTCCTCGGCGCTGGGGCGGGGGGCGCGCAGCAGGCCGGCGAGCACGTCGCGGAGCTCGTCGCAATAGGCCGCCGTGAGGCGGGCGGCGCCGGCGTAGAACGGGGTGCTGCAACGGCTTGCGACCCGGCCGGCGAATTGGGGCAGCCAGCGCAGCAGGTGCTCGTCCAGGAAGCGCGCCGCCTCGGTCAGGGCCTGGGGATGGTCGTCCTGCAGCAGGCAGGCGAGAAAGTGCAGTTCCAGCACCAGGTGGTCATCCGGACGGGTGCGCCAGTTGGAAGCAGCCAGGCGGTGACGGCGGTAGAAGTCGCGCACCTGGAACATGGGCGCCTGCATGGCCAGGTTCTCCTGGTCCAGCCACACCGATTCGCAGGGCGAGGCGCGCAGGGCGTAGGTCAGGTAGATGGCGGCATAGTCGGCAGCCAGCTCGTCCAGGTCCTGGGCGGCGAGAGACGCAGGCAGTTCGGCCAGGGCCCAAGCCATGAAATCCCGCGCCGCCCGGCCCTCTTCGCCAACGAGGCGCAGACCCAGTCCGCCGGGGAAGCCGTCCTTTCTAAGGCGTTCCAGCAGAGGACCGTCCAGCTCGGTGTTGTGCAGGGACGCGAGGCAGGTCAGGTCCTGTGCGACGGCTGCACGGAACTGGTCCAGGGTGGTGATCTCGGGGTTCATGGTGTGGGCTCCTCGCGGCTCATTCGAGCTTGCCCTTGCTGTGCGCCACAAAGGCGATGGACGGCCGGGTGAGTTCCGGGTCGGCAAGGTTCTTCACGGCCTTGACCGGTTTCTCGCCGGCCCCGAGGGCGGGGGTGGGGTACTCGCCTGCCCACAGCCTGTCGATCGGGCCGATGTCCAGCACCCGCATCATGCAGGCCATCACGCAGTAGGGCTTGCGGCCGGCGTCGATCTCGTCCACGCACAGGTTGCACTTGGAGACGATGTTCTGCTCCGGGATGAACTGGGGCGCGCCGTAAGGGCAGGCGGCCTCGCAGCGCCGGCAGCCTATGCACAGGCTGGAATCGATGTCGACGATGCCGTCCTTCTTGCGCTTGAAGATGGCGCCAGTGGGGCAAGTAGGCAGGCAGGCGGGCTCGGCGCAGTGGTTGCAGGACATGTTCACCTTGTAGGCGAACACCTCCGGGAAACGGCCGCCCTCCACGTACATCACGCGGCGGAAGCGCGGCCCCGCTGCCAGTCCGTTCTTGTCCTTGCAGGCGATCTCGCAGGCGCGGCAGCCAATGCAGTCCACGTTGTGGTGGATGAAGCCAAGCTGCATCTCGGGCACCACCGGGGTGTAGACCTCCTTCTTGCGGCGCTTTACAGCCTGCTTGATCAGTTCGCGATCTTTTTCCTCGGCCATTGCTCATCCCTCTCTCAGTAGTCGCGGCGGAACACGTGCGAGCGCGAAGTGGCCAGCTGGTCCCAACCCGGACGATGTGCCTTGTCGGTCTTGCGGATGCGGACCTGGGCGTTGTTGTAGGCGAAGGCGCCGGCGGGGCTGGGGGCGTCGTCGGTGAGGAAGTCCGGGTTGCCGGCCCGGTCCCAGCCTGCCTCGTCCAGATCCATCCAGGCGCCTTCGTGCAGCACGAGCACACCGGGCAGCACCCTTTCGGTGACGTAGGCCGGCACCACCACGCCGCCCCGGTCATTCCAGATCTCCACCGTGTCGCCGGTCTTGATGCCCAGCTTTTCGGCGTCGGAGGCGTTGATGGTCACCTCCTGCTCGTAGGTCTCCCTGAGCCAGGCGCAGTTGTGGAAGATGGAGTGGGTGCGCCAGCGCGGATGGGGCGAGATGAGGTGGAAGGGGTACTTCTTGGCGATGGGGCTATCCAGGTACTCCGTTGGCTCGATCCACTTGGGGATGGAGGGGATGTGGCTGCCATAGCGGGTGCGTGTCCAGTCCTCCACCATCGCCAGTTCCGAGCTGAGGATCTCGATCTTGCCCGAGGGGGTCGGGAAGGGCTTGCCCTCCTCGATCTGTTCGCGGAAGGCGACGTGCGGCCGGTCCAGCTTGAACTTATAGACGCCGTGCCGCTTGAATTCCTCCCAGCTCATGGTGACATGCTGGTGGTGCATCACCCTGCTCTCCCACCACTCCCGCAGGTAGGCCTCGTCCACGTCATCGTCGTGATGGAAGTAGTCGCGGGTGGCCTTGGGGTTGTAGCTCCTGCCGAAGTGGTCGCCTATGCCGGTGAGGTGGCCGATGCGGTAGGCCAGCTCGGTGAACACCTGGAAATCCGTCTTGGATTCGCCCAGGGGCTGGATGACCTTGGGCCGGTGGATGTAGTAGTGGCCCTTGTACCACGGCAGGGCCACGTCGTGGCGCTCGAAGTGGGTAGCGATGGGGAACAGCACGTCGGCGAACAGGCCGGAGGGCGTGATGGTGGAATCCATGCACACCACCAGCTCCATCTTCTCGATGGCCTGGATCTCCTTGTTGATGTTGGTGAGCTGGTTGAACCAGTCGGAGCCCTGCCAGAAGATGCCCTTGATGTTGGGGATGACCCCGTCCAGCCGGTCCTGGCGCGGCCACAGGCCGATCTCCTCGCGCTTGACGTTGGGGTAGTTGAGCACGCAGTGGGCCCAGCGGTCCGACTTGATGGAGGCGAACCAGATATTGGCGTACTGATCGTAAGGGTAGGCCACCGCCTCCGCATGCCAGGCCTTGCCCACGCCCTCGGCGCAACCGCCCAGCACGCCGATGTTGCCGGTCATGGCCTGCAGGGCCGCCGCCATACGGTTGTACTGCTCGCCGTGATGCGCCCGACCAGGGGCCCAGCTGGCCTTCAGGGCGGCCGGTTTGGTGGTGGCGTAGAGGTGGGCCAGTTTTCTAATGTCCTCGGCCTTCACGCCGCAGATCTTCGCCGCCCATTCCGGCGTCTTGGGCACGCCGTCGTACTTGCCCAGGATGTAGTCCTTGAAGTTCTCCTTGCCGTTGGGGCTGTTCGCTGCCCAGGCCGGCATGGTGCCTGCGTCCATGCCCAGGCAGAAGCGGTCGATGAAGCCCTGGTCCTGCAGGTTGTTGACGAAGATGTAGTGGGCCATGGCCGCCAGCATGGCTGCGTCGGTGTTTGGCTTGATGGGAATCCACCAGGCATCGTAGGCCGCGGCCGAGTCGGTATATTGCGGGTCCACCAGCACGAACTTGCAACCCGCCTGCTTGGCCTTGCGCATATAGTAGAACGTGTTGCCGCCGTGGAAGGTGTAGGCCGGGTTCCAGCCCCACATGATGATCAGCTTGCTGTGGGCAAAAGCGTCGTCCTCGTTGCCATCCTCGATGGTGCCGAAGGTCCAGAGGGAGCTGGTGGTGGTGCCCTGATAGGAGGGCACCGACCACGAGCTGGTGCGGCAGCCGAACATGCCCAGGAAGCGGCCCAGCAGGCCCTCGATCTGGTCCGACTTGTGCAGCACGCCGTAGGAGGCGCCGGCGTAGGACTGGTCCAGCAGGGCGGTGGAGCCATACTGGTCCTTGATGGCGATCATCTTGCTGGCCACGTAGTCCAGGGCCTCGTCCCAGGACACCCGCTTGAACTTGCCCTCGCCCCGCTTGCCCACCCGCATCATGGGGTAGAGCAGGCGCTCGGCGGAATAGAGGCGCTGGCGGTAGGCGCGGCCGCGCAGGCAGGCGCGCAGCTGCGGCTCCTCCAGGGTGTCCTTGCCGAAGTGGCCGCCCAGCTGGTAGCGGCCGTCGTCGGTGGACAGACGGACGATGACGTCGCCCTTCTTGTGGGCCACCAGCATGTGCCGCGAGCCGCAGTTGTGGGCGCAGGAGGTGACCACGGTGGTCAGCTCGTCGTCCCGGGGATACGGCTCGTAGGCGAAGGCACGGGCCTCCCTGACCGCAGACATGTTCACCAGGCCGCCCGCCGCCAGGGCGCCAGCGCCCGCCGCAGTGGCCTTGAGGAAATCGCGTCGGCCGGGATTGATGCGGTCCCGCAGCACGTTCAGATCGAGTTCGACAGTCATCACGATCACCCCGCGTTGGCTTTGTTGGTCTTGGTTTCGTGCTTCGTCCGCGCCTGCGGCTTGTCCCCGTGCGGCGCGGTGGCCCTGGGCTGGTGATCCGACTGGGGACCGGGCACGGCCGTCCCCTTCTTCACCTCGCGCAGGAAGCGGGGCTCCGACCGGGTGGGTCGGTCCTTGGCCCAATCCGGCACCTCCTTGTCCATGCCCTCCCAGGCGTGGCGCGGATAGGGGAAGGGTATGCGATACCAGGCGCGGCCGCCGTGGCAGCCGTAGCAGGCATCGCCACTCTCCTGGCCGGCCGCCTCGATGGCCTCGGGCTTGAGGAAGTTCACGTTGTGACGGGTGGTGCGGATGCCTGCGTGGCAGGTCAGGCAGTTGTTGCCGAAGGTCTCGCCATGGGCCGCCCAGGGGCCGGGCAGGCCCATGACCTGCCAGTCGAACTGGCCGTGGCACATGAGACAGATCTTGGGATCCACCTTCTTGCGCAGGGTGTAGCCGGCGGCCTGGGCGGTGGCCGAGGAACCCGGCGCCTCGTCGCGCGGGTCGTGACCCTGGTGGCAGGTGTTGCAGCGCAAGTCCATCACCTGCTTGGCGAAGTCACTGACCAGATGGCGACGGTGCAGGGTGTCCTGAGCACCCGCATAGGTGTCCAGGGTCTGGTACCACGCCAGGGACTTGTCCGCCCGCAGACCGGCGGGCGACTGCTTGCGCGTGCTGGGGACCAGCACCTCGGCGTGGCATTGCAGGCATTCGGTGTCCGCGGTCTTGTCGATAAGGGGTTTGAAATGCCGAGGGTCCCAGCGCGCCGCCTCGTAGGGCGGCCTGTCCTGGCCCGCACACACGGCCCCCAGCCAGAGGGCCAGGATCATGGCCACAACCAGGCGGAAGGACTTTTTGAACATGGTTCGCTACCTCGCTATGGGTTGATGCGTCGCATAACCCCACGACGACCGGGGCACCCTGATGGCAATCACTGCATGATCCAGTCCAGAAGCAGGACCAGCAGGGTCAGGGCAGTCAACAGGACGCTGAACGCAACGACAAACTTGGCAACGCACTCCTCGGAGTCGTGCCCGTGGAGATGAAACTTGGCCATCATGCTCTCGCCCTCCTGTTTCGAGGTGAGTGGGCGACGGACACGACAATGGGCCGCGTCCGCCGGCCGGGCGCGCCGAAGCGCGCCCAAGTACCGCTCAGTTGGCGGGCGGATTCCAGCCGGACATGCCGCCCATGCCCGACATCCCGGACATGCCGCCCATGCCGGACATCCCGGACATGCCGCCCATGCCGCTCATCCCGGACATCCCGGACATCCCGGACATCCCGGACATCCCGCCCATGCCGGACATCCCTTGCTGGAAGGGGTAGAAGAAGATTTCACCGGTGGGCGAGATGCGGAAATAGCCGGACATGCCGCCCATGCCCGACATCCCGGACATGCCACCCATGCCCGACATCCCGGACATGCCACCCA
>JBBIKZ010000115.1:0-7448 GCA_037445185.1 Hydrogenophilales bacterium | reverse complement strand
TTGACCCGCTGAATCCATGAAGGTCACCCTGCGCACCTTCGTCTTCATGGACGCGCTACAACCGCAGCTCGCGTCCTATCTGGCGACGTCCTCGCAGGGCTTCCTGCCGGTGCCGGGCGACGCCTGCCTGTGGATCGAGGTGGCGCCGGGCATGGCGGTGCATCGCCTGAGCGACATCGCGCTCAAGGAGACCAATGTCCACCTGGGCGAGCAGGTGGTGGAGCGTTCCTTCGGCTCCATGGAGATCCACTACCGCAACCAGAGCGAGGTGCTGGAGGCGGGTGACACCATCCTGCGCCAGCTCAATACCACCGTGGACACCCGGCATGCCTGCCGCATCGCCTGGAACGAGATCATCCGCGGCATCACCCCGGATCACACCACGCTCATCAACCGCCAGCTCAGAAAGGGCTCCATGATCCTGCCGGGCAAGAGCATGTTCATCCTGGAGGTCGAGCCGGCGGGCTATGCGGTCTATGCCGCCAACGAGGCGGAAAAGGCCGCGCACATCACCCTGGTGGACGTCAAACCGTTCGGCAATTTCGGGCGGCTCACCATGATGGGCAACGAGGCCGAGGCCGAGGAGGCGCAGCGGGCCGCGGTGCGCGCCATCGAGCAGCTCAATCGCACCGCCCGGCACCACTGAGGCGCGCCCGGCGCCGCGACCGCGCGCTCAACTCTGGCCGCTGGGCTGTGCGTCGTAGCGTTCCGCCAGCACCTTGAGCGCGATGTCCTTGCTGGGGAAGAGGTTTTCTCGCCCGAGCACGGCGCCCAGGCCGGCGCGGTCGAGGGCCTCGCGGACCTGTTTCTTCAGCCCCGAGAGCATCAGCGTGATGCCGGCGGCCTTGAGGTCCGCCGCCAGCGAGCGCAGCTTCTCCTCGCCGGTGGCATCGATGCGGTTGATGCCGTTGCCTATCACCAGCACGGCCTTGGCCTTGGGAAAATCGCTCAGGGCCTTCATCACCGCCTCCTCGAAGAAGGCCGAGTTGATGAAGACGAGGGAGGCATCGAAGCGCAGCACGACGTAGTGTTCGCTGATCGGGGGCAGATCGTGGCTGGCCGCCCCGGCCAGTGTGCCGTCCTTGGTGCGCCCGAGGACCTCGCTGCGCGGCTGCATGACGCCGTGCAGGAACATGAGGATGGTCAGTATGACCCCCACCATCACGCCGTTGGCGAGCTGGGGCGCCATCAGCAGCGTGGCGGCGAAGGTGATCGCACCCACCACGCCGTCGCTGCGGCGCACGTTCCAGGCATGGCGCATGGTCTTGAAGTCGATGAGGCCGAAGACGGCGCTCATGACGATGGCCGCCAGCACGGACTGGGGCAGGTGGTAGAGGTAAGGGGTGAAGAAGAGCATCACCAGCACCACGCCCAGGGCGCTGATGATGGCGTAAAAGCCGGTGCGCGCACCCGACTTCGCCGCCACCGCCGAGCGGGAGAAAGAACCGGAGACGGTGTAGGACTGAAAGAAGCTGCCGACGATATTGGCCAGGCCCTGGCCGATCAGTTCCTGGTTGGGGTCGAGCTTCTCCCGGTTCTGGGCGGCGAGCGCGCGCGAGATCGAGGTTGCCTCCATGAAGCCGATCAGGGCCATGATCAGGGCCGTGCCCAAGAGTCCCGTCATGACGCCGAGGTCCAGCGGGGGGAGCGCGAAGGCCGGCAGGCCGGCCGGGATGTTGCCGACGACCTGACCGCCGCTCGAGAGCACGATCTTGCCGTCTTTCACCCCGGCGAACCGCCACACGGATGCGAACGGGCCCGCCTCGCCGAGCCCCCGCCAACGTGTGGACCCATCGCCGGCGACAACGGGCTCGAGGGCATGGCGATGCACGGCCACCCGCTCGCCGTAGAGCTGCTTCTTGAGGCTGCCCTCCTCGCCCTCCAGGCGCAGCAGCTCCGCTTCCAGGGCGTAGTCGTGGGCCTCGGTGCGTGCGAGCGTCGAGATCTGCTGTCTGACCTCACCCTGGGCCTTCTTGTTGGCGGCGAGCGCCCGCTCCAGTTCGGCAAAGCGGGCGAAGGCCGCGCGGGCGGCTGGGTCGTCGATATGCTCTGGCGCGACCGAGACCTTTTTTTCGAAGCCGAGGGTGGCGCTCAGTACCGTGCCCAGGATGACCACCACGAGCACGCCGGGCAACTTGGGGCTGAGCTTCTTCAGCAACGACAACAGGATCAGCGTGCCGACGCCGAAGGCCACGGTGGGCCAGTGCGCGAGCGGCAGCTGCAACAGCACGTGCCACAGGTCGCGCAGGAATAGGTCCGAGCGGGGCATGGGCACATTGATGAAGGTGTTGAGCAGGGACAGCCCGATGATCAGCGCCGCGGCGTTGGTAAAGCCGTTGATCACTGGGTGCGAGGCCAGGTTGATCAGCACCCCCATGCGCAGGGCGCCGAGCGCGAACCGCATGACCCCCACCATCAGCGCCAGGGTCATGGACAGCTGGATGAACTCGTCGCTGCCCCGGCTGGCCAGGGGTTCGATGGCCGCCGCCGACATGAGCGAGAGCAGGGCCACCGGACCGGTGTGCAGGAAACGCGAGGCCCCCCACATGGAGGCGATCATCACCGGCAGGAAGGCGGCATAGAGACCGTAGACGACGGGCAGCCCGGCCAGGGTGGCGTAGGCCATGGACTGCGGGATCAGGATCAGGGTCACCGTGACGCCGGCGATCAGGTCGCCGCGCAGGTCTTCCGCCGAGGGGGGGAACCAGCGCAGGAAGGGGAAGAGACGGGTCAGCATGGCGAGAAAACGAAAAAAAACCCCATGCCCGATACATGGGGTGTGGCGTATTCGTGATTTTATCAGTTTATGGCCGACGCCACCGATGTTCAAGCGGCGCGGTGCAGGGTGCGCGCCTCTGCCGGGGCCGGCTGCTCTGCAGCCATACCCTGTGTGGCGACCATCACCAGCGGCACGGGCATGCCGCCCTTGCGTTGGTTACCGCTTATCAGACCGTGCGCGAGGTAGCCCGACTCGTTGCAGACGAGGAAGGCCACCTCCGGCCGGCGGCGCAGGGCGCTGGCGAGGGCGGCGGGCGGCTCGCCGGAGACGACGACTAGGTGCATCTCGATCCCGGCCGCATCCAGCATCGGCCGGAACGGCGTCAAGAGCGTCTGCGCCTCGCCCTCGGTCAGGAAGGTGAACACGGTGAGGCCGTGATGCAGACGGACACAGGTCTGCACGACGTACTGCATGGCCTCGGCCGACAGTTCGCTGCCGAGGTAGAGGCCGACCTGGGGCCGCGCGCCGCGAGTCGGCTGCGGCTCGGCGGGCATGGGCGAGGCGGTGGCGCCGGCCAGGACGCGGGATTTTTGCATCGCGCTCAGGTGGTCCCCCGCATTGGCGTAGGACAGGGCGTTGAGCATGCGCTTGATGTCTTGAGTCAGTTTCATTGCGTGGTCCTCATGGCTGGGTTTTGGGCACCCAGATGTAAGCACGATCCGTGCCATCCAAGTATTCATATGTATAACAATGCGTTACGCATGTAGGCAGGGAGGGTGTAACGGAATGCGTTGCAGGTCGGGACAGGTCATGTTGCAACATGTTGTAATATGCAACACCCGTCTGTCCTCCCCTGCCCATGCCCAGCTTACGCAACAAGATCCTGAGCGCCTATGGCTTCTCCAAGCTGGTGATGCTCGCTTTCGCCGCCGTGGTGTTCGCCGACCTCTACTATCTCGGCCGGCAGATCGAGCAGGGCAAGGAGGTCACCGACGTGCGCGAGGCCATCCTGGAGATGCGACGCGACGAGAAGAACCTCTTCCTCTACCGGGATGCGACGAGCCACACACAACTGATCGAGCAGGCGGCGGCCGCCCACGCCGCCCTGGCCCGTGGACGAGACGTCTTCGTCGAGATCGGGGGGGAGGGCGTCTTCCGGCGCATGGATACCCTGCTGCGGGTCTATCGGGCCGCGCTGGACCGCTACGCCCGGCTCGACCCCGACGCCCAGGCCGCAGCACAGCCGCAGCTGCGCCAGTGGGGACATGCCCTGAGCGAACTCTCCCTCGAGGTCTCCCGCCGCGAGCGCCAGCTGCTCACCGACGCCACGCGCCGGGCCGGGCTCACGCTGCTGCTCACCTTCTTCGGCGTCGTGGCCTTGGGGCTCGCAGGCGGGCTCTTCCTGGTCCGGCGCGTGGTGCGGCCGCTGCGGGCATTGCAGACGGGGCTGGTGGCCATCGACGAGGGCCGTGCGCGCGAGCTCGGCCTGCCCTCGGAGGATCAGGAGATCCGCGCCTTCGTCGAGGCATTCAACGCCATGCTCAAACACATGCGTCAGCAACAGGACCAGGCCCGGCGCAACGAGAAGGCCGCCGCCCTGGGCGTGCTAGTGTCCGGTGTGGCGCACGAGCTCAACAACCCCCTGTCCAACATCTCCACCTCGGTGCAGCTGCTGATGGAAGAGGGCGAGGCGGCGGATGCCGAGCTGCGCCAGCTCTGGCTCGGCCAGATCGACAGCGAGACCGAGCGCGCCCGCCGCATCGTGCGCCGGCTGCTGGACAGCGTGCGCCAGCCCAAGCTGCAGCTGCAACGCCTGCCGCTCGACGAGTTGGTGCAGTCCGCGCTCGCCCTCATCAACCGCCAACTGCCGCCGCAGGTGCAGGTCTGCGTGGGGACGACCGCCGACATCGCGGTGCGGGTCGACCGCGAGCGGCTGCAGCAGGTCTTCATCAACCTCATCAAGAACGCCGTCGATGCCGGCGCTCGGCACGTCACGGTGAGCGCCCAGCTCGGCGCCTGGCACGACGATATGATGGAGGCCGGGCATGTGGCGGGAGACCCGGTCCTTCTGCGCCAGAGCCCGCGCGCCGTGCGCATCGCGGTGGAAGACGACGGACCGGGCATCCCGCCCGAGGTCATGGCCCACATCTTCGACCCCTTCTACACCACCCGTGCGGCCGGAGAGGGGACCGGCCTGGGCCTCTATCTCGTGGAGGAGATCGTCTCCGAACACGGGGGCTGCATCCTGGTCGATTGCCCCCCCTCCGGCGGCACCCGCTTTTCCATCTGGCTGCCCTACATGGAGGAAGCCCCGTCATGAAGCCCGCGCACATCCTCCTGATCGACGACGAGGCCATCGCGCTGACCAACCTGAGCCACGTGCTCGAGCGCGAGGGTTATGAGGTGACCGCCTGCCGCGACGGCGAGTCCGGGCTCGCGGCCCTGGCGCAGGCGGAATACGACCTGGTGCTCACCGATCTCAAGATGCCGGGCCTGGACGGCATGGAGGTGCTCAAGCGGGTGCACGCCGAGCACCCCGATGTCCCGGTCATCATGATCACCGGCCACGCCAGCCTGGATTCTGCGGTGGCGGCCATGAAGGCCGGGGCCTTCCACTACCTGGCCAAACCCTTCCGGCTCGCCGAGGCGCGCGAGGTGGTGCGCTCCGCCCTGGAGTTCTCGCGCGTGAAGCGGGAAAACCGCGAGCTCAGGCTGCGGGTGGAGCAGTTGCAGAACCCGCACACCCTCATCACCCAGGACCTCTCCATGCAGCGCCTGCTCGAGACGGCCCGCCGCGTCGCCGGCACCGATTCGAGCGTGGTGATCCAGGGCGAATCCGGTACCGGCAAGGAACTGCTGGCCCGCTACATCCACCAGCACAGCCGGCGCGCCGAGGGACCCTTCGTCGCCTTCAACTGCGGCGCCTTGTCCGAGGATCTCGCTGCCAGCGAGCTGTTCGGCCACGAGAAGGGGGCCTTCACCGGTGCCCAGGGCCGCAAGATCGGCCTCATCGAGGCGGCCAACGGCGGCACCCTGTTCCTGGACGAGGTGGGGGAGCTGCCCATGTCGGTGCAGATCAAGCTGCTGCGGGCATTGCAGGAACGCGAGGTGCTGCGGGTGGGGGCGGTCGAGCCGGTCAAGGTCGACGTGCGCGTGCTGGCGGCCACCAACCGCGACCTGCAGCAGGCCGTGGACGCGGGCCTGATGCGCAGCGACCTCTACTTCCGCCTGAACGTGGTCACCCTGTCCCTGCCGCCCTTGCGCGAGCGGCGCGACGACATCCCGCTGCTGGTCTACTTCCTGTTGCGCAAGTTCGCGGTGACGATGGACCGTCCCGTCAAGGAGATCACGCCGGAGGCGATGCAGCGGCTGATGGACTACGACTACCCCGGCAACGTGCGCGAGCTGTCCAACTTCATCGAGCGGGGCGTGGCCCTGGCCCAGGGTGAGGTGCTGGACGTGGAACACCTGCCGCAACACCTGGGCAAGCTCACGGTGCGGGTCTTCACGCCGGCGGCCGCCGCGCCGCCGGCGACCCTGGAGGCGCAGGAGCGGGAACACATCCTGCGCGCCCTGGAGATGGCGCGCGGCAACCGCAGCGAGGCGGCGCGCATGCTGGGCATAGACCGGGTGTCGCTGTGGCGCAAGCTGAAGAAATACGGCCTGTACGACAAGTGAGCGACACCCACGACCCCGAGCGCATGGCCGCGGCGCCGGGCGGGGACATCGCCCGCGCGGCGGCGATCCTGCGCGGCGGCGGCGTGGTGGCCTTCCCCACCGAGACGGTCTACGGCCTGGGCGCGGACGCCGGCAACGTCGCCGCCGTGCGGCGGGTCTTCGCCATCAAGGGCCGGCCCGCCGACCATCCCCTGATCGTGCACCTGGCCGGCGCCGATTGGCTGGACGACTGGGCGCGCGCGGTGCCGGAGGCGGCGCGCGTCCTGGCGGAGCGGTTCTGGCCGGGGCCGCTCACCCTGGTGCTCGCCCGCCAGCCGCGGGTGTCGGACGTGGTCACCGGCGGGCAGGACAGCGTGGCGCTGCGCGTGCCGGCCCACCCGATCGCGCTCGCGCTGATCGAGGCCGCAGGCGCCCTGGTGGCGCCCTCGGCCAACCGCTTCGGGCGCGTCTCGCCGACCACGGCCGAGCACGTGCGCGCCGAGCTGGGCGAGGCGGTGGACATGATCCTGGACGGCGGGCCGTGCCGGGTGGGGGTGGAGTCGACCATCCTGAGCCTGCTCACGGACACGCCCACTTTACTTCGGCCCGGCGCCGTCACGCCGGAGGCGATCGAGGCGGTGCTCGGCCGGCCGGTGGCCCGGCGCGGCGGCGGCGTGCGCGCACCGGGCACCCTCGCGGCGCACTACGCCCCGGCCACGCCGCTGGAGCTCCTGCCTGCGCCGGCGATCCCGCAGCGGGCCGAGGCCCTCATAGGCCGCGGCATGCGGGTGGCGGTGCTGGGGTTGGGGGAGGCGGCAGGGTCGCTGCCGGCCGGGCTGCGGCGACTGGCCCTGCCCGCGCAGGCGCAGGCGTATGCCCGCCTGCTCTATGCCGGCCTGCGCGAATTGGACGCCGCCGGCTGCGATGTCATCCTGGTGGAGGCACCGCCCACCACCTCCGAATGGCTGGCGGTGCGCGATCGTCTGGCGCGTGCGGCGCGGGCGCTCGATGCGACGCCAGAACCTTACCGTGAAAGCCCCTGAAGGTTGAGACGAGTAGAGGCCTGCCGTCG
>JBBIKZ010000114.1:0-7629 GCA_037445185.1 Hydrogenophilales bacterium | reverse complement strand
CTGACGTCGACGGTGGTGGCAAGCGCAGCCGCCATCGGTTTGATCGCCACCGTCACGGCCGCCCTCCTGCCGGCGCTGAGGGTCCGCCGCATCCCGGTGGTGGAGGCGCTGCGGCAGAACATCTGACGGATTCGATGATCGGCAGGCAGCGTTCGCATTACGTGATGGCGGCAGCGGGCAGCGATGGTGCCAACAGGGCCCGTAAGTCGGACGCTGATGAGGCGTAGGTCGGGTTTCAACCCGACACCCCACCCCACGCCAAAAATGGCCCCCCCTCGGCCTGAAGGCCGACCTACGACCTCTGTGCGCAGATCAGAAATCGCGGCGCAGCTCGACGTAGCCGCGATCGCGGTTGTCGAAGCGACCGAAAAACCCGGTCGCCGGCCCGTCAAAGACGTCCACGCCCAGAGTCATGCGCCAGTTGGTCTTGGGCCGCCAGACCAGCTTGGGCCGCATCAGCCAGTCGCTGCGGTTGAGGCTGCGGATGAAGAGCGCCTCCGCCTCCCAGCGACCGCTGAACCTGTGGTTCACGAGCAGGGAGGCGCCGGACTCCCTCCCCTCTGGGATGATGCCGGGGTCGTGGTCGAAATAGATGCGCTGAAAGAGCTGGGTGTTGAGCCTAGTGTCCGGGCCGGGCTGGAAGTCCGCGCCCAGCACCCAATCCAGGGTGTCCTGCTCCACGAGCCCATCCGCATCGCCCGGGTCCACCGTGTTGTATTGTCGGCCGTCGGTGTAGATCAGCTCGGCCTTGAGGACGAAGGGCCCCAGGTCCTTGCCCAGGGTGCCGCCGGCCTGCCAGATGCGGGCGTGGCCGGGCCGATAGGTCTGCGTCGTGGCGCCGAGTTCGCGCGGGAAGATGGCCGAGGCATCCAGGCTGTTGTAATAGAAGGCGGCGAGGTCCCAGCCGGCGACCAGCTTGCCCAGACGCACGCCGTAGTTGGCGTTCTTGAGCTGGCGCGCCGGCTTGCGCTCCCCCTCGATGATGGGGGCGAGCCCTGGCAGGAGGGGCGGATAGGGGTAGAAGTCACCGCCGGGCTTGCCGATGAGGTCGTAGGAGGGGTAAGGGATCCACACCAGCTCGGTGTGGAGATCCGCCCCGTAATGCTCGGCCCGCACCGCCCACTGCGGGATGCGCTGGATCTGGAAGTCCGGCAGGACGAACTCGCGCAGGTCCTTGGCCGACACCACGTCGGCGAAGAACAACCCCACCATCTCGCCCCAGACCACGTTCTGCCGGCCCACCCGCCAGTCCCAGTCGCCGGTGGCGAAATCGACATAGGTCTCGTGCAGCAGCAGCCGCAGGCGGTCGTCATCGCGCACCGCCTTCGGGTAATGCTCCGTCAGGTCATAGACCGGGTTGTAGTCCAGGCGAGCGCTCAGCTTCCATTTCACGCCCCCGCCTCGCCCGGCCGTGGCGAGGTGCAGACGCGCCAGGGTCTTGGACCAGTGTTCCGGCTCGCCGTAGGCATAGGCCAGTTCCATCTGCAGGTAGCCGCGCAGCCCGGGTGCGTCGGTCGCCGCCCCCGGCACAGGGGCCTGGCCGAGGGCGGGCAGATCCTGGCGCTTGGGCGTCGCCGTCGCGGGCGCACGCCCGACCTCCGCGTCGAGCAGCTCATCGAGGGAGGCGGGCAGGGCCGGGTCGTCTGCCTTCGCCGCCGCCTTGCCGGCCGCTGCCGGTGCGGGCTTGTCCAGATCGAACAGGGCATCCTTGCTGAGGGGGAGGTCGTCGTCCTTTGCCGCCAGGCGGATGGGACGGTCTGGCGGCGTACGCTTGGCCTGACCGGCCAGCGCGGACGCCGGCGCGGCGGTCAGCGGCGGGTTGGCGGCCAACACGGCCGGCAGGCTGGCCGCCGTGCCCAAAGCCAGGCCGATGAGGGTCATCCTGATGTGCATCACGCTGCCTCCCTGCCGAGGTCGGTCTTGCCGTCCGCGCGCGTGCGGACCGCCTTCCACTGTTCGTTCACCCTGACCGCGAGCATGGCCACATGGCCGTCCTCGATGCGTACCAGGCGATCGGCCATGGCCATCACCCGCCGGTCATGGGTGGAGAAGATGAAGGTCGTCCCCAGTTCGCGGTTGATCTCTCTCATCAGCTCGAGTATCCCCGTACCCGTCTTGCTGTCCAGGTTGGCCGTGGGCTCGTCGGCCAGCACGATGCGCGGATGGATGGCCAGTGCCCGGGCGATCGCCACCCGCTGACGCTGGCCGCCCGAGAGCTGATTCGGCCGGTGGTCCGCCTGTTTGTCCAGACCGACCACGCGCAGATACTTATTCACCCGCTGCCGCCTTTCCCGAGCGCTCACCTCGGGCAGCTGCAACAAGGGGTATTCCACGTTCTCCGCCGCGGTGAGCACGGGGAACAGGTTGAAGGTCTGGAAGATGAAGCCGATGCTGCGCGCCCTCAGGTCGGCCAGGTCGTCGGCCGAGCGGCCGGTGACCTCGCGCCCGTCTATGTAGACCTTGCCGCGTGTGGGCAGATCGATGCAGCCGATGATGTTGAGCAGCGTGGTCTTGCCGCTGCCGGACGGGCCGGCGATGGCCATGAACACGCCCTCCTCGATGGAGAGTGTGATATCGTGGAGCGCGACCACGACCTGCTCGCCGAGCAGGTATTCCTTGGTGACGCCTTGCACGCGGACGAGGCTCATGGAAGCGCCATCCAGTTCTGTTTGGGGATCGTCATGGAGATGTCTGCTTTATCCCGATCGCTACTGCGCACCGCCCTGCTGGCCCTGACCCTCTGGCCCCTGGCCGCCCCCCACGCCCAGGAACCGCCGGAAGAGGACGAGGTCGCCCGCGGCATACTCCTGCGCGCCGACGAGATCCGCTTCCCGAACCAGGGCTTCCAGGTCGACGTGAGCATCTCCACCTCGCAGGACGGGGACGACGACCGCAGAAAATACCGCATACTGTCCAAGGGTAACGAAAACACGGTCGTTATGGTACTCGAACCGGCCTCGGACCGGGGCCAGATCATGCTCATGAAGGGGCGCGATCTGTGGATGTTCATGCCCGAGGTGGCGCAACCCATCCGCATCGGCCTGGCCCAGCGCCTCATGGGACAGGTCGCCAACGGCGACCTGGCGCGCGCCAATTTCACCGGCGACTACAACCCCCGGCTGCTCAAGACCGAGCGCCTCGACGGCGAGGAGCACCATGTCCTGCAGCTCGATGCCGTCGATCGCGGCGTGACCTATCACCGCGTCCTGCTGTGGGTGAACAAGCGCAACAACCGGCCGCGTAAGGCCGAGTTCTATTCGCTCTCGAACCGGCTGCTCAAGACCTGCAGTTACGAGAACTACCAGCCCATGGCCGGCCAGCACCGCCCGACCCGCCTGGTGATGCAGGACGCCCTGCGCGGCGGCGAGCAATCGGTGCTGGAATACGACAACATGCGCCTGAGGGAGCTGCCGGACCGCGTGTTCACCAAGGACTACCTCAAGCGGCTGCAATGACCGCCGGGCCACCCCCGCGACTCGCGCTCGGCTGGTCGGCAGCGTGACCGGAGCCCGCCCACGCATCCTGTTCGTGGCCGACGCCGTCACCCTGGCGCACGTCGCCCGTCCGGCCGCCCTCGCCCGCGGCCTCGACCCGCAGCGCTTCGACATCGTCTTTGCCTGCGACGCGCGCCATCGGGCCCTGCTCGCCGACCTGATCTGTCCGATCCACCCCATATCTTCCCAACCCGGCGAGCGCTTCCTGCGTGCCGCCGCCCGCGGCAGCCCGCTTTATGACTACCCCACCCTGCGCGACTATCTGCGCGAGGACCTCGAGCTGCTCGACCGGCTCCGCCCGCAGGCCGTCGTCGGCGACCACCGTCTGTCCCTGGCGGTGGCCGCGCGGCTGCGCCGTGTGCCCTACCTCGCCATCACCAACGCCTACTGGAGCCCCTATGCCGACCCGCTCACCCCCGTGCCGGACCTGCCGCTCACCCGGCTCATCGGACCCAGGCTGGCCCAGCCCCTGTTCGACCGCATCTGGCCGCTCGCCGCCGCCTACCACTCCTGGTCGCTCAACCGCCTGCGGCGTGCGCACGGTCTCCCGGCCGCCGGCTGGGACTGGCGCCACCCCTACACCGAGGCCGACTATGTGCTCTATGCCGACGCCGAGACGCTGATCCCCACCCCCGGCCGGCCGGCCAACCATCGCTATCTGGGCCCCATCGCCTGGTCGCCCGACGTCCCCCTGCCGACCTGGTGGGACGCGCTCCCCGCCGACCGGCCGCTCCTCTACGTCTGCCTGGGCAGCTCCGGCGACCCGCGCCACCTGCGCGTCGTCCTCGCGGGCTTGGGCGGACTGCCTGTCATCGTCGCCGTCGCCACCGCCGGCCATCGCCTCCCGGGCACGCCGCCGGCCAACGTCCACCTGGCCGACTACCTGCCCGGCGAGCGCCTGTGCGCCCGCGCCGACCTGGTCGTCTGCAACGGCGGCAGCCTAGGCGTCTATCAGGCCCTGAGCGCCGGCAGGCCGGTGCTGGGCATCGCCGCGCACATGGATCAGCAACTGTCCATGCACCACGTGGAAAAGGCCGGCGTGGGGCTACGCCTGCGCACCGACCGCCTCGACGCGGACGGCGTGCGTGCAGCCGTCGTGCGTCTGCTCGACGACAGGGACATGCGGCAGCGGGCGCAGGCCATGGCCGGCGTCCTCGCCGCCCTGGACCCCGTGGCGAGAATGAGCGCGATCCTCGACGAGGCCCTCGGCCATGCCTGACCTCGCCGCCCTCGCGCAGCAGGACTGGGACGCCCTGGTGGTCGGCACTGGCGTGGGCGGCGCGACCGTGGGCTACGCCCTGGCACGCGCCGGCTGGCGCGTGCTCTTCGTGGAGAAAGGGCGCGCGGCCCAGCGCCATGCCGACACCCTGCGCGGCGTCTATCCGGAACTGGCCTGTCCGCCAGGGCAAGACCCGGACGCATGCCTGCGCCGCGGCGGCCGTCTCACCGAGACGGTCGCAGACGGCGGCCACCGCCTCATCCCGTTCATGGGCTGCGGCAGCGGCGGCTCCAGCGCCCTCTACGGCATGGCCATGGAGCGGCTGCTGCCGGAGGATTTCGCGACCTGGCCGATCACGTATGCCGACCTCGTCCCCCATTACGACCAGGCCGAGCGGCTCTACGGCGTGCGCGGCGGCCGCGACCCCCTGCGCCCGCCGGCGCCCGAACTGCCGCCGGCCCCGCCGCCGAGCCCCGTGGCACAGGAACTGGCGGCGCATTTCCAGCGGCGCGGGCTGCATCCCTATCGGCTCCCCCAGGCCTGCGACTTCGTCCCCGGCTGCGCCTGCTGCCAGGGCTATCTCTGCCCGCGCGGCTGCAAGAACGATGCCAGCCGTGCCTGCCTGGAGCCGGCGCTCGAGTTGCACGGCGCCGTGCTGCTGGACGAATGCGAGGCGCTGCGTCTCGACGCCGATGCCCGCCGCGTCACCGGGGTCGTCTGCCGCCGCCAGGGCCGGGCGTTCACCCTGCGCGCGCGGCACTACCTCCTCGCCGCAGGCGCCCTTGCCACCCCCGCCCTGCTGCTGCGCTCCGCCACAGGGCACTGGCCGCAGGGGCTCGCCAACCGCTCTGGCCTGGTCGGCCGCCACCTCATGCGCCACCTGGTCGATCTCTACCTGGTCTTCACCCGCGCCCGCAACGACCGGCGCCAGAAGGAGCTGGGCGTGAACGACCTCTATCTCGCCGAGGGTGCGACCTACGGCACCCTGCAATCCTTCGGCGCCCTGCCGCCGGCCGCCCTGCTGCTGCCGGACGTGGGCCGCGGACAGCAGGCGAAGGCGCCCTGGGCCGCCACCCTGCTCGCGCCGCTGCGCGCCGTGGCCGCCCCCCTGCTCGACGGGCTCCTCGCCCGCGGCGTGCTGCTCGCCGCCATCCTGCAGGACCTGCCGCATGCCGACAACCGCGTGCTCGCCGGGCCGCCGCTCGCGATCGAGTACCGTCTGCACGCAGGCGACCGCGCGCGGCTCAAGGCCTTCCGCCGGCGCGTCCGGCAGACGCTCGCGCCCTATCGCTTCCTCGCCCTGCACCAGGCGGAGAAAAACGCCATGCTCGCCCACGTCTGCGGCACCTGCCGCTTCGGCGACGACCCGGCCGCGAGCGTGCTCGACCGCCACAACCGCGCCCACGACCTCGACAACCTGTGGGCGGTGGACGCCAGTTTTTTTCCCACCAGCGGCGGCACCAACCCGGCGCTCACCATCGCCGCCAACGCCCTGCGCGTGGCGGCGCACCTCACCGCCACGCAGACCGTCCATGCGCCCCGCTGACCCCGACTCCCGCGCCCGCTTCGCCGGCCCGCTCACGCTCATCCTGCACACCGAGACGCCGATCGCGGCGGCGGCGGAGCGCATCTGGGCGGTGCTGACCGACTTCCCCGCCTATGCGCAGTGGAACCCCTGCATCCCGCGCGCCGCCGGCGAGGCGCGCACGGGTGGCCGCCTCGCGGTGCAGATCCACTGGCCGGGGTTGAGACCGGGGCCCTATACCCTGACGCTGACCGCCGTCGAGCCGGGCCGGGAGCTCGCCTGGCTCGGCCACATGGGCCGGCCGGGCTGGATGGACGGCGACCACCGCTTCCGCATCGAGCCCCTCGGGCCGGGGCGCTGCCGGCTCGTGCAGACGGAGACCTTCCGCGGCTGGCTGGTGCCCCTCCTGGCGCCCTGGCTCAGGCGCAACGTGCTGGCCGGCTTCGAGCGCATGAACGCGGCGCTCAAGGCACGCGCGGAAGAGGCTGGCTGAGGCCCGTCCTACGGCGTCTGCTCGTCCCGCCCCGCCTCGCCGCCGCGCCGCGCCGGCTTCACGCACGCGGCCGGCAGCCCCCCCCAGACCTCGCCGGGCGGGATCTCGGTGTCGGCCTGCACCAGCGCCCCGGGCAGGATCACCGCCCCCTCGCCTATCGTCACCCCGTGCATGACGATGGCGCCGCCGCCCACCGTCGCACCGCGGCCCACGCGCACGGGGCGTAGCAGAAAGCGGCCGCGCGCCATGGCATGGCAGGCGACGATGGCCCCCTCGCCGACGACGCTTTCGTCCTCCAGCACGGTGAGCGTGGGGTCGAGCAGGGTGCCCGCCACCGCCACGTTGCGCCCCACGCGCACGCCGAGCAGGCCGTAGAGGGCCTGGCGCGAGAACACCGGAAAGAACGGTGTCAGGGCGGCCTTGGCCAGGGCGGTCGCCACGTGGCGCAGCTTCCACAGCCGGAATTGCGCGTGGTTCAGGCGGTAGCTGCCGGGCCTGAGCGGTATCGACCGGTCGAGCAGCTTGAGCAGCAGGGCGCTCGACCCGCCGTAGAGGGCGAGGAAGAGCACGGCCAGCGCAATGGGGGCATAGAGCGGGCCCAACGCCGCGAGCAGGCGCTCATCCAGCCAGGCAAGCCCCAGGGCCGTGAGGGTGAGCGCCGACAGGATGAACAGGCCGGAGAGGAGGTAGTCCCTGTAATCGGTCTTCATGGCACGCAGGCGGAGGTAACGATCACGGTATAACCCGGCGCGCCGTTGCCGGCAAGCATGAAAAAAGGGGCCTTGCGGCCCCTTGCCCAGTGCGCGACCCCGCTCTTACGCGGCGCGGCGGCGCAGGCTCAGGCCCAGACCGGCCAGACCCAGACCCAGCAGGGCCAGGGTGGTGGGTTCCGGCACTT
>JBBIKZ010000113.1:0-7633 GCA_037445185.1 Hydrogenophilales bacterium | reverse complement strand
CTCATTTAGAATAGCACCTCACCCTCTTACCCCTGCTTGCCCTGCTGCCCATCTCCGACCACGATGCACAACCTCTTCGACACCCGCCAGAATTTCGATGCCGGCAACGGCAAGACCGGTATCCTCTATTCCCTGCCGCACCTGGAGAAGGCCGGCATCGGACCGATCAGCCGTCTGCCCGTGTCCATCCGCATCGTGCTGGAGTCGGTGCTGCGCAATGTCGATGGTCTGCGCATCACCGAGCAGCATGTGCGCGCACTCGCCAATTGGCGTCCCGATGCCGCGCGGACGGAGGAGATCCCCTTCGTGGTGGGCCGCATCCTGCTGCAGGACTTCACCGGCGTGCCGCTGCTCGCGGACCTGGCCGCCATGCGCAGCGCCGCCGCCCGCGCCGGCAAGGACCCCGCCCGCATCGAGCCGCTGGCGCCGGTGGAGATGGTGGTGGACCACTCCGTCCAGGTCGACGTGTTCGGCCGGCCCGATGCCCTGCAGGAGAACATGCGGATCGAATTCGAGCGCAATCGCGAACGCTACCAGTTCCTCAAGTGGGGCATGCAGGCCTTCGACACCTTCAAGGTCGTCCCCCCCGGCGTCGGCATCGTGCACCAGGTCAACATGGAGTACCTCGCCCGCGGGGTGATGGAGAAGGACGGCGTGTACTATCCGGACACCCTGGTCGGGACCGATTCCCACACCACCATGATCAACGGCCTGGGTGTGGTCGGCTGGGGCGTGGGCGGCATCGAGGCGGAGGCCGGCATGCTCGGCCAGCCGGTCTACTTCCTCACCCCCGACGTCGTCGGCGTGCATCTGACCGGCGAGCCACAAGCGGGGGTGACGGCCACGGACATCGTGCTCACCCTCACCGAGATGCTGCGTCGCGCCAAGGTGGTGGGCAAGTTCGTCGAATTCTTCGGCGAGGGGGTCGAGCGCCTGCCGGTCACCGACCGCGCCACCATCGCCAACATGGCCCCGGAATATGGCGCGACCATGGGCTTTTTCCCCATCGACGAGGCGACCTGCCAGTACTACCTCTCGACCGGACGCAGCCCCGCGCACGTGACCACCCTGCGCAACTACTTCCAGGCGCAGGGGTTGTTCGGCATCCCGGCGGAGGGCCAGTGTGACTACAGCCAGGTCCTCACCCTGGACCTCGCCACCGTCAAGCCTTCGGTGGCCGGCCCCAAGCGGCCGCAGGACCGCATCAATCTCTATGCCCTGAAGGAGTCCTTCCGCACCCTGCTCACCCTGCCGCCTGGCGACGGCGGCTACGGCAAGGGCGAGGACAGTCTGCTCGTCGCCCACCCCATCGAGGGTGGCGGCACGCTCAAGCACGGCGACGTCGTCATCGCCGCCATCACCTCCTGCACCAACACCTCCAACCCGGGCGTCATGCTGGCGGCCGGGCTCCTGGCGAAAAAGGCCGTGGAAAAAGGCCTGTCCACCCCGGCCCACGTGAAGACCAGCCTGGGCCCGGGTTCGCGCGCGGTGACCGAGTACCTTCGCGCCGCCGGCCTGCTCGCTTACCTGGAGCAGTTGGGCTTCGCCGTGGTGGGCTATGGCTGCACCACCTGCATCGGCAACTCGGGCCCCCTGCCGCCCGCTGTGGAAAAGACCCTCCTCGCCCACGACCTGGTGGTCTGTTCGGTCCTCTCGGGCAACCGCAACTTCGAGGCGCGCGTGCACCAAAACGTCAAGGCCAATTTCCTCATGAGCCCGCCCCTAGTGGTGGCCTTCGCCCTGGCCGGACTGGTGGACATCGACCTGGCGCACGAGCCCATCGGACAGGGCAAGGACGGTCCGGTCTTCCTGCGCGACATCTGGCCCAGTGCCGAGGAAGTGGCCGCCCTGCTGCCCAAGGCCGCCGACGCCGATCTCTATGCCCGTCTCTACACTGACCTCGGCCGTGACAATCCCCTCTGGGACGCCGTCCCGGCGCCGAGCGGCCAGGTCTATGCCTGGGATGCGAACTCCACCTACATCCAGGAGCCCCCCTTCTTCAAGCTGGCCGCGAGGCCCAATCCTGCGATCCGCGGTGCCCGCGCGTTGGCCATCTTCGGTGACTCCGTCACCACCGATCACATCAGTCCGGCCGGAGGCATCAAACCGACGTCGCCGGCGGGGAAATACCTGCTCGAGCACGGTGTCGCGCAGCAGGACTTCAACAGCTACGGGGCCCGGCGCGGCAATCACGAGGTGATGCTGCGCGGCACCTTCGCCAATGTGCGCATCCGCAACCTCATGCTGCCCGGCAGCGAGGGCGGCGTGACCCGGCACGAGCCGAGCGGCGAGCAGATGTCCATCTATGACGCCGCCATGCGCTACCAGCAGGAGCAGGTCCCCCTGCTCGTCTTCGCCGGTGAGGAGTATGGCACCGGATCCTCCCGCGACTGGGCGGCAAAAGGTACCCAACTGCTGGGCGTGAAGGCGGTGGTGGCGAAGAGCTTCGAGCGCATCCACCGCGCCAACCTGGCCGGCATGGGCGTGCTGCCGCTGCAGTTCATGCCCGGCACGGATGCCGCCAGTCTGGGGCTCACCGGTGCGGAGACCTTCGATCTGTATGGATTGGAACAGGGCATGAGACCGCAGCAGGATTTGACCCTGGTCATCCACAGACCCAATGGGGCACTGCACCCTGTCCCCCTGAAGTTGCGCCTGGATACCCCGATCGAAATCGAGTACTACCAGGCGGGAGGCATCCTGCCCTATGTCCTTCAGCGACTGCTGACCTGACCCATCGAGGAGACTGAAATGTGCAAAAGAATGCGCCTCAAATATCTGCTGCTGACCCTGGCCCTCCTGGCCAGCCCCGCGCTGGCGCAGCCGATTCCGGTCAACCCCTGGATGCAGTACCTGCCGCAGCCCAGCTACGCCATGCCGTTCTTCGTGCCCTGGCTGCTCGGCCCACCGCCCAAACCCCAGAAGCCCTACACCATGCGTCGGGTGATCCCCCAGCAGGAAAAGGTGCAGATGATGCAGATGATGCTGCCCTTCATGACCACACTGGTGCGCATGGACATGGCCGACGCCATGAACTACTTCGCCCGCAAGTACAAGGCCAAGGAGGGTTTGAGCTTCGACGACGTGAAGGAGTCGCTCTTCCTGCGCGCGAACCAGCTCAACTTCAAGTTCGTCGGCGAAAACCTGATGTGGAAGGACTTCCGCGCCGTGCTGGGCGACACCGAGGCACCGCGTATCGAGGTCTATTCCTTCTGCGACATCGCCGTGGGACGGGATCTGCTCAAGATCTCCCCCGAGTTCATCGTCTTCCTGCCCTGCCGCATCGCCGTCATGGAAGACGCCGACAAAAACATCTGGGTGTTGATGCTCGACTGGAACATGGACTGGATCGCAGGCTACGAGCGCCAGCTCGGGATCACCGACGAGTTGTGGAAAGGGGCGATCGAAATCAACCGCAAGATGGACGAAATCATGCGCGCTGCCGCTGCAGGCGAACTCTGAAGCACATCGCGAGGCAAGCTGGCGCTTAACGCTGGCCTGCCGCGCACAGATACGAGCCGATTACGCGCAACCAATTCCCGACAACAAGGTTTGATTGTATTAAATATTAACATGTACTAATATGACTTCGACGTGATTCACCCCAGGAGGAGCAGACCATGCTGAAAGCGCTCATCGGTTTCGTCGCAGGTGTGCTGGTCGTGGCCATCGGCGGCTATCTCGCCATGCCGCACCTCATGTTCAACGAGGTGCAAAGCCCGTTTGGGTTCGAAGAGACCATCGCACGCATCCAGCACAACATCGTGGACAATCCCGAGCTCAAGGCCAAGGGTTGGACCCTCTCCGGACTGCGCAATCCGGCGCGGGCGGTGCAGGCCGACGGCGGCAACGTCCTGCCGGTGCAGATGATCGAGGTGTGCAGCACCAAGTACTCAAAACCGATCTTGAAGGACGATACCGTGCGCTTCCTGTCCATCCTCATGCCCTGCAAGGTGTCGGTGTACAAAAAGAACGACGGCAAGGTCTACATCAGCACCATGAACGCCGGTCTCATGGGCAGGATGTTCGGCCCCATGGTCGGTGAGGTGATGGCCCAGGTGGCGGAGGACCAGAAGCTCTTCCTGATCATGGATCCCAGCAAGCCCGCGCCCGAGATCATCCTGCCCCAGGCTGCGCCGGCAGGAGGTGGCGGCAGTGGCGCCGGTGGCGGTTGCTGACCCGGTTGTACGCTACGAACCCTCTGAAGGAGTCATCCATGTTGCGAGGCACATTCATGCCAGGATGGATGCTGGCGGCGTTGACCCTGCTCGCGCTCACGGCCGCCCACGCCAGTTCCGAACCGATGGCGACCGCATCACAGGCTGGCTCGGCCCAGGAAGGCACGACCACGCCATCTACGGCCGACCACAGCAAGTTCAAGGAGCTCGACCGTCCCTTCGCCAGCGGCCCGGAAGTCACCCAGGCCTGTCTGCAATGCCATACCGAAGCCGCCCGGCAGGTGCACCAGAGCAAGCACTGGACTTGGGAATTCCTCAATCCGGAGACCCGGCAGCGCCTCGGCAAGAAGCATGTCATCAACAACTTCTGCACCGCGGTGCCTTCCAACTACGCCTTCTGCACCGCCTGCCACGTCGGCTACGGCTGGAAGGACCAGAACTTCGACTTCACCTCAGAAGCGAACGTCGACTGCCTGGTCTGCCACGACACCACCGGCACCTACCGCAAGCTGCCCGGTCTGGCGGGGCATCCACCCTACAAGGACATGGAATTCCCGCCCGGCTCCGGCAAGATCGTCAAGGCCGTCGACCTCAAAAAGATCGCGCAGAATGTCGGCAAAACCAGCCGCAGGACCTGTGGCGCCTGCCACTTCTATGGTGGCGGCGGTGACGCGGTCAAGCATGGCGACCTCGACAGCTCGCTCACCATGCCGTCGCGGCATCTGGACATTCACATGGACAAGGACGGCCTCAACTTTTCCTGCGGCACCTGTCACCTGACCACCGGGCACGAGGTGCCGGGCAGCCGCTATGCCCCCACCGCCTCGCCGAAAGGCCAGCTGATCCGCGGCAGCGAGCAGGCCGGCGGCAATCCGGCGACCTGCCAGGCTTGCCATGGCGACACACCGCATGAGCAGACCCGGCTCAACACCCATGCCCGCAAGATCGCCTGTCAGACCTGTCATATCCCCGAGTTTGCGCGCGGCGGCAAGGCCACCAAGATGCTGTGGGACTGGTCCACTGCCGGCAAACTGGACAAGAACGGCAAGCCCTTCAAGATCAAGGACAGCGCCGGCCACGTCGCCTACGACAGCAAGAAAGGCGACTTCAAATACGAGACCAACGTCATCCCCGAGTACGTCTGGTTCAACGGCAAGGTCAACTACACCCTGCGCGAGACCAAGCTGGACCCGACCCGGGTGGTCAAGATCAACAGCTTCGAAGGCAGCCCGACCGACGGCAAGTCCAAGATCTGGCCGATCAAGGTCTTCCACGGCAAACAGCCCTATGACGTGGGCAACAACCAGCTCGTGGTCTTCCACACCTGGGGCAAGGACGACAGCGCCCTGTGGTCCAACTTCAATTGGGACAAGGCCATCGCGTTCGGCATGCGCGAGATCGGCGCCGAGTACAGCGGCAAGTATGCCTTCGTCGCCACCGAGATGAGCTGGCCCATCACCCACATGGTCGCCCCCAAGGAAGACGCGCTCACCTGTGCCCAGTGTCACGCCCCGGCGGTCGGCGTCGGCCGTCTCGACAAGGTGCCCGATATCTACCTGCCCGGCCGCCACGGCAACGCGCTGCTCGACACCGTTGGCTGGTCTCTGGCCGGGCTGGCGCTGCTGGGCGTCATCGGCCACGGCGGCATTCGCATCCTCACCGCGCGCAAAGGAGCCCGGAAATGAGTGAAAAGATCTACGTCTTCAAGCGCTTCGAACGGTTCTGGCACTGGTCGCAGGCGGGATTGATCATCTTCCTGCTACTCACCGGCTTCGAGGTGCACGGCAGCTACCGGCTGTTCGGCTTCGAGCAGGCGGTGAATTACCACACCATCGCCGCCTGGACGCTGGTCGGCCTGTGGGTGTTCGCCATCTTCTGGCACTTCACCGTCGGCGAGTGGCGTCAGTACATCCCGACCTTCGACAAGGTGTGGGACATGGTCAAGTTCTATGCCATCGGCATCTTTCTGCAGCAACCCCATCCCTACCGGCCCACGCCGCTGCGCAAACACAACCCCCTGCAGCGACTGGCCTATTTGTTCGTGCTCGGCTTCGTCGGCCCCCTGATCTGGGTGACGGGCTGGTTTTACATCTTCTACGACAAATGGGAGGCCTGGGGCTGGGACCGCTTCCTGAGCCTGGAATGGGTGGCCTTCTTCCACACCCTGGCGGCCTTCCTGATGCTACTCTTCCTGATCGTGCACGTCTATCTCACCACCACGGGTCATACCCCCACCTCGCACATCAAGGCGATGATCACGGGTTGGGAGGAGGTGGACTGAGCTTGGTCCGCGCGCTCCGTGCGGCCGCAGCGCT
This sequence comes from Hydrogenophilales bacterium, assembly GCA_037445185.1. GTDB lineage: Bacteria > Pseudomonadota > Gammaproteobacteria > Burkholderiales > Thiobacillaceae > JANWZL01. The sequence continues at coordinate 1,140 of JBBIKZ010000113.1, read as the reverse complement.
GCCGCCCGGGGCCGTCAGCGGCCGGAGCGAGCGGCCGCGTCGCGCAGGAAGGGGACGAGTTCCGACCAGCGTGCCACCGGGCCGGTGTGAGAGAAGACCACCACGCCATGCCTGTCCAACACATGGGTGGTGGGGAAGACACGGGCGAGTTCGCGGTCGCGGATGCTACCTCCCCCCGCCAAGCGGAAGCTACCCTCCTGCGCCGAGGGGCCGCCGTCGTAGAGGGGCAGGTCCAGCTTGTGCTGCCGCGCCCACTGCCGTGACAGGCTGTAGGGCTCGCGCACGCTGAGCAGGACGAAGCGGATGTCATTCGAATTGCGCAGGCCGGCATAGACCCGCTGCATATCCGGCAGCTCCTTGATGCAGTGGGGACACCAGGATCCCCAGAAATGCACCACCACCACCCTGCCGCGGTAATCGGACAGCTTGCGCGGCTTGCCGGACGGGTCGGTGAGGGCGAGATCGGGGAAGCGTAGTCCCCGCTTCACCCCCACCGGTGCCCTGGCGGCCTCCGCCCGGGTCGCATAGGGCCCCCAGGACCGGGACCAGGCGGCCGCGTCGAACACCACCGCATCGTCCACGGCGTAGGGGACGCAGCGCTGTTCGGTATGGCGCTGGCAGTCCTGCAGGGCGGCCTCCAGGGCCATGTCCGACGTCGGCATCTCGCCGCGCCAGGCCCAGCCGCCGCCGGGCGCGATCACGAAGGCGCGCGGGCTCGCCGCTGCGAGAAATGCCCGATAGCCCGCCCGGCCCCGCTCATCCAGATGCGGGACCGCCTGCACATCGCGTAGATCAGCCGCCGAGCTGACCGTCAACGCGACAATAAAAGGCAGGATGAAAGCGCTACGGGACAAGTTGCAAACCCGCTCAGACGTCATACCGCTCAGGCTGTGCCGCAGCGCCGTCCGCATGCTGCCGCAGCCCGCCGCAGCTGCATGCGGTCGAGATCGGCCCGGGCACACCCTTTCACCCACTAGCTTAACAGACCGTTGAAAAACGTAGCGAGGATGGCCAGATGCAAGGCGCACGGAGCGCAGCGACCGAGACATATCAAATAGATAGGCGAGGGCGCGAGCACCGCGCAACGCCGCAGATGGCCCACCGCAGTAGTTTTTCAACGGCCTGTTAAGCCCTGACCAC
>JBBIKZ010000112.1:0-7703 GCA_037445185.1 Hydrogenophilales bacterium | reverse complement strand
TCGGGTATAAATCGCCGCCCCTTCCGGACTGGTGAGGAAGTCGATGAAGCGCTGCGCGAGCCTGGACTGCCGGCTGTATCTGCTGATGGCGATGGGGATGTAGCCGATGCGCGGGATCTGCGCCGCGGGCAGCGGGACGGTTTCGATGCGCTGCGGATCCCAGAACTGGAACACGCGCCAGCCAATGACCGCATCGGCGAGCTTGAGCGAGATGGCGGTGGCGGTCTGCTCACAGGAGCCGGTGTAATTCTTGATGTTGGCCTTGAGCTGCTCGCGTTCCGCGGGCGTGAGCGCTGTCTCGAAGATCTCCACCGCATAGAGCCCCAGGCACACCCCTTCCGGATTGGCGATGGCCACCCGCAATCCCGGCTTCAACAGGTCTTTCAGACCCTTGATATTGTGCGGGTTGCCCTTCTGCACGTTGATGGCGGGCACCACATAGGCGACGATCTTCTCGCTGCCGGGCAACACCAACCCTTCTCGCCTGGCGATCTCCATGTAATCGGAGGAACCCGGGAAGTAAATGTCACCCCGCTTGGCGAGCTTCATCTGCGCCAGCACATGCCCCGAGCCACCAAAGACCACGTCCACCCTCACCCCCGTCCTCTTCTCGAAGGCCTTGGCGGCCTCGGTGGTAGGCGGCACGGTCGCAGCGCCGGCAAAGACGAGCAGGCGGTCGCCGGCATGAGCAAGGGCGTTTACCAGAACAAGGGCTGCGGTGAACAGGAGGCATCCGAATGGGGTGAGAGGTGCTGCCATACGGCTGAGACGAGATAGAGCCTTGCCAATCGGCCATGTATGACACAGCCGGCCGCAGCATGCAACCTGCGCCCAAGTCTCGGGCTGGCAGGTGCCGTCCGGCTGGTCACCCGTGCTTCCCGCCGCCTGTCTGCCGGCCTCGGTGCCGCTGCCTGGGGAAGGGTCTTGTGCGCAATACGCACAGGGGCCTTGCGCGTGTGAGAGGGTAGCGCACTGGGTCCGGCCCGAAGTGCCACCTACCCCGATGGGTAACGTCCGCCCCCCTGCGCCCTGCAGCATGCAGCATAGAAGGGGCCAGCCTAGCCCTATGTGACAGCGCTCATCGATGGCGCTCTCCCATCGGCGCCGATTCATGCTCGCGGCAGATCCGCTCGCCGTCCTCGGCCGTGAGCGGCTCACCGGTCAAGCCGCAGCGCCAGCGGTTTGGTCCGTCCTGCAGATGGTGGCGGCAGGTACGGCACTGGCCGAAGCTTCGGCGACCGCCGGCCAGCTGCAGGCGGCGCAACATCTCGGTCAACGTGACCAACAACTCCTGCGGCAGTGCCTGGCCGGCCTCGGCCAGGCGCGCCACACTGCTCTGTGCGACTGCGCGCGCCAGGTCCTGGCCAGCCTCGGTCAGAAACAGTCGCACCCCACGCCTATCGTGGGCATCCGCAGCCCGCTCCACCAACCCCTTTTTCTCCAGCAGGATCAGGCTCTGCGACACGGTGCCCTTGGTCAGGCCCAGGTACTCCGCCACCGCCATGGGGGAATTGGAGTAACGGTTTGCCCGGGTGAGATAGAGCAGCATGCGTGCATGCACGGACTGCAGACCTTGCTCCCGCACCGCGGCCTTGAGCAACGACTCCGCCAGGCTGCCAAGCCTTTCAGCCAGTTCGAGGACGCGCAGGATGTCTGCCATGACCCGGGAATAGTATCGAGCCGGCACTATATTGACAATCGTAACGGGGATGCTATTTGTATCGATACGATACCATTGGTATCGGTCCGCATCCCTATGGAGGAATGGTTATGAAAACACGCCCGATCGCATTCATGGTCACTCTGTCCCTGTCTTTTCCGCTCGCCGCCGTGGCGGGGGGTTCAGGGGTTGATTATCCACACGGCTACCGTAACTGGACCCATGTCAAGAGCATGATCCTCGAGCCGGGCCATCCCCTCTATGCATCCTTTGGCGGCCTGCACCACATCTACGCCAACGATCGTGCCATGAAGGGGTACAAGCGCGGCAAATTCCCCGATGGCGCGGTCATCGTCTTCGACCTGCTCGAGGTCGACCGCAGTGGCAATGCGATCTCTGAAGGGCCGCGCAAGGTCCTCGGGGTGATGCAGCGCGACGCGCGCCGCTTCGGGGACACCGGCGGCTGGGGCTTCGAGGCCTTCGCCAAGGGTGACCCCAAACAGCGGTTGGTGGGCGATCAGGCCAAGACGGCCTGCTTCGGCTGCCATGCGGAACAGGCGGGCAACACCCATTACGTCTTCAGTGCCTGGCGGGAGTAGCCAGTCCGACGCAAACCTGAAACGCCCCGGTGAACGGGGGCGTCAACCCGTGGCCGTTGGGCCGAGCGGCCCGGCGGCCCGTTTCATCTCTGCAGATAGCGCCGGTCGTCGAAGGTGGCGACCCATTGCGGCCGATAGACCACGAGCAGGGTCATGACCATGCCGGTGACGAAGGCCTCGCTCCAGGCCATGAGCAGGTAGTACGGCAGGTATTCGCGCGTCAGATACTCCAGGCTGTAGACGCCGATCACCGCGGCCAGCCCGGTGGAGGCGAGGCCGACGGCGAAGACGGCGGCGGCGGCGCCGAAGAAGGCGTTGAGGAAGATGTAGATGAACAGGTGGTTGGGCAGCCGCCTGTCCACCAGGCGGTAGATGCCCCAGCTCACCAGCACCGGCACCCCCCCCATGATCAGGAGATTGGCCGGATAGGCCAGGACTTCGCCGTCCCACAGGGCGAGCGCGGCGGTGACGACGGCCAGCGCGAGCAGGGCGAAGGCGGGCCGGAACATGAGGGTGAGCGCCGTGGCCCCGAGCAGGTGGAAGCTCAGACCCGGCTTGATGCCGGTGCGGATGAGCCAGAGGGCGAGGACGGCGACCACCGCACCGAGGAAGACGTTGAGGTTGTCGCGGTCGCGCAGCATGTGCCAGGCGCAGCGGCGCGCGAGCCACAGCGCCAACAGGGCGAGGGCAAGCCACAGGGCGACGGTCAGCCAGGCAGGGAGGTGGTCGGAAACGATGTGCATGCGCTCGGCTATACTGCCGCCCTAGACGGAAAAATCCAATCGGCCGCCATGAGACTCGCCCTGTTCGACCTGGACAACACCCTGCTCGCCGGCGACTCGGACTTCGAGTGGGCCCAGTTCCTGATCGACAAGGGGGTGCTCGACCGCGAGGTCTATGCGGCCCGCAATGCCGAATTCTATGCGCAGTACCTGGCGGGCACGCTGGACATCCACGCCTTTCTCGATTTCCAGTTGAAGCCGTTGTCGCGCCATCCGCGCGTGCAGTTGGATGCCTGGCATGCCGAGTTCATGCAAAGCCGCATCCTGCCCATGATCGCGCCGGGCGCGCCGGCGCTGCTCGAGCGCCACGCCGGTGACGAGCGGGTGATCATCACCGCCACCAACCGCTTCGTCACCGCCCCCATTGCCCGCCATCTGGGCGTGGCAAACCTCATCGCCACCGAGCCGGAGGAGAACGACGGCGAATTCACCGGTCGGGTCGCGGGCACCCCCTGCTTCCGCGAAGGCAAGGTGCAGCGCCTCATGGCGTGGCTGGCCGAACGCGGCCTCGGCTGGTCCGACGTCGAAGACAGCTGGTTCTATTCCGATTCCCTCAACGACCTGCCCCTGCTCGAGCGCGTGACCCACCCGGTGGCGGTGAACCCGGACGAGCGGCTGCGCGCGCATGCGCTTGCGCGCGGCTGGCCGGCGATCAGCCTGCGCGCTTGATCGAGACGGAAGCGGCGATGCTGACCCTACCCCACGAGCGCGAATTGCGCGGCCACATCCGGCTGCTCTCCGTGCTGCTGGGCAAGGTGCTCAAAAGCCAGCTCGAGCCCCATGTCTATGCCACGCTGAACGAGCTCATGCGAGGCTTCACCGCCCGGCAAGACGAGGATCACCCCCCACGCCCCAAGCGTCTGATCGGCCTGATCGATGCCCTGGCCCCGGGGGAGCTCAACCAGATCATCCGGGCCTTCAGCATCTATTTCAGCCTGCTGTCCGTGGCGGAGGAGGTGTGGGGCCTGAAGCAGCGGCAGCGCGCCGTGCAGCGCGCCGGCCGCATGTGGCGGGGCTCCTTCCACGACGCCCTGCTTGGCCTCAAGGAGCAGGGCGTGCAGGTGGCGGACCTGGCGCGTCTGCTCGCTCGCCTTTGCTATATGCCGGTGATCACCGCCCACCCTTCGGAGGCCAAGCGGCGCACCATCAAGGGCGCCCTGCAGGGCATCTTCCACACCATGCAGGCCCTGGACGATCCGCGCCTGCGCGGCTTCCACCGCGAGGAGGTCAAGCAGCGCCTGACCGATCAGATCCAGGTGCTGTGGAAGACCGACGAGGTGCGCGCCCAGCGGGTGGAGGTGCGCGACGAGATCGCCAGCGGCCTGTCCTATTTCCCCAGCTCGCTCTTCCAGGCGGTGGCGCGGACCTATCGCAACTTCGGCCAGGCCCTGGCCGACGTCTACGGGCCGCAAACCGCCCGCCAGCTCGGGGTGCCGAGCTTTCTGCGCTTCGGTTCCTGGATCGGCGGCGATCGCGACGGCCACCCCCTCGTCACTGCCGAGGTGACGGCGCTGACCTGGTGGCTGCAGGCGCGCACCGCCCTGGAGGAATACCTGCGGCGCTGTGACGCCCTGATGAACGAACTGACCTATTCGTCCAGCCTGTGCCAGCCCTCGGCCGCCCTGCTGGAAAGCCTCGCTGCCGATGCGGTGCATGCCGCGCACTGCTTCGCCGGCCAGCCCGACCGCTACCGGCAGGAGCCCTACCGGCGCAAGCTGGCCATCATGCGCCACCGCCTGCGGCGCAACCTCGCCCGCATCCAGCGCGCCATCGACGGGACGGATGACGAGGAGACGGCCTGGGGTTATGCGAGCGCCCAGGAATTCCTGCACGACTTGAATCTCATCCGCGACTCCCTCATCGGTCACGGCGACCGCAGCGTCGCCGAAGGGGCGCTCACCGACCTCATCCGCCTGGTGGAGACCTTCGGCTTCCACCTGCTCGAGCTGGACGTGCGCCAGGAGTCCGGCCGCCACACCCAGGCGGTCGCCGAGATCCTCGCCTCCTCCCTGGAGGTCGATTACTTGGCCCTCGACGAGGCGCAGCGCCTGGAGCTCCTGGCCACCGCCCTGGCCAATCCCGCCACGGCCCTGTACGACCCGGCCGACCTCTCCGACGACACCCACGAGACCCTGCGCGTCTTCCGCTTGATCGCCCGCATGCGCCGCGTGTTGGGGCCGGAGTGTTTCGGCCGTTACGTCATCTCCATGACCCATGCCGCCAGCCACGTCATGGAGGTGATGTTCCTCGCCTCGCTGGCCGGTCTGGTCGGACGCACCGGCGCTGCCTGGCACTGCCACATCGGCGCGAGCCCGTTGTTCGAGACCATCGAGGACCTGAACCGGGTCGAGGCGGTGCTCGCCCAGCTCTACGACCTGCCCGACTACCGAGCCCTGCTCGCGGCCTATGGCGGCGGCCAGGAGGTGATGCTGGGCTATTCCGACTCCTGCAAGGACGGCGGCATCCTGGCCTCGGCCTGGAAGCTCTACGACGCCCAGAAGCGCATCCTGGCCCTGTCCGAGGCGCGCGGCATCCCCTGCCGGCTGTTCCACGGCCGCGGCGGCACCGTGGGACGCGGCGGCGGCCCCACCCATGACGCCATCCTCGCCCAGCCGCCGGGGACGGTGCACGGTGAGATCAAGTTCACCGAACAGGGGGAGGTGCTGTTCTACAAGTACAACAACGCCGAGACGGCCGTGTACGAGCTGACCATGGGCGCCTCCGGGCTGCTCATGGCGAGCGCCCACCTGGTGCGCCCAGCCGTAGCCGACCGGCGCGACTATCTGGGCATCATGGACGAGATCGCCCGGCTGGGCGAGCGGCACTACCGGCAACTGACCGAGGGCACGCCGGGCTTTCTCGATTATTTCTACGCGGCCACCCCCATCCGCGAGATCGCCCTGCTCAACATCGGCTCCCGTCCCTCGCACCGCAAGAAGCAGGACCGGTCGCTCAAATCGGTGCGCGCCATCGGCTGGGTGTTCGCCTGGGCCCAGTCCCGCCACACCCTGCCGGCGTGGTACGGCATCGGCACTGCCCTGGAGGCCTGGCGCGGCAGCGATCCCGCGCGTCTGGCGAGGCTGCAGCGCATGTACCTGGACTGGCCCTTCTTCCGCACCCTGCTGTCCAACGCCCAGATGGCCCTGGCCAAGGCCGACATGGCGATTGCCCGCGAGTACGCCGCCCTGTGCCAGGACGCGCGCCTGGGGCGGGATGTCTACGCCACCATCGCCGCGGAATACCGCGCGACCAGCCGAAACATCCTGCACGTGGCCGGCATCTCCACCCTGCTCGAGGAGAATCCGGACCTGGCCATCTCCCTGCAGCGCCGGCGTCCCTATCTGGACCCACTCAACTACATCCAGGTCAGCCTGCTCGCCCGTCTGCGCGCCGAGCCCGGCGACGACGAGCATCCCAGCCCGTGGCTGGAGCCCCTGCTGCGCAGCATCAACGCCGTGGCGGCGGGTCTGCGCAATACGGGGTGACGCGGTGTCAGGCCGCGCGACGCTGCCGCCAGTGACGCGTCGCCAGGATGGCCAGCGTGACCGCGGTCAAGGGCAGGACGAAGAGGCCCATCACATCGCTGTAGGTCTGCAGGGCGGCGTGCCGGGTCGAGGCCATGATCAGATAGCCGGTGTAGGCCAGGTAGTAGGCGAAGAACAGCCCCCCCTCCCAGCGGGCGATCAGGTTACCGGTGAAGAACATGGGCAGGCAAGCCACCGCCACCGCCACCATCACCGGCAGATCGAAGGCGAGCAGCGCCGGCGAGACGGTGAGGCTCTCCGGCGCCACCGAGGCCGACACGCCCAGCACGCCGAGGATGTTGAAGATGTTGCTGCCCACCACGTTGCCCACGGCGATGTCGCGCTCGCCTCGCAACGCGGCCATGATGGAGGTGGCCACCTCGGGCAGCGAGGTCCCGGCGGCGATCAGGGTGAGGCCTATGACCAGCTCGCTCACGCCCAGGACGCGGGCGAAGGCGACCGCCGACTCCACCAGCCAGTTCGAGCCGACCACCAGCAGGGCGAGCCCCGCGAGCACGAGCAGGGTCTGCACCGCCCAGTGCCGGTCCCATCGGCTCTCCCCCGGCATCGCCTCGGCATATTCCGCCTCGATCTCCTTCGTCTCGCGGCGGCTCATGCGAATGGCATAGACGATGTAGGCCGCCAGCCCCAGCGCCATGGCCAGGCCCTCCCAGCGTGCGATGCCGCCGTCCGCGGCCATGGCCCAAAGCACGAGCGACACCGCGATCATCAACGGGACCTCGCGGCGGATCAACTGCTGATGCACGACCAGGGGCGTGATCAGCGCCGAGAGCCCGAGGATGAACAGCACGTTGAAGATGTTGCTGCCGACCACGTTGCCCAAGGCGATGTCGACCTGGCCGGACCAGGCCGACTTGACCGAGATGGCCAGTTCCGGCGAGCTGGTGCCGAAGGCCACCACGGTGAGCCCAACCACCAGCGGGGAGATGCCGAAGGTGAGCGCCAGGCGGGAGGCGCCGCGCACGAGCATTTCGGCGCCGAGGATGAGGGCGCCGAGGCCCAGGATGAACAGCAGTGCGGTCATGGTGTGCCCGTGGGTGAACGAACTCAAGCGGCCGTGGCGCGACGGCGCAGACGGCGCCGCACATTCAACCCGAAGTCCGGCGCTCGAGCAAGG
>JBBIKZ010000111.1:0-7872 GCA_037445185.1 Hydrogenophilales bacterium | reverse complement strand
ACCTCAACCCGTAACCCATACGTCATGACCACCGCCTCGGAAATTTACAGAAAAAGGGTTGCACAATCTGTCCGACAGGCTGCTAGGGTAACTTTGCCTTGCGCCGATACGTTACTGCAAGCGACGCATGCGTTGGTGATGCGTGCATCGCCCGTCGTAATACGGCCGGTTTGTTGCCCAGTTGCACCGGGCGGTCATCGGCGCGTCTCAAGTCTCCCCCACCCCCCTGGCCGGGAACAGCACCTCCGTGAACCCGAACCGGCTCATGTCGCGCATGCGCATGGGGTAGAGGATGCCCCATAGGTGATCGGCCTCGTGCTGCACCACGCGGGCGTGGAAGCCCGAGACCGTGCGGTCGATCGGCATGCCGTACTGGTCGAAACCGCGGTAGCGCAGGTTTTTGTAGCGCGGCACCAGCCCGCGCAGGCCGGGCAGCGACAGGCAACCTTCCCAGCCCTCTTCCATCTCGTCGGTGAGGGGTGTGAGCTCGGGGTTGACGAGGACGGTGAAGGGCACGGCCTCCGCCTGGGGGTAGCGCGGGTTGTTCACCACCTCGAAGATCACCACCTGCAGCGGCACGCCGATCTGCGGGGCGGCCAGCCCCGCACCATCGAGCGCCCGCATGGTGTCGGTGAGGTCGGTCACGAGCGCGTGCAGCTCAGCCGTGTCGAACGCGGTCACCGGCTCGGCCCGGCGCAGCAGGCGCGCGTCCCCCATGCGCAGCACCTCACGCACGGCCATCAGACGCCCTGCCCTTCCTGTTCGCAGCACATGCGGGCGAGATGGACCAGCACCACGCGGATGCGCGCCACCGCCTGGCTCAGGTTGGCCTCGATCGCCTCGGCGGTGATCGCTGCCTCGCTCTCGCCGCGGCCGGCGGCCCAGTTCACGCTCACGGCGATGGCGGCGTAGCAGAGGCCGATCTCGCGCGCCAGATAGGCCTCGGGCATGCCGGTCATGCCGACCATGTCGGCGCCGTCGCGCGCCATGCGGTCGATCTCGGCCTTGGTCTCCAGGCGCGGGCCCTGGGTGCAGCCATAGGTGCCGCCATCGAGGTAGTCCTCGCCGGCCTCGGCCAACGCCCGCATGCAGCGCTGGCGCATCCCCTCGCAGTAGGGCCAGGTGAAGTCCACATGGGTGACCGGTTTGCCGTCGTAGTCGGCGAAGGTGTGCTCGCGCCCGTGGGTGTAGTCGATGATCTGGTCCGGCACGGCGAACTGCCCCGGCCACATCTCGGGATGGATGCCGCCCACGGAAGCGATGGAGGCCACGTGGGTGGCGCCCTGGTGGGCCAGTGCCCAGATGTTGGCGCGGTAGTTCACCAGATGTGGTGGAATGGTGTGACCGTAGCCATGGCGGGCGAGGAAGATGACCGGATGTCCCTCGAGCTCGCCGAAAGTGAGCGCCCCCGAGGGCTCGCCATAAGGGGTGCGCACCACCTGCCGGTGGGTGATGGTCAGTCCGGGCAGCTTGGTCAGCCCGGATCCGCCGATGATGGCCAGTTTGCTCAAGTATCCTCCTTCAGGGCATAAATGCCGGGCAGGTTGCGCCACAGGCCGTAAGCGTCCATGCCCATGCCGAAGACGTAGCGGTTGGGTAGCCTCAAGCCGACGAAGTCGGCGCGAATGGGCTTGTCTCGGCCGAGGTCCTTGTCGGCCAGGACGGCGATCCTGATCTCCGCCGCGCCCAGCTCTAGCAGCTTGTCGCGAGCGGCCTGCAGGGTGTGGCCCTCATCCAGGATGTCGTCCAGGAGCAGGATGCTACGGCCGCGGATGTCCTTGCGCGGCAGCACCTCCCAGGCGATCTCGCCGCCGCGGGTGGCATCCCGGTAGCGGGTGGCGTGCAGATAGTCGAACTCCAGGGGGAACTCCAGCCGCGGCAGCAACCGCCCGGCGAAGACCACCGCGCCGCCCATGACGCAAAGGGCGACCGGGAAGCGGTCGGCCAGGGCGTCGTTGATGCGGCCGGCCAGCCGATCCAGCGCCGCGTCCACCTCGCCCGCCCCATAGAGCAGCTCGGCGCGGTTGAACAGCGCCCAGGCGTTTTCGATGTCCATGCGATACATGATTCCCTGAAGAATTCGCGGCGCCCGGGCCCCAGGCCCGATGCACGCATGGCAGGATTCAATCCGAGTGGGGCGCGGAAGGCAAGCAAGTGTGAAATCCCCCCGCCGACGCGGCGACCCCCTTTGTAGTTCCGGCCGCCCGTTGGCGCGGGCTCAACATTCGCTACGCGAATGTGAGCCAGCACTGACACAGGCTGCGCAGGTTTTCAAGGGGGCGAATCCTCCGGTCGCGAGCGCGACCACCCCCTTCGTCACGGAGGCGGGGGTCCGGTTCAAGCCCCGGCCCCGGACTGGATGCGCGCGCGCTGCCGACGCGCCTCGTACAGGCACACGCCGGCCGACACCGAGACGTTGAGGCTTTCCACCTGGCCGTACATGGGGATGCGTACCAGCACGTCGCAAAGCTCGCGCGTGAGCCGGCGCAGCCCGCTGCCCTCCGCCCCCAGCACCAGGGCGACGGGGCCGGCGAGATCGGCGTCGGTGACGCTCTGCACACCGTCCTGATCGGCCCCCACGATCAGCACGGCCTTGTCTTTCAGCTCGCGCAGGGTGCGTGCCAGGTTGGTGACGGCGATGAAGGGCACGTGATCGGCGGCACCGCTGGCCGCCTTGATGGCGGTGGCGTTGAGGCCGGCGGCGCGGTCCTTGGGCGCCACCACCGCATGCGCGCCGAAGGCGCAGGCCGAGCGCAGACACGCCCCCAGGTTGTGCGGATCGGTCACCCCGTCCAGGATCAGCAGCAGTGCCGGTTCGGACAGGTCCTCCAGCAGCGTGTCGAGATCGTGGGCGAGCTTGATCGGGTCGGCCAGGGCCGCCACACCCTGGCTTTTGCCGTGCGCCATGTCGTCGATGCGCGCCGCTTCGGTCGGGATGACACGCACACCGCGCTCCTCGGCGAGTTTCAACACGTCGCGCGCCCGCTTGTCGCGCCGCCCCTCGTCCAGATAAATGACGTGCAGGCTCTCCGGGTGATGCCGCAACCGAGAAAGGACTGCGTGAAAGCCGTGGATGAAGGTACGCTGGCTCATCGATGTATCCGGTTACTGCCCATGTCCCCGAAGGCAGCATCGGCTTTGGCGCAGGCTCATATCGGCGGAGCCGTATCCCGCACCGCAGACCAAGCCATATTCGTTCCAGTATCGACGCTGTAAAAAAAACAAGAGGCTGTAGGTCAGCCCGACGATAGATGATCGCAAAGACAACCCCGACGGGCTGAAGCCCGACCTACATGCCGACCCACCCCCGATCCGCCGCCTGTTGGACCACCCGGGATCGACGTCGACCGGTTCATTTCGCTTTGCCCGTTCCCTTCGAGGCGGGGCTGCTCTTCTTGGACGGTTTCGTCGCGCCGGCTTTGCCTGCGGGTTTCCTCGCGGCTGCCCCGCCGTTCTGGTCTGACTCGCCGCGCTGGCCGCCCTTGCCGCCCGCCGCCTTGCCGGACTGGGGTGTTTGCCGGACAGACTCGGCAGGCTGTTCCTCGGCCAGCACGAAATCGATCTTGGCCGATTCCAGGTCCACCCTGGCCACGCGGATACGCACCTTGTCGCCCAGCCGATAGCGCTGCCCGGTGCGCTCGCCCAGCATCTGGTGACGCGCGGCGTCGTAGTGGAAGTAGTCGCGGCCCAGGTCGGAGACGTGCACCAGCCCCTCGACGAAGACGTCGTTCAAGGCGACGAAGATGCCGAAGCTCACCACGGCGCTGATCACGCCCTCGTATTCCTCGCCCAGCCGGTCCTGCATATAGAAGCACTTGAGCCAGTTGACGACGTCGCGGGTGGCCTCGTCGGCGCGGCGTTCGGTGGCAGAGCAATGCGCGCCGATCTCCTCCCAGTTGCCGGGGTGGTACTGACCGCCTTCCAGGCAGGACTTGATCGCCCGGTGCACGAGCAGGTCGGGATAGCGGCGGATGGGCGAGGTGAAGTGGGTGTAGGCCTCGTAGGCCAGGCCGAAGTGGCCCACGTTCTCGGGGCTGTACTGCGCCTGCTGCAGGGACCTGAGCATCACGGTCTGCAGCAGCTGCTCGTCCGGCCGGCCCTTGATCTTCTTGAGCAGTTCGGCGTAGTCCTTGGCGTGCGGGTCGTCGCCGCCGGTCAAATAGAGGCCGAATTCGGCCAGGAATTCCTGCAGGGCCTTGAGCTTGATGGGGGTGGGTCCCTCGTGCACCCGGTACAGGGCGGGGTGCTTCTTCTTCTGCAGGAATTCCGAGGCGCAGACGTTGGCCGCCAGCATACACTCCTCGATCAGTCGGTGCGCGTCGTTGCGCGCGTAGGGCACGATCCGTTCGATCTTGCCCCGGTCGTTGAAGAGGATCTTGGTCTCCAGGGTCTCGAAATCGATCGCCCCGCGCGCCCAGCGCGCCTTGAGCATGACCTTGAACAGGCTGTAGAGATCCTCCAGGTGCGCCATCAGCCAGGCTTGGCTGCGCGGCGGCTTGGCCGCGCCGGACAGCCAGGCCCAGACCTGTTCATAGGTGAGCCGGGCCTTGGAGTGCATCACCGCCGGATAGAAGCGGTATTTCTTGATGCTGCCGGTGGCGGCGATATCCATCTCGCACACCATGCACAGCCGGTCGACCTTGGGGTTGAGCGAGCACAGCCCGTTGGAGAGCTCCTCCGGCAGCATGGGGATCACCCGGCGCGGGAAGTACACCGAGTTGCCGCGCGCATAGGCCTCGCGGTTGAGCGGGCTGCCGGGCCGCACGTAATGCGACACGTCGGCGATGGCCACCCACAGCTTGTATCCGCGGCCCTGCCGCTGGCAGTAGACGGCGTCGTCGAAATCGCGCGCGTCCTCGCCGTCTATGGTCACCAGCGGCAGTTCGCGCAGGTCCTCGCGTCCCTCCAGGTCTTTCTTCACTACCCCCTTGGGCAGCTTGCGCGCCTGGGCCTGGGCCTTGTCGGAGAACTCGTAGGGGAGATCGTGTTTCCTCAAGGCGATCTCGATCTCCATGCCCGGATCGGCATAGTTGCCCAGCACCTCGATGATGCGCCCGGTGGCCGGGGTGTGCTTGGTGGGCTGATCCACGAGCTCCACCATCACCACCTGGCCCAGCCTGGCCTTCAGTTCCGCGCCTGGCGGGATGAGGATGTCCTGGTTGATGCGCTTGTTCTCCGCCACCACCCATTGCACGCCCTTCTCGCTATAGAAGCGGCCGACCAGGCGGTGGTTGGCCCGCTCCAGCACCTCGACGATCTTGGCCTCCTTGCGGCCGCGCCGGTCCACCTCGTGCTCGCGCGCCAGCACGCGGTCGCCGTGCAGCACGCCGTGCATCTCCTTCTCGGACAGGAACATGTCGCCCGAGCCATCGTCCGGCACGAAGAAGCCGTAGCCGTCGGGGTGGCCTTCCACGCGGCCCGCCTTGAGCTCGATCTTGTCCGGCAGGCACAGCGCCCCGCGCCGGTTGAACAACAACTGGCCGTCGCGCTGCATGGCGCGCAGCCGGTTGAGGAAGGCGTCCCACTCCTCCGCCTCCAGGCCCAGGCGTTCGGCCAGCTCTTCAGGGTCCACCGGCTCGCCGGCCTCCTCCAGCAGTTGCAACAGGAATTCCCGGCTGGGCAGAGGCTGGCCGTATTTCTCCTTTTCTCGCGCCAGATGCGGGTCCTGCCAGCGCAAGGCCTTCTGGCCGCGCCGCGTGCGTTGGGTTTTACTCAATGTGTCCTCGTTGACATGCGGATGGGGGGATCGTTAGAATGCGCGCCTCTTGCCCAGGTGGCGGAATTGGTAGACGCACTAGGTTCAGGTCCTAGCGGGGGCAACTCCGTGGAGGTTCGAGTCCTCTCCTGGGCACCACGACGAACAAGCCGGCAACCGCCGGCTTTTTTCTTTGCCACGTCCGGGAAGCCACGCATGGGCGGGCATTATACGCCGCCTCAGGCGCTCGGCTCGGGTTCTTTTTCCTCGCCCTGCGGCCCGGCGACACCATCCTCCAGCTCGGCCTCGATCACCTGGCGGCCCGGCGGCGGAGGATGCCGCTTCCTGTCGCGCTCCACCCGCTGCCGGTATTGCGGCGTGCGCACCGCCCGGGCCACCGGATTGCGGGGGCGGCGGGGTGGTCCGGAAACGCGCTTGGACATTTTCTGGCTCGCTCGGTGTGATCCTGTATCGTGTCCATGCCGTGGACGCTGCGCAGGTCGGCCTGCAGGCCGACGCCGACTGCGTCAAACCCCGTCAGGCTGAAGCCTGACCTACGTCCGGAACAGCCTTCGATCGGTGCGCAGGTTGACCTTCAGACCGACGAGGTTGTTCCATGATGTATCGGATCTGACTGCAGGTCGAATGCGAATGACGGTCGGACCTCACGTCCTGAGGACGATCCTACTCACAGCCCCCGCAGATAGTCCAAGGCCTCGCCGAGGGTTCCTACCCCCCTGAGGCTCATGCCTGCGGGGGGATGCCGCGGCAGGTTGGCGCGGGGGGCCAGGGCGCGTGTGAACCCCAGCTTGGCGGCCTCTTTGAGACGCTCCTGGCCGCGTTGGACGGGTCGGATCTCGCCGCCAAGCCCAACCTCACCGAACACCGCAAGATCGTGAGGCAACGCCTTGTTTCTTATGGAAGATACCACTGCCATGATTACGGCCAGGTCGGCGGCCGGTTCGTTGATGCGCACGCCGCCTACAGCGTTGACGAAGACATCCTGGTCATAGCAGGCGATGCCGCCGTGGCGGTGCAGGACGGCGAGCAGCATGGCTAGGCGGCTCGCGTCCAGGCCGACCGTCAGACGACGAGGGGTGGGCGTATGGGCGCTGTCCACCAGGGCCTGGATCTCGACCAGCAGGGGGCGCGTGCCCTCCTGGGCGACCACCACGCAGGAGCCGGGCACCTCACGCGCGTCGCGGGCGAGGAACAGGGCAGACGGATTCGCCACGCCCTTGAGGCCTTTGTCGGTCATGGCGAAGACCCCCAGTTCGTTCACCGCGCCGAAGCGGTTTTTGAAGGCGCGTATGAGCCGAAAGCTGGAGGAGGCGTCCCCTTCGAAATAGAGCACGGTGTCCACGATGTGCTCCAGCACGCGCGGGCCGGCCAGCGCCCCCTCCTTGGTGACGTGACCGACCAGCACCAAGGCGGTCCCATGGGTCTTGGCATGGCGCGTCAGGGCCTGGGCGCACTCGCGCACCTGCGCCACACTGCCCGGCGCGGATTGCAACTGTTCGGAATACAGGGTCTGGATGGAATCGATCACCGCCACCTGCGGCTTCTCCGCCTCCAGGGTGGCCAGGATCGCCTCCAGACGGATCTCCGTGAGCAGCGGGATGTCCGCCTGCGTGAGCGCCAGCCGCCTGGCGCGCAGGGCGACCTGATCGGCGGACTCTTCGCCGCTGACATAGAGCGTCCTGAGCTGGCGCGACATCAAGGCCAGCGCCTGCAGCAGCAGCGTGGATTTGCCGATGCCGGGGTCGCCACCCAGCAGCACGACGCCCCCCTCCACCATGCCGCCGCCCAGCACGCGGTCGAATTCGCTGAGTCCGGTCTCGTAGCGTGCCGTGTCACGGGCCTGGATCTCGGTCAGGCGCTGTATGCCGCTTGCCGCCGCCAGACCCTGAAAGCGCCCGCTCTTGCGCGCCACCACGGTCTCGGCAAGGGTGTTCCAGGCCAGGCAGTGCGGGCACTGCCCCTGCCATTTGTTGGTCTGACCACCGCACTCGCGGCAAACGTAGAGGGTCTTGTCCTTGCTCATGCCGTCTTATAACCGAGGCGCATGGCGGACTCAAACCCGTCGCTTCATCCCAGATTGTCCATTAGACCGGCACGTGCCTTCGATCAACAGACCGTGAAGGCGAGTATCGGGGCTTTTGAGACAGCGCTAAGAC
>JBBIKZ010000110.1:0-8010 GCA_037445185.1 Hydrogenophilales bacterium | reverse complement strand
CGCGCGCGCAGACCAGAGCGCGGGCGCGTTCAACTGAGGTTTTTAGGATCATGACTGGTTAGGCGCAGGCTAACATGAGCGAAGCGAATGTTAAGGCCCGTCGGGCCGGCCGAAGCCACAACGCAGTTTCGGCGTAGGCTAACATCGGCGCAGTCGATGTCAAGCGTAGCGGCCGGAACCAACACCGCCCAACGTAGCAATCGGGGCGCGCAGCAGGTTTTTCGAGGTGCCCAGCGGTAGCCGAGGTAAGGCTGATGTGTCCCAACCGATCGACATCACCACTGCCATTCCGCACCGATGCCAGTAGGCTATGCGCGAGCCGACGCACGAGGCGTTCATGTCTGCCACTGTGACCGCAACGGATCCGGGTGCCGATAGAAAGTCGCAGCCTCCTGCATCCCTAGTCTGGGTGCCTGGAATCGCGCCAATTAGCGACGCATCATTCGGCTTGACCGGCAGCCGGCATACCCGGATCACCGCGACGAAAAAGAAGCCGACTCGAAAGTCGGCTAACTCTTCGAAATTCTGGCTCCCCGACCTGGGCTCGAACCAGGGACCTGCGGATTAACAGTCCGTCGCTCTACCGACTGAGCTATCGGGGAATAGAGAGCCCGCAATGATAATGGCCGTGCGCCTGGCGGTCAATGTCCTCAGCCCAGGGCCTGGCCGATGCGTTCGATGGCCTTTTGCAGGTTTTGCAGCGAGGTGGCGAAGGACAGCCGCAGATAGCCCTCGGCGCCGAAGGCGGAGCCGGGCACGGCGGCCACGCCGTGTTCCAGCAGGTATTCGCTCAGCGCCAGGTCGGTGGCGGCAGGGATGCGGCCTGCCGCATGTAGGCGGGCGATGGCCTGGCGCATGTCGGGGAAGGCGTAGAAGGCCCCGCCGCTGTCGGCGCAGCGCACACCGGGCAGGGCGTTGAGGTTGTCCACCACGTAGCGGTGGCGCTCGCGGAAGGCGGCCACCATGGGTTGGATGCAGGACTGATCGCCGTTGAGCGCCGCCTCGGCCGCGGCCTGGGAGATGGAGGTGGGATTGGAGGTGCTCTGCGACTGGACGTTTTCCATGGCGGCGATGATCTCCGCCGGTCCGGCCGCGTAGCCGATGCGCCAGCCGGTCATGGCATAGGCCTTGGACACGCCGTTCAGGACCATGGTGCGGTCGTAGAGGTCGGGGCAGGCATTGAGGATGTTGCTGAAGGGGGGGTCGCCGAGCAGGATGTGCTCGTACATGTCGTCGCTGGCGATGAGCACCTGGGGGTGGCGGCGCAGGACCTCGCCCAAGGCGGCGAGTTCCTCGCGGGTGTACACCGCCCCCGTCGGATTGGAGGGGCTGTTGATGACGAGCATTCTCGTGCGCGGGGTGATGGCGGCCTCGAGCTGCGCCGGCGTGATGCGGAAGCCCTGTTCGATGCCGGCCTCGATGAACACGGGGCGGCCGTCGGCGAGCAGGACGATGTCCGGGTAGGACACCCAGTAGGGGGCGGGGATGATGACCTCGTCGCCCGGGTTGATGAGGGCCTGCACCAGGTTGTAGAAGCTCTGCTTGCCGCCGCAAGAGACCAGCACCTGTTTGGCGTCGTAGTCGAGGCCGTTCTCCCGCCTGAACTTGTTGATCACCGCCTGCTTGAGGCTGGGCGTGCCGCCCACGGCGGTGTATTTGGTAAAGCCCGCTTGGATGGCGGCGATGGCCGCCTGCTTGATGTGTTCCGGCGTGTCGAAGTCGGGCTCGCCCACGCCCAGGCTGATGATGTCGCGGCCCTCCGCCTTGAGCTGGGCGGCGCGGGCGGTCACCGCGAGGGTCGGCGAGGGCTTGATGTTGTGGACGCGGGCGGAGAGTTCCAAGGTGGCTGCCTTTCTGAGTCGTGCTGCACCCCAGGCGCGGGGTATCATGTGCTGTTTTTTCGCCGGTACGATTTTAACGTGGCTGTCACCTTCCCCCATAGCCCTTTCAAATTGAACCAGCCCTACCCGCCGGCGGGCGATCAGCCGGAGGCGATCGAGAGGCTCATCGAGGGCATTGCGCGCGGCCTGCGCTGCCAAACCCTGCTGGGGGTGACCGGCTCGGGCAAGACCTTCACCATGGCCAACGTCATCGCCCGACTGGGGCGGCCGGCCTTCGTCATGGCGCCCAACAAGACGCTGGCCGCCCAGCTCTACGCCGAATTTCGCGAGTTCTTCCCGGACAACGCGGTGGAGTACTTCGTCTCCTATTACGACTACTACCAGCCCGAGGCCTACGTCCCTGCGCGCGACCTGTACATCGAAAAGGACTCCAGCATCAACGAGCACATCGAGCAGATGCGTTTGAGCGCCACCAAGGCGATCCTGGAGCGGCGCGACGTGGTGATCGTCGCCACCGTCTCGGCCATCTACGGCATCGGCGACCCGGTGGACTATCACGGCATGATCCTGCACCTGCAGCAGGGCGAGCGCATCGCCCAGCAGGCCATCATCCGCCGCCTGGCCGAGATGCAGTACCAGAGGAACGAGCTGGAGTTCAGGCGCAGCACTTTCCGCGTGCGCGGCGACGTGATCGACATCTTCCCGGCCGAACACGCCGAGACGGCGGTGCGGGTGTCGCTGTTCGACGACGAGGTCGAATCCATCGCCCTGTTCGACCCGCTCACCGGCCAGGTGCTGCACAAGGCGCCCCGCTTCACGGTCTACCCGTCCAGCCATTATGTGACGCCGCGCGAGACCACCCTGCGGGCCATCGAGGCGATCAAACAGGAGCTGGCCGAGCGGCTGGAGTACTTCTACCGTCAGGGCAAGCTGGTGGAGGCGCAGCGGCTGGAGCAGCGCACCCGCTTCGACCTGGAGATGCTGGCGGAGCTGGGCTTCTGCAAGGGCATCGAGAATTACTCCCGGCATCTGTCCGGGCGCCGGCCCGGCGAACCGCCGCCCACCCTGATCGACTACCTGCCGCCGGACACGGTGGTGTTCATCGATGAATCGCACGTGACCATCCCCCAGATCGGCGGCATGTACCGCGGCGACCGCGCCCGCAAGGAGAATCTGGTGGACTACGGCTTCCGGCTGCCCTCGGCGCTAGACAATCGGCCGCTGCGTTTCGACGAGTTCGAGCGGCTGACCTTCGCCCCCCCCTCTGCTGCGCAGACGGCCGCCGAGGGGGCACGCAACGGTCTTGGGGCGGCCCGGCGACCTTCGTTGATGCGGCAGACCATCTTCGTCTCCGCCACGCCGGCGCCCTACGAGCTCAAGCATCAGGAGCAGGTGGTGGAGCAGGTGGTACGACCCACCGGGCTCCTCGACCCGGAGGTGATCGTGCGGCCGGTAGCCACCCAGGTCGACGACCTCATGAGTGAGATCAACCTGCGGGTGGCCTGCAACGAACGGGTCATGGTCACCACCCTGACCAAGCGCATGGCCGAGGATCTGACCGAATACCTGTCCGACCACGGCATCAAGGTGCGTTATCTTCACTCCGACATCGACACCGTCGAGCGGGTGGAGATCATCCGCGACCTCAGGCTGGGGGTGTTCGACGTGCTGGTGGGCATCAACCTGCTGCGCGAGGGGCTAGACATCCCGGAGGTCTCCCTGGTGGCCATCCTGGACGCCGACAAGGAGGGCTTCCTGCGCTCCGAGCGCTCGCTCATCCAAACCATCGGCCGCGCCGCGCGGCACATCCACGGCACCGCCATCCTCTACGCCGACGTCGTCACCGAGTCCATGCGCCGCGCCATCGACGAGACCGAGCGGCGCCGACGCAAGCAGATGGCCTACAACCTGGCCCACGGCATCACCCCGCGCGGGGTGCAAAAGCGCATCAAGGACATCATCGAAGGGGTCTACGACACCGAGGCCGAGCGTGAAGCACTCAAGACCGAACAAGCCCGCGCCGCCTATGCCGTCATGAGCGAGAAAGACCTCACGCGCGAGGTCAAACGCATCGAGCGCGAGATGCTGGAGGCGGCACGCAACCTGGCGTTCGAACGCGCCGCCGAATTGCGCGACAGGCTGCATGCCTTGAAGAAGCAGCTCTTCGGCGTGGTCGAGGACGAAGGCCTCATCGCCCACCTCCCGGCCACGCCGGCCAGACCCGCACAAAAAAGACGTATGGCTGGCCGCCGGCGCTGATAGCTCACCAGTGACCAGTTGGCATAGCCTGACCTCGCAGTATACTGCCACCCGCCTCAGTCAAACCCGCCCCCATGCGCCAACCTCCCGCCATGAAACCTCCCCCCCTGCGCAAGCTGCACATCCTCATGGTGTGCATGGGCAATATCTGCCGCTCCCCCACGGCCGAGGGGGTCCTGCGCAGGCGTCTGCAGGAGGCCGGCCTCGCCCATCGCGGCATCGTCGATTCGGCCGGCACCCACGGCTATCACGTCGGAGAGCCGCCCGATCGCCGCGCGCAGGAAGCAGCCGCCGCGCGTGGCTATGACCTGTCCCGCCTGATCGGCCGGCAGGTGTCCGTGCAGGATTTCCACGACTTCGATCTCATCCTGGCCATGGACCGGGCGAATCTGACCCATTTGGAGCGGATCAGCCCGCCCCAACACCGACATAAGTTGAAACTGTTCCTGTCCTACAGCCGGCGCTATCCCGGCCACGAGGTGCCTGACCCCTACTATGGCGGCCGCGACGGCTTCGAACGAGTGCTGGACATGGTCGAGGACGCCGCCGACGGTCTGCTCGACAGCCTGCGCCGGGAACTGGGGTTGGCCGCCTGAGCGGGTAGACACCCCAGGGAGCCGCATGGCACTGACCGCTTTCGTCGCCGTCGGCATCGGTGCCGCCATCGGGGCCTGGCTGCGCTGGGGTCTGGGCCTGCTGCTCAACGCCCTCTATCCGGCCATCCCCATGGGCACCCTGGCCGCCAACCTGCTCGGCGGCTACCTCATCGGGCTGGCCCTGGCCTGGTTCGCCCAGCATCCGGGCGTGGCCCCGGAGTGGCGTCTGCTGCTGGTGACCGGCTTCCTCGGTGGGCTGACCACCTTCTCCACCTTCTCCGCCGAGGTCTTTACCCTCCTCGCGCGCACCCAGTACGCGCTGGCCGCCACGGCGATGGGCTTGCACCTGGCCGGCTCCCTGGCCATGACCGGCCTGGGCGTGCTGACCATCAAACTGCTCAAGGGGACGACATGAGTCAAGGCCTGTGCGTGCAGTTTTTCGCTCGGGAGGGTGCCCGACAGGACGGCCGGCCCATCCATGAATGGCTGTTCGAGCAGGCGCGCGCGGAGGGCATCGCCGGCGGCAGCGTGTTCCGCGCCAGTGCCGGCTACGGCCGACACGGCCTGGTGGAGGACAGCTTCTTCGAACTCGCCGGCAAGCTGCCGGAGACGGTCGAGTTCTTCGGTGAACCATCTGCCATCGAGCGCCTGATCGCCCGCGTCTCGGCGGCGGGCCTCAAGCTCGTCTACGTCACCTATCCGGTCACCTGCGGGGTGACGGGCGAGTAATCCGTGCATCCACGCCGCCGCCGATAGACACCGGGTGACACAGCGCAGGCGAGGCTTCAGTCCTACCAGGGCTGGGGATGCCGTCCGTCCCGTCGCCGCCCCTCCCACGTCAACGACCTCGAACCAGACCCTGACCGGCGCGGCAAGCCGATCCGGCAGTGGGACCAGTCCGGTCGTGAACCGCCTTCATGGAAGGTTCATCATCAGTGGTTAAAGTCTAGGTCGACCCCGTGCCGCCTCACGCGGGTTGTGTCCGCAACCACCGCCTAGGAGATTCCATGAGCAGCAACCTGCATCCGGACGGCAAGCTCAACCCGAGCCAGACCGTCAGCAATGATTCCGGCAACCCCTCCATCCTCGACCTGATCGCGCAACGCCAGCTCAGCCGGCGCGGCTTTCTGAAGACCTCCCTGGGCGCCACGGCCGGTGCCACCGCACTGGCCACCCTGGGCTCCAGCGTGGTCGAAGGCATGACCAACTATGCCGAGGCCGCCCCGCCCCCCCTGGGTCCCATTGGCTTCACGCCCGTACCGGCCAACACCCTGCCCATGACCGACGCCGTCACCGTCCCGCCCGGCTACACGGCCAAGGTCCTGACCGCCTGGGGCGATTCGCTCACCAACGCCCCGCATTGGGACACCGTGAGCCCCATGGACGAGGCCACCCAGAACCGCTGCTTCGGCGCCCACATCGATGGCATGCACTTCTTCCCCTTCCCGCAGGCGGGCGCCTCGGGGCTATCCAACACGCGCGGCCTGCTGGTCACCAACCATGAATACTGTGACCCGGCTCTGGTCAACGGCATCAAGCCATACAGTGCCTATGCCACCGCCACCCTCACCCTGGACATGGTGCGCGCTCAGCAGGCCGCGCATGGGGTGAGTGTCGTGGAGATCCGCAAGGTCGGCAATGAATGGAAGGTGCAGCGCCCGTCTGCCTTCAACCGCCGCATCACCGGCAACACCCCCTGCAGGATCAGCGGTCCCGCCGCCGGCCACGACCTGATGAAGACCGCCGCCGATCCCACCGGCACGACGGTGCTGGGCACCTTGAACAACTGCGCCCACGGCTACACCCCCTGGGGTACCTATCTCACCTGCGAGGAGAACTGGAACGGCTATTTCGGCGCCAACGGCCCCTTCACCGCCACCAACCACGAGCGCCGCTACGGCGTGAACGCCAGCGGTTTCGGCTACCGCTGGCACGTGGCCGATCCACGCTTTGACCTCAACGCTGCTGGCAACCGCAACGAGCCGAACCGCTTCGGCTGGGTGGTGGAGATCGATCCCTGGAACCCCAACAGCACCCCCGTCAAGCGTACCGCCCTCGGCCGCTTCAAGCACGAGAGCGCCCAGGTGGTCGTGGACAAGAACGACCGCGTCGCCTTCTACATGGGCGACGACGAGCGCAACGAGTACGTCTACAAGTTCGTCTGTAGCCGGAAGCTCAATCGCAAAAACCGCGCCGCCAACCGCGACATGCTCGATCATGGCACCCTCTATGTCGCCCGGTTCAATGCCGACGGCACGGGTGTCTGGCTGCCCCTGGTCTGGGGCCAGAACGGGCTCACGCCGGAGAACGGCTTCGCCAACCAGGCCGAGGTGCTGATCAAGTGCCGCCAGGCCGCCGACCGCCTCGGCGCGACCATGATGGACCGGCCCGAGTGGGGCGCGGCGCACCCCATCACCGGCGAGGTCTACATGACCATGACCAACAACAGCCGGCGCGGCAACACCCCGGTCTCCAGCAACGAGGCGGACAGCACCACCACCGCCGGCAGCGCCAACCCGCCCGTGGATGCCGCCAACCCGCGTCCCGACAACGACTACGGTCACATCATCCGCTGGCGCGATGGCGACTGGTCGGATGGTCGTGTCGACGTCACCGCCACCACCTTCACTTGGGACATCTTCGTCCAGTGCGGCGACAAGGCCACCACCAAGACCCTGGGCGCCACCTACACCCCGGGCGAGTTCGGCGGTCAGACCGTGGGCTATGCCGGCAACATCAACGGTGACGACTACGGCGCGCCGGACGGGCTGTGGTTCGACCAGGACGGCCGCCTGTGGATCCAGACCGATCAGGCGGGCGACGCCAAGGGCGACTGGGTCAACATCGGCGGCAACGTCATGATGTGCGCCGACCCGTCCACCGGTATGACCCGCCGCTTCCTCACCAGTCCACCCCACTGCGAGGTCACCGGTGTCGTCTCCACGCCGGACGGCAAGACCATGTTCGTCGGCATCCAGCACCCGGGCGAGGATTGGACCAACGACTACACCGAGAACTCGGCCTGGCCCGACAACGGCGCCAACGGTCCCACCAGCTTCACCGGCAGCCAGCCGGCGAGGCCGCGTTCCGCCGTGGTGGTCATCACCAAGAACGATGGCGGGGTGATCGGCACCTGAGACCAGCGTCGGGGGGCGGTGCGAGCCGCCCCCTATCTCTCCCCCTATCTCTCCACATGAAAGGACACATCATGCATTTCAAGACCTTGCTCCTTGCCGCCGCGATTGCCACGGCCCTGCCGGCGCAGGCGGCGCTGACCCACAACCCCCTCGACATCCCCAGCCCGCTCAACCTGA
>JBBIKZ010000109.1:0-8162 GCA_037445185.1 Hydrogenophilales bacterium | reverse complement strand
TGCCCGGCCTCCATATGCACATAGCGGCGGCCGCGTTGACCATATTTGCGGGTCGTCCGCTCAGGCAGCGCCGCCAGCACGAGTACCGCCGGCGCGCGGGCGACGCAATCCTGTCCCCACGCCGCGCCGCGCAGCGCACCCCGCCGGTCGCCACTGGCGACCCGCAGCAAACGATGCCGATGCGGATCATATTTGTAGACCCCCGGCGGCAGGCCGGCGACATCGCCCGCGACCAGATGGGCTTCCAGCGGGTAGAGCGCCCCCGCCGACGGCGTCGTCCGCAGACCGCCACGTCCCGTGATGCCCTGTGCGGCCCAGAGCAGCTGGCCCACCTCGGCGAGGGTCAGCGGTTGCTCCAGAAAACGACGCACCGAGCGGCGCTCGCGCAGGGCCCGTTCGACGGAGACGGGGCTGTCCAGCCGCGGCCCGGGCAGCGCAACCGGGGCGTCGCCGGCGGGGGTTTCCGCGCCCCATGCCGCGGCCGTCGTCGCCAGAAACACAGCCACGGCAAGCAGCAGGGCCTGTCGTTCCCGGCCCGGGGCGGGGAGGCCCCTGTCGCCGGCGGTGCATTTCTCGGCGCCGCTCACGATGCCCGCCTTAGCCCCTGTCCGCGCCGCGCTGCGAACAGCCGCTCGCGATAGCGGCCGAGCGCGTAGGCGATGGTCTCGATGCGGATCTTGATGGAGCCTGTCGGCTGGTTCTCGTCGATGTCCTTGAAGGCGAAATACGGGGTGCCGGACTGCTCGACGATCGCCTCGATCACGCTGTAGACGGGTGCGTCGTGCCCGCACTTGAAGCTGGACAGTTCCAGCGCCACCAGGTTGGGATGGCGGGCGACGTACTTGGCCGCCCACAGCTTGCGCGAGCTGTTCTCCGAATAGCTGTTCTTCCACACGTCGTCGATGGCGAGCGGCGAGGCGATGTCGCCGGCGCGCAACTCCGCGCCGAACAGCCGCTCCAGGATGTCCGCGTCGCGCGGCAGGATATCCTGCCAGAACACCGGGTAGCCCTGCTGCTGGATCGCCTCCAGGATGCCGTGATTGATCCCCGGATCGTTGTGATACGGGCGGCCGAGCACCACCACGCCGAGTCGCTGCTCGCGCTCCAGTTGTTCCAGCGTCGCGCGCGCGCGGCGGCGCAGTTCCGCCTCGTGCGCTTCCAGCGCGGCCAGTCCCTGCCGCACGGCGTGCCTGGATTCCTCGGGCGTCAGGCCCAGTTCGTCCTTCCAGTCCTGGTACATCTGGCGCGCGCACAGCAGCGGTTCGTCCAGGTTCAGGAAGGTCTTCTTGAACACGATGCCGCGCTCACGGAACGCGTCGCCTTCCTTGATGAAGGCGGCGTGCGTCGCCTCGGCGGTCGCCACCACGGTCGGGCAGGCCTTGGAGGCCTGCACGCCGTCGAGGAAGGTGGGAAAGGCGTCGACCATCGGAAAGAAGATGTGGGTCAGCGGCCGCTTCGCGTGCACCCGGTGGAGCAGGTCATGCACATGGGGAATGCCCAGCTTGCTCGGGAAGCACGGGTCGATGCTGCCGCGCCGGGCGCCCCGCTTGTAGAGCGCCTGGTCGGTATAGCCCGAGAACACCAGGTTGCGGTAGGGCACGCCGAGGGCCATGAAATAGCCGAGGAAAAACGGCGCCTGGGCATACAGGTTGAGCACGCGCGGGAAGCCGATGCGCAGCGCATCCCGCCGCACGCGACGGCGGGGTTGAAAGCCGCCGAACAGGCGCGGCGGCGCGGCCGGCACGAT
This sequence comes from Hydrogenophilales bacterium, assembly GCA_037445185.1. Lineage (GTDB taxonomy): Bacteria > Pseudomonadota > Gammaproteobacteria > Burkholderiales > Thiobacillaceae > JANWZL01. The sequence goes on along the minus strand of JBBIKZ010000109.1, from coordinate 6,415 downwards.
CCCCTGCGGTTCACGGAACACCGAGCTGGCGGCAAGGGCGACGAAGTTCGGGTTCTCCTTCGCCACCTGGTCCCGCCCCGCCTTGATCCTGCGCATGCTGTCCAGATCCTCCACCGTGCCCTTCTCGCAACTGGCGATGATCAGGCGCCGATGGCCGGGCGGCAGCGGCACGGCGGAAGCCGGTGTTGCATCCGGCGCCGGCGCCGCCCCGGTGTAGACATCGACGAAGCTGCGCAGGCATTCGTTCTTGCAGAAATGGCAGCGCGTCTCTTCGCCGATGGTGCTCCGGTAGCGGATGGCGGCCACCCGCTCGATGCCGATGAAATCGCTGCGGCGGCCCTGTTCCGCCCACAGGCGTCGGGCCTCGAGGGCGCAACCGATGGCGCCGGACTCGCCGCAATGCCGGTGCACGATGATCTCGGGTTCGCTGCCGCTGCCGCGAAAGCGGGCGCGGATGAAGTCCACCTGCGCCTTCACCGCCGCCAGGTTGTACTGGGTGCCGCCCTGCAGCACGAACCTGCGGCCCAGGCGGGCGAGGTTGGGCATCTGCGCCACGTACAGCCAGATGTTCTTCGGCAGCACCGCCGCCAGACCGGCCATGATCTCCTCCGGGCGCCAGCCCCGGCGCTGGAAGTCGACGATGTCCGACTGCATGAAGACCGCGCAGCCATGGCCGAAGGCCGGCATGGCGGTGGCGGAGAAGGCGATGTCGGCGAAGTCGCGCACGTCGAAGCCGAAGGCCTGCGCGGTGGTCTGCAGGAAGTAGCCGTTGCCGGCGGAACACTGGGTGTTGAGCTTGAAATCCTTGACGCGGCCGTCCTTGAGGAAGATCAGCTTGATGTCCTGACCGCCGACGTCGACGATGACCTCGGTGTCCGGGTAGAAGTGCAGGCAGGCCTCGGTATGGGCCACCGTCTCCACCAGCGCCACGTCGGCCTTGAGCACGTCGCGCAGCACGTCCTTGGCGTAGCCGGTGGTGCCGGCGCCCAGCACCTCGAGGCGCGCGCCCTGGCAGTCCACCTGGCGCGCCAGTTCGGCGACCACCTCCTTGCTGTCCTCGATGGGGTTGCCCCTGGACAACTGGTAGGCCTTGGCCAGCACCCGTCCCTGCGGGTCGAGCAGCACGCCCTTGGTCGAGGTGGAGCCGCCGTCGATGCCGAGAAACGCCTCCACCACCGCGCCGGGCTTAAAGCGCGCCGGCGCCCACGGCTCGGGCCGGTAGCGGGTCTTGAACGCCGCCAGCTCCGCCGCATCCGCCGCCAGGGGCGGCAGGCCGCCCGCGCGCGCGCCGCCGCCGCGTGCGAGCGCGTCGGCCAGCGCCTCCCAGCCCAGGTAGGCGCCGCTGTCGGGCGCCTCCTGCAGCGCGGCGCGGCCGAACGCCACGGCGCCCAGGGCGGCGAAATACTGGGCGTTGTCCGGGGTGATGACATAGTCCGCCGGCGGCCGCGCCGGGTCCGGCAGAGGGATGCCGCGCTCCGCCCACAGCAGCGGCAGGTGGTGGCGCCAGCACTCGCGCAGGCCGCGGATGAAGGTGTTCGGCCCGCCCAGCAGCAGCACCGTCGGGCGCAGGGTGTGGCCGCGGGTGAGCACCGAGAGGTTCTGCTGCACGATGGCCTCGAACAGCGAGGCCATGAGCTCGCCGACCGGCACGCCCAGTTTTTGCAGGGAGTTGATGTCGGTCTCGGCGAACACGCCGCACTTGCCCGCCACCGGGTGCAGCGTCAGGCCGTCGTAGCCCAGATCGCCGAGACCTTCGGCGCCGACCTGGAGCTTGGCGGCGATCTTGTCGATGACCGCGCCGGTGCCGCCCGCGCACTTGTCGTTCATCGTCGGGATCTTCTTCTTGACGCCCGCTTCCTGAGGCTTGAAGACGATGATCTTGGCGTCCTGCCCGCCCAGTTCGATCACGCTTTCGACCTCGGGGTAGAGCTTCTCCACCGCCAGCGCCACCGCGTTGACCTCCTGCACGAAGCGCCCGCCGATGTGCGCCAGCAGCGCCGCGCCGCCCGAGCCGGTGACGAACAGGCGCATGGCCGCGCGCGGCGTGCCGGGGAAGGCCGCCTCGATGGCCTGCAACAGTTCGAGCGCCTTGCCGGCCTGGCGGGTCTCGTGACGTTGATAGTCCTGCCACAGGAGGGTGTCGGACGCGGCCTCCACCACCACCGCCTTGACCGTGGTGGAGCCCACGTCCAGGCCGATCAGCAGCTCGACGGGCAAGCGGCGCGCCGGAGGTGTGGCCGCCGCCGCCGTGGGCCGCTCGGCGTCCGGCGGCGCCGGCGCGATGCCCGGCCGCGGGGCGCAGGCGCCCCCGCCGCAACCCCGGCAGCCGTCGCAACCGCCCTGCGCCGGATCGCTCTCAAGAAACTCGCCGGGCCGCCCCAAGAGTTTCTGCCCCCCGGGGGGAGATCGCCGAAGGCGATTTCGGGGGGGACTCATATCGACCCCGCTACGGCTGCGCATTTGCGCCCGGCCCAGGCCCGGTCGCGGTCCATGCGGCCCGCCACATACAGGATGAAACGGGCCGCCAGTCCGGTGACGCCCGGCGCGTGCGGGATGCGCAGCAGCGGATGCTGCAGCTCGGGGTGTCGCGCCACATAGGCACGGATGTCCTCCAGACGCCAGCCACTGCGCGCCAGCGCCTGGCCGAACTCCTGCCTGCACTTGGCTTGCGCCTCGCCCAGCGCCATCTGCACGCGGGAGTAGGCGTTGATGTCGCCCTCGCCGGAGGTTTCCACGGGCAGAAAACTCATGTCCGGGTAATGCGCCAGCACCGCCGCCTGGGCGCCGTCGGACTGGGTGGAAGGCATGCAGCCGAAGGGCTTGAGCGAAAGCACCAGGTGGGCGAGGTTGTGGTGGCTGTAGTAGATGTTCTTGGCCACCTCCAGATGGCCTTCGCCGCCGCCGCAGCGGCTGTTGTAATAGGGGTGGCCGACGCGCTGCAGCTCGAACTGGCTGGCAAGGGGATGCGCCGTGCCGCCCAGCGCCTGGCGCCGGCGCTCGTAGGCCCGTCCGAACAGCGTCCTGGCCAGCGTCAGCAGAAACAGGTTTCTGCGGTAATGCCATGCCTGCCGCAGGCGCCGCCAGGGCCGCGGGGCGATGCCGTCGGCCGCCGCCAGGCCCTGCCGGTCCAGCAGCCACTGCCGGGCATAGTGCAAGGAATAGTCGATCCAGGTGGCCACCGGCTCCACCAGCACCTCCGCGCCCTCGCCCTCCAGAAAGCGGAACATGTGAAAATTGCCGTCGCCCTCGGTGGTCTGGGCCCAGAACTCGCCGGTGATCTTGACCACGGGCCGGGGCCGCGTGTAGTCCACCGCGACGCCGGCCTCGACGAGGGCGCGGCAACGCTCCAGGGCCGCGCACAAGCGCCGGCCGCGATATTGGGCCAGGAGCTGGGCGAACGCGTCGGCGTCGGCGAGGCCGAGCAGCCCGGCCAGCCCGCGCCGCGCCACGCCGGCACGGCCGGCGTCTTCGCCCTGGCGCAAGGCTTGCTGACAGATCGCCAGGCATTGCGCCAGGACGCGGTCCGTCGCGCCCGCCTCGACCTCGTAGGGACGCAGCCGATGGGCCAGCGCGTTGAGCAGATCCCCCGCCATGACCGCGTTGATGAGCGTGGCGAAGAACAGCGGGGTCAGCGCCAGGCCGGCCTCGGCGGCGGCCGATTGCGACAGCCCCGCCTCCTGGCTGAAGACCAGCACGCGGAAGCCGTCGAAGCCGGCGTTGCGCAGCGCCAGGCGGTATTCCGCCTCGTACATGCCGAAGCGGCAGGGTCCGCAGGAGCCGGCGGTGACGAACACATGATCGGCGAGGATGCGCTCGACCGGCCACCCCTCCTCGTCACGCAGGCGCCTGAGGTAATTGACCAGCGCGCCCACCGTGAAATAGGTGGGGTTGCACTGGCCGTAGTTGCCGTACTCGCGGCCGGCCTGGAAGTCGGCCTTGGTGGGCGGCGGGATCGCTTGCGCCCGGTAGCCCAGCCCCTCGAGGCCGGCGGCGATGAGCTGGTCGTGACGGACCGTCAGGCCGCCAAACAACAGGGTCACGTCGCCGCGTTCATGCGCGAGAAAAGCACGTTCGGCGGGGCGCCTGAAATGCCCGCGGGCCGGCGCATCGTGTCTTTCATCGGCGGTGGCATGCATGACGATCCTCCCGATCTTCTGGCATCATGGCTCTTGCATGGCCTTGGCCCCAGGCATCTCTGAAACACGCCGGGCCGTCCCAAGTGTTTCTTGCTCCCCCTCGGGGGGCGGGCTGGGCGCAGCCCGGCCCTGGGGGCGCTATGAAACACGGCGGGCCGCCCCAAGCAGTTCCGGCCCTCCCGCAGGGAGCGGGCCGGGCGCGTCCCGGCACTGGGGGCGCTCTTGACCCTGGCTCTGCCGCTCCGGGTTGCGAAAACGCAATACCTGCCAGCCGCCGAGGAGATTGGCGCGCCGGCGGTCGAGCAGGGGCAGCCCGACGGCGGCGATGAACCCGTCGAGTTCCAGGTCCGCGTGAAAGCCCACCCAGTGCGCGAGCGGCGAGATCGCCTTCTCCGCCGCCCGCACCGCGGGATGACGCGCGCGAAAATGGTTGACGATGAAGATGTCGCCGCCGGGCTTGCATACCCTGCGCATCTCTTCAACCAGGCGCACGGGGTTTGCAACCACCGAGACCACATACATGGCGACCACCTTGTCGAAGCTGGCATCGGCAAATTCCATGTTTTCCGCGTCCATCTCCAGCAGGGCTTCCACCTGGGACAGCCCCTGGCGCCGCACCCGCCGGCGCGCCTGCGCCAGCATCTCGGCGGAAAGGTCGATACCCGTCACCTTGACGTCCGCGGGGTACAAGGGCAAGGAAAGCCCGGTACCGACGCCGACTTCCAGAATCCGCTCGCCCGGCCTGCAGGCCAGCGCCTGCAGGATCATGCGTCGACCGGGATGTAGGATGGGGCCGAACAATCCATCGTACACGGGCGCGTAGCGCCGATAGGCCGCCTTGATGGCTTTAATCTGCATGTTGTTTCCTCCAATGAGCGGCTGACAGTCGAGCCGCTGATCTTCCGTTGCGTTGCCGGGCAGTCCCGGCTGTGCGACTTGTGGCCAACACCAAAAATTATAGACATCTCGGCGGATGACGCCTTGCTTCCGCTCATTCCGCCAGCCTCCACGCCACCGTCGCGCCCGCGCGCAGCGGCACCAGGGCCTCCCCGCCGAGATCGAGCTCCGGCGGCACCGCCCACGATTCCTTCACCAGCGTCACGGTATCGCGGTTGCGCGGCAGGCCGTAGAAGTCGGGGCCATGGAAACTGGCGAACGCCTCCAGTCGCTCGAGCGCGCCGGCCTGTTCGAAGACTTCGGCATAGAGTTCGAGCGCGGCATGCGCGGTGTAGAGGCCGGCGCAGCCGCAGGCCGATTCCTTGGCGTGCCGCGCGTGCGGGGCGCTGTCGGTGCCGAGGAAGAACTTGGGGTTGCCGGAGGTGGCGGCGCGGATCAGCGCCCGGCGGTGCGCCTCGCGCTTCAACACCGGCAGGCAATAGGCGTGCGGGCGCAGGCCGCCGGCGAACATCGCATTGCGGTTGAGCAGCAGGTGGTGCGCGGTGATGGTGGCGGCCACGTTCGGGCCGGCATGCTCGATGAACTCGACCGCCTCGCGCGTGGTGATGTGCTCCAGCACCACCTTCAGGCGCGGGAAACGCTCGACGATGCGCACGAGATGCCGCTCGATGAATACCCGCTCGCGGTCGAAGACATCGATCTCGGGGTCGGTCACCTCGCCGTGCACCAGCAGCGGCAGGCCGGCCTCCTCCATGGCGGCGAACACCGCCTCGCAGCGCGCGAAATCGCTGACGCCGAAGGCGGAGTTCGTCGTCGCGCCGACGAAAAAGACCTCGCCCACGCCGTACACGATGCCGCTGCGGCTGGCGCGCACGATCTCCTCCGGCGCGGTGTGGTCGGTGAGATAGAGCGTCATCAGCGGCTCGAAAGCCATCCCGGCCGGCAGCGCCGCGAGGATGCGGCCGCGGTAGGCGCGGGCGTCGTCGGTGGTGCGGATCGGCGGATCGAGGTTGGGCATCACCATCGCGCGCGCGAAACGGCGCGCCGTGTCGGGCAGCACCGCGGCCAGCGCGGCGCCGTCGCGCAGGTGCAGGTGCCAGTCGTCGGGCCGGGTCAGGGTGAGTCGCGTCGGGGTCATGATCTCGGTCAAGGGTTGCAGAAATCGCAGCGGCCCGGGTCGGCGTGCTTCGGTGCGGTGCGCTCGCGCGTGGCGCGGTGCGCGCAGCGGACGCAGCCGCGCACCGCGGCGCGGGCCTCGCCGGTGGGCGCGCCGCAGTCGCCGCAGGGCAGGCCGGCGATGCGCACGTCGAGCCAGAAGCCCGGCGCGCCGCAGGCCGGGCAGCGGGAGGCGAGCCGGGCGGCCAGGTCCTCGGCCGCCTCCC
>JBBIKZ010000108.1:0-8456 GCA_037445185.1 Hydrogenophilales bacterium | reverse complement strand
GAGCGATCGTAGCGAGCCGGGTGGGAGAGCGAGGACAGTTTTTCACGATTTCGAGGCGCATAGTGGGCCTATGCAACGAGAAATCGGGGGAAAATGGACCGCTCTTCCCACCGGCGCAGTAGATCAGCCTCAAGTCCGACAGGCTCCTAGGGAGGGACGATGCAACGCAGGCGCCCAGACTAGCCCAAGGCGGGTGGGATCACAAGACCCAGCGTCCAGGCCGCCCAGCCGGTATGCTTGAACGGTCGGGCATCATCATGGTTTGTCGGCCGCGTCCGCATGGTGCGCACCCGACTCGGCTACCGGTTCCGCTGGCAGGCGATAGCTTTCGCTCGCCCACTCGCCCAGATCGATCAGCTTGCAGCGCTCGCTGCAAAATGGCCGCCAGCGGTTTTCCGCTCGCCATTCGACGACCCTGCCACAGGTGGGGCAGGCGACGATCCGGTAGGGGCTGGTCATGCCAAAGCAAAGGGCGGCTAGCGCCGCCCCTGGCCGCAGCGATGGGCGTCAGACCGAGAAAGACGAGCCGCAGCCGCAGGTGGAGACGGCGTTGGGGTTGCGGATGACGAACTGAGCGCCCTCCAGCCCCTCGGTATAGTCGATCTCGGCCCCCATCATGTATTGCATGCTCATCGCGTCGATGAGGAGGGTGACGCCCCCCTTTTCCATGACGAAGTCGTCCTCGTTTTGCACCTCGTCGAAGGTGAAGCCATACTGGAAGCCGGAGCAGCCGCCGCCGGTGACGAACACGCGCAGCTTGAGATCGGGATTGCCTTCCTCTTCGATCAGCGACTTCACCTTGTTTGCAGCGCTATCGGAGAAGGACAGGGGGCGCATATCGGTCACAGCGTTCATGGTTTGCTCCTAAATGTGTTGATGCTGAGGCATTATTCTCCCCGGCAAAGTTCCCGTCAACCTTGCCAACCGCAGGGTTTCAGGGCGACACCGGCACCTGGATGAGGCCGGTCGTCTCTTCCAGGCCAAAGAGCAGGTTCATGTTCTGCACCGCCTGGCCCGCCGCCCCCTTGACCAGGTTGTCGATCACCGACAGGACCACCACGGTGTCGCCTCCCTGAGGCCGGTGCACGGCGATGCGGCAGAGGTTCGATGCCCGCACCGACCGGGTCTCTGGATGCGACTTGGCCGGCAGCACGTCGACGAAAGGCTCCGCCTGGTAGCGGCCCTCGTACAGGGCCTGCAGGTCCGCCTCGCGGGTGAGCCGGGCATAGAGCGTGGCATGGATGCCCCGGATCATGGGGGTGAGATGGGGCACGAAGGTCAGCCCCACCTCGTGACCGGCCATGCGCGCCAGTCCCTGGCGTATCTCCGGCCAGTGACGGTGACCCGGCACGGCATAGGCCTTGAAGCTGTCCGTGGCCTCGGCGTACAGGATATGGGTCTCCGCCTTGCGCCCGGCCCCCGACACACCCGACTTGCAGTCGGCGATGAGCCAGGAGGTGTCCACCACCCCCGCTTCGATCAGCGGCAGGAAGCCGAGCTGCACCGCCGTCGGATAACAGCCGGGGTTGGCGATCAGACGCGCGGTCTTGATTCGGTCGCGGTTGACTTCCGGCAGTCCGTAGACGGCCTCGGCCACCAGGTCCGGGCAGGCGTGCTCCATGCCGTACCACCGCGACCACTCGGCGACATCGGTGAGGCGGAAGTCGGCGGCCAGGTCGATGACCCTGACCCCCGCCTCGAGCAGATCGCGCGACTGCTGCATGGCCACCCCGTTGGGGGTGGCGAAGAACACCACGTCGCAGCGCTTGAGCGGTGCATCCTCGGGGGTGGAAAAGGCCACGTCCACCCTGCCGCGCAGCGAGGGAAACAAGTCCGCCACGGGCATGCCGGCCTCCTTGCGCGAGGTGATGGCGGCGATCTCCACCTGTGGGTGCTGGCAGAGCAGGCGCAACAGTTCCACACCCGTATAGCCGGTGCCGCCGACGATGCCTGCCTTCAACATGGTTGGACCTCCTTAAACCCAGATTTGTCATTAGGGCGCGCGATGATGGCGTACCGTATGGCGAGCAGATTCGCGCACGGGCAACGAGCCCATGGGCTACCTCGAGGGCTAAGCGAGCGGGCTTGATACTGCCGCCAGACGGAGGCCCTGGCGCGCGCAGGCCGTGGTGGCATGGCGATGGGGACAGGCTTCACACACGCCGGGGTGATCTTCGTAGGCATTGGCCGGCCTAATGACAAATCTGGGTTAAAATACCTTGAGTCGGTGGGAGATCGCCAGACGGATCCTCCCGTAAGCATAGTCATGCAAAGAAAAAAGCCGCCAGGCATGGCGGCTTTTCGCGTCTGGGCCCGGTCAGCGCTTGGAGAACTGCTTGCGCCGGCGCGCCTTGTGCAGGCCGACCTTCTTGCGCTCGACCTCGCGCGCATCGCGCGTGACCAGACCGGCCTTCTTCAGCACCGGCTTCAGCGCCGCATCGTAATCGATCAAGGCACGGGTGATACCGTGGCGCACCGCGCCAGCCTGGCCGCTCTCGCCGCCGCCATGCACGTTGACCATGATGTCCAGGCTGTTGGCGCGGTCGGTCAACACGAGCGGCTGGCGCACCATCATGCGGCCGGTCTCGCGGGCGAAATACTGGTCCACGGGCTTGCCGTTGACCACGATACGGCCGCTGCCGGCCTTGATGAAGACACGGGCCACGGCGCTTTTCCGCCGCCCGGTGCCGTAGTGATACTCTCCGATCATGCTTGGGTCTTCCTCGAGCGGTTAGCGGATGTCCAGGACCTTGGGCTGCTGGGCGCCGTGCGGGTGCTCCGCGCCGGCATAGACCTTCAGTTTCTTGATCATGGCGTAGCCCAGCGGGCCTTTGGGCAGCATGCCCTTGACGGCCTTCTCCAGGGCGCGGCCCGGAAAGCGCGCCTGCATCTTGCCGAAGGTGGTCTCGTAGATGCCGCCCGGATAGGTGGAATGGCGGTAATACTTCTTGTCCTCGGCCTTGTTGCCGGTGACGCGCAGTTTTTCGGCATTCACCACGACGATGTAGTCGCCGGTGTCCACGTGCGGGGTGTAGATGGCCTTGTGCTTGCCGCGCAGGCGCTTGGCGATCTCCGCGGCCAACCGCCCCAGCACCTTGTCGGCTGCGTCCACCACATACCAGTCGCGCCGGACTTCGTGCGGTTTGGCGGAAAAGGTCTTCATGACGAATCCTAAACAGGGTATTGCGTAAAGTGCGTGATCATAGCGGTAGTTCGGATTTCCTGTCAAACAGGCTTTTTACCGGGACTTTCTCAGCTGGGGGCGTGCCGCGATAATCCGCTTCATGGACTTAGGCTGGCTCGTCACCAACCTCATCGCCGCCTTTCTGCTGCCGCCCCTCAACCTGCTCGTGCTGGGCGCCTGGGGCGCCTGGCTCACGCGCTCGCGGCGCAGGCAGCGTCTGGGACGCGCCCTGGTCTGGCTCTCTGCCGCCGGGCTGTGGCTGCTGTCCACCCCCTATTTGGCCGAACGCATGCTCGATGCCCTGAAGCCACCGCACAGGACGATCCGGGGTGACGAGGCCGATGCCATCGTCATCCTGGGTGGTGGCGTCTATCGCGGCAACCTGGAGTATGGCGGCGACACCATAGGTCGGCTCACCCTGGAGCGTGTGCGTTATGGTGCCTGGCTCGCGCGCGAGTCGGCCAAGCCCGTGCTGGTGACCGGCGGCGCGCCGGCAGGCGGCGTGGCGGAGGGGCAATTGATGCGCGGCGTGCTGGAACGGGAGTTCGGCATCCCGGTACGCTGGGTGGAGGATCGCTCCGCCAACACCCGCGAGAACGCCCTGCGCAGCGCCGAACTGCTCGCGGCCGCCGGGGTTGAGCGCATCTTCCTCGTCACCCACGCCTGGCACCTCAAGCGGGCCATACCCGAGTTCGAACGCGCGGGTCTGGCGGTCATCCCGGCCGGCATCGGCTATGCGGCCGCCCAAGACCCGAACGTGCTGGACTTCCTCCCCTCGGCGCGCGGGCTGCGCGACAGCGCCTTCGCCATGCACGAAGCGATCGGCCTGATCTGGTACCGTATGCGATCCGTTCTGAAGGAGAATGCGACATGAAAGCCCGCGTCAAATGGATAGAGGATGTCTGCTTCATGGGCGAGAGCGGCAGCGGCCACGCCGTCGTCATGGACGGCGCGCCGGACATCGGCGGGCGCAACCTCGGCCCGCGTCCGATGGAGATGCTGCTGCTGGGCGCCGGCGGCTGCACGTCCGTGGATGTCGTGATGATCCTCAAGAAGAGCCGCCAGGACGTGACCGGCTGCGAGGTGGCGATCGAGGCGGAGCGTGCCGAGGATCACCCCAAGGTGTTCACCCGCATCCACCTGCACTTCACCGTGCGAGGCCGCGGGCTCAAGGCGGAGACGGTGGAGCGGGCGATCCGGCTGTCGGCCGAGAAGTACTGCTCGGCCAGCATCATGCTGGGCAAGACCGCCGCGATGACGCACGCCTTCGAGATCGTCGAGGAGCCGACGAACAGCCCCGCCACCAGCCCGGATTGAGCGCCCGAGTCGCGGCCTGAGACAGGGCCGGTCGTTTTCTGCGGCCCGACGCGCGAGGACGGATCAGACCCAATAGGCGGTCTGGGTCATCACCTTGGCGGCGAGCTTCATGGCCAGTTTGACCGGCAGGGGCAGTTCCGCCCCGCCCAGCGCAATCGCCGTCTCGGCATGGCGGATCTCGTCCGCCTTCATCTGTTCGACGATGGCCCGGCTCTTGCCGTCCTGTTCTGGCAGACGCTGCAGGTGACCGTCCAGGTGGCCTTCGACCTGACGTTCGGTCTCGGCGAGAAAGCCCAGATTCCAGCGATCGCCGAGCGCGCCCGCCAGCACGCCGATGGCGAAGGCGCCCGTGTACCAGAACGGGTTGAGGTAGCTCGTGTGACTGCCCAGCTCCGTGAGCCGCCGCTCGCACCAGGCCAGGTGCTCGGTCTCCTCGTCGCTGGCCTGCCTCAGGGCGCGCGCCGCCTCGGGGTTGCGGGCGGTCAAGACCTGCCCCTGGTAGAGGGCCTGGGCACAGACCTCGCCGCTGTGGTTCACCCGCATGAGCCCCGCCGCCTGCCTTTTCTCCGCTGCGGTGAGCGCAGCCTCCGGCAGACCGTCGTCGGGGTGGGGGCGGCGGCTCACGGCGGTGGCAAAGACTGTGCGCAAGGCCCGGTCGAACTGGAGGATGAGGGCATCAGGGATGGGCAGCATGGGATGGGATACGGACGACATGAAAACGATGACCGTATGATAGCCGCAGGCGTAAATCCGGGTAGCCCGTTTTACCGCTTGCCAGCCCTGCGGCAGGCCTCCCCCTCACGCCAGCCCCTGCCGGCGCATGAAATCCAGCAGGATCCGCAGCCGCATGCGACTGTCGTTCATTTCCAGCAGGGCCTGGCGCACCTCCCGTCGCAACGGCAGGATCTCCGCCAGGCGATAGCCCACCCAGGGCATCTCGTCGCGCAAAGGCAGCAGACCCGCCTGCGGGTGCCGCTCGGCCACCGCCTGCAGCAGACGCAGACAGGGTGCGAGGTCGGTGTCCAAGGGAAGGGGCGGCTCCTCGGGCTTGAGCGTGACCCGGCCCAGGCGCAGGTTGTTGGCCGCCACCCAGGTCTCCTCCACCACGATGCGCTGACCGCCCTCCACCTGGAGGTGGAAGATGCCGGTCTCGACGGTGTCCGCCGCGCGTATCCAAGCCAGTGTGCCCACCTCGGCGGGTTCCGCCGGCATCCCCACCTCCTGACCGCTGCGGATGAGGCATATACCGAAGGGCTGCCGATCGCGCAGACAGGCCGCCGTCATGTCCACATAGCGGGCCTCGAACACCTTGAGCGACAACCGCCCACCTGGAAACAGGACGGTATTGAGGGGAAAGAGGGGAAGCTGCAAGCCGCGCCGCCGGATCAGGAACTGCCGCTGTCACCCCAGCGCGGCAGCAGGCAATGGGCGATGCCCAGATGATCGAGGACACGGGCGACGACGTAGTCCACCACCGCGTCCACGCTTCGCGGACGATGGTAAAAACCGGGGTTGGCCGGCAGGATGGTGGCGCCCGCCTCGGCCAGGGCGGTCATGTTTCTGAGGTGAATGACAGAGAAAGGCGTCTCGCGCGGCACCAGGATGAGCGGGCGGCGTTCCTTGAGCATTACGTCCGCGGCCCGTTCGATCAAGTTGTCCGACAACCCCTGGGCGATGGCCGCCAGTGTGCCCATGCTACAGGGGCAGACCACCATGCCATCGGCCGGGTTGGAGCCCGAGGCGGCCGGGGCGAACCATTCCTCACGTCCATAGACGTTGAGCTCGCCCGCCTCGCTGCCGAGGTGTTGGCGCAAGCGGTGGGCGAGTTCCCCGCTGCCGGCTGGCAGCACGAGATCGAGCTCCTGTCTCGCGACGATGCGCGCAGCCTGGGACACCAGCAGGTCGACACGGCAACCCGCGGTGAGCAGGCAGGCCAGCAGGCGCAGGCCGTAGGCCATGCCAGAGGCGCCGGTGAGGGCCAGGGTGATGCGTTTCATCTCGTGCGCTCGTCTCCGCTGCCACAGACGTCACAGGGTAACGCGAAATGGCAGCGCCGTCCCCTCGCGGCCAAGCGCGGCGCAGCCGATCGGGACGGGCCTGGCCTCATGGCGCAGCACCGGACGGCACGGACTTGGCGCCGCTCAGCGACGCGTGCTGGTCCTGGCCTGGGTCCAAGGTCGCCTCACCGAGCAGGCGGGCCGCCACCAGGCCGTTGACCAGACCGGTGAGCCAGGCAGCCGCGAGGAAGAGAGGGGCGAGTGCGAGCAGGCTCACGCCGGGCATGAGCCACAGGTCCACCACCATGAGCTGCGCGCCGACATGGGCGAAGGCGGCCGGCACCGACAGTCCCACCGTGCCCAGGTGGCGTGGATGGAGACGACCTAGGCAGCCGAGGAGGAGGAGGCTCGCCAGCGCACCGGACAGGCTGAGCACGAAGCCGGGTGTGAGAAAGCTGCCCAGCAGCAGGCCCCCTGCCACGACCCGCAGCAGGGTGACCCAGACCGCCATGCGCCAGCCGAAGCGCACCAGGACCACCAGGGTGACGATGTTGGCCAGCCCCGGCTTGAGGCCCGGGATGGGCGAGGGGATGGCCGCCTCGGCGAGCGTGAGTCCGACTGCCGCGGCGGCATACCTGGCCACGCACCGGTCCTGCTCGCGGACGGTCAGTTCAATAGTTGAGGCTGTCATAGGCGGATGCGCCCCGCTGCACGCTCACCCGGTTGGGCAGACACAGGGCCGTCTCCCCCGCAGCGAGCCAACCCTGTCGCACACAGAGCTGACGCGGGCCGGGATCCGCCCGCACGCGCACCCGCCCATCGCGGATCTCCACCTGGGTGATGCCCAGCGGCCCCGGCACGTCGATGCGCCGGTTGACCCGCAGGCTCACCTCCGCAAAGGGATGCCCCGCCTGCCTGATGAGGACGCGGTCGCCGCCGTCCGCGGCACCGAGGCGGGCCACCCCGATCACCACGAGCAGGCCGAGGGCGAGCACCAGGGCGTCACCCCAGCCCAGCCATCGCACGGCGCGGGCGCTGCCTCCGGCGACGCCGAGGGTAGCCTCGCCGCCATTCATCCCGTCAGCCCTCGGTGACGCACCAGCACCGGCTGGCGCGGCCGGAAATACTCGGCCAGGGTCTCAGCGAAATAGACCGAGCGATGCTTGCCACCCGTGCAGCCCAAGGCCACGGTGAAATAGCTGCGGTTGTCCAGGGCATAGGCAGGCAGCCACTTTTCGACGTAGGCGCGGATGTCCTCCAGCATCTCCAGGACGCGCGGTTCCGCTTGCAGAAAAGCGATCACGGCCGGGTCCGCGCCGGTGAGGGGACGCAGGATGGGGTCGTAGTGCGGGTTGGGCAGACAGCGCACGTCGAACACCAGGTCCGCGTCCAGGGGGATGCCATGCTTGAAGCCGAAGGACTCGAACACCAGGGTGAAGCGCGTGTTCTGCAGCCCGAGGAAGTCGCGGATCCAGGTCCGCAGGGCATTGGCGGTGGTGTCGCTGGTATCGATGCGATGCGCCATCGCGGCGAGTCCCGCGAGCAGTTCGCGCTCCCGACGCAAGCACTCCTCCAGGGAGAGTTCGCCGGTATTGAGCGGGTGGCGCCGCCGGGTCTCGGCAAAACGCTTCACCAGCGTATCCTCCTTGGCCTCCAGATAGATGACCCGCAGGTCCAGCCTCACCTGCAGTCGCCGCAGATCCTCCGGCAGCCCGGCGAGGCTTTTTTCGCTGCGGGCGTCGATGCTCACCGCCACGTCCCGATAGCCAGACTGATCGAGATAGCCGATCGTATCCAACAACATCGCCGCCGGCAGGTTGTCGATACAGTACAGCCCCGCGTCCTCCAGGACGTTGAGGGCCACGCTCTTGCCCGACCCCGACAAGCCGGTGATGACGACCAGACGCATGTCAGTTCCGCCCGGCCGTCCGAAGGAACTGACACACCCCCTCGGGGGG
>JBBIKZ010000107.1:0-8544 GCA_037445185.1 Hydrogenophilales bacterium | reverse complement strand
GGCGAAGAACCTGCCCAGGCGGTAGGCGGTGTTTATGCAGCTTTCGTCGAGGGCCATGTCGATCTCCCTTTCCTGTGGATGATGGTGGCGGATGTCGCGGTTCAGCCACGCCTTGATGAGGGCTGCGCGGGCGTAAGTGACGTGCTCGGCGGGCCTGCCGTTGTCGCGCTTCTTCGCTTGCTCTGCGCGGATGCGGGTGAGTGCCGCCTGCAGGAGCGGCTGGGGGTGGGGCAGGCCGTTAAGGATTGCGCGCATGAAGTCACCGGCAAGTTTCGGTGGCAGGCTGTCGATGTCGCCGTCGCGGCGCTGGGCTGAGGGCGGGGCGATGGCGGTGAGCAGGGTTTTCAGGGACAGGAACGGGCTCTTGACATAATGCGGCCGCACGATCTCGAGGTCCTGGAAATGCTGGCGGATGTGGCCGGCGAGTTCCCCGACGGTGGCGACGTGCCAGAAGCGCACGGTGAGGCGCGACTTGCTCGGTGCGGCCAAGCCCAGGACATGGAATCGCGCGGATGTCTCCTCGACTGCCGTCGCACCGGTGAGCGGCAGGGCGTAAAGTGCTTTTAGCGCGCGCGCTCCTCGGTCCGGATCGTCCTTGGGTGGATCATCAAACAATTGCGCGAGCCAGTTTTCCATGGGGTGAGTGCGTTCTGCCCAGAACACCGTCGTGGCATCCCCCACCTGGATGCGTTGCTCGGATTTGACGAGGTGGTTGAGCGCCGTGGTGTAGGCAGATGCAGCCTTGACACCCACCGGCGCATTCGCGCCCTGGCTGTGCCCGAAGGAGGTAAAGGCGGGCAGGTTGAAGGAGACGATGTCCGCGCCGCTGGTTTGCGCGCCGCGCACGCCTTTGATGGGCGGATGGATGCGCCGGATGCGATCCCGCTCGCCAGTGACGAGGCAGATCCCGTAGCCGGCAACGTCCTCCTCCCGGACGTCTGCGCTTGCCAGCACCTCCGGCAGGCTACAGACGGGAGTTGCTTCCCCGGCAATTTTGAAGCTCAGATTGGAACCGCTCTGTACCTCGGCCCAACGCCCATCGGCGCGCACGGCAGAAAAATCACCCCGGTCGAGGAACTTGATGACCGGCTCGATCTTTTTGCGTACGTCGTTGGGAAGCGCATGGATCTCAGCCTTGAAGGCCGCGTGCATCTCCTGGAGGCGTGCGCGGTACCATTCTTCTTTCTTGGTTCCCTTGTCCTGACTTTCCGCGAGCTTCTTGGGATCAGCCTCCCCCAGAACATATTCGACATTTCCCCACAGCAGATTGGCCGCGACATTGACCGACTTCTTCACCGCCTGGGGCACGGGAAAAACCTTGCCACGTTTCTTCTTACCATCACCCTCGCGCGTGTCCTCGACGTGCAGGAAGCTGCCGTTGGGCTCAAGCACGATGAGGAAAGGAATCTCCTTGTTCTCCAGCCCTTCGGCGGGCAAATCGTCGCGCTTGCGCTGGTAGTAGTCGTAGAGAGCCTGCAGGATCATCGCCGCACCTCCACGCCTGCCAAATCGATCACACCCTTCTCCATCACCGCGCGGAAAAATCCGGGTTTCATGCCGTCGGCGAAGTCGATGTCGTGCAGCATCCAGCCCAGGTCTTTGTCTTGGGCAATCGGGGGCTGGGATCGGGCCGCCGCCTCGGGGTCGACCACCAGCTCGAAGTGGGCGGAAAACTCCCGGGAGCCGAGATAGGGCTGCCACACACACTGTCCCTTGCGCGCCCGGCGCTGGAACATGGCCAGATACTTGGCGGGGTCTTTCGGCTGATCTTGTTCGGGTTCCGCCGGGAAGCGGCCGCGCAGCTCCGGATAGCGGTGGATGTGCTTTGTACCATCCACCACCTCGAAACGGGCATGCAGCCGGTAGGCCACGTCGCGCAGCAGCAGGCCGGCACGCTGCTGGCGCTGGTCCTCGATGTAGAGCCCACCGCTTTGCTTGGCCGTCGTCTCGGAGGCGAGGGCCCCCACCTCGTTGCGCCGCACCGAGATCCAGCGGATGGGCCTGAGTACTTCGATCTTCGTCACCGTCCAGCGGATTTCCGGTTTCCACAGGATGGCCTCGAACACGGCGCGGGCGGCAGAGGGGGTAATGACGTCATAGGACACCCGCTCTACCTTCATCTCCGGCCGGGTGAAGCAGGCATAGTCGCTCCAGACCTTGAGACACAGGGTTTTTGGCATCGCTCCTTCCTCCCTCAGACGATCAGGTCCTGGGCGGCTAAAGGGTTGTGTCCCGCTCGCAGCCCAGGAACCCGAAAGTTTCATCGTAAATGAGATCATTCTCCTGCACGTACAGGCCGGGCGGCACCTCCCGCACACCGCTTCGAGCGAGCAGTTTTTGCAGGCATTGGGGGTGAACGCTGACGGTGTAGCGCTGCAGTTTGCGCATGAGCCACCGGTCCGGTTTGCCGGCAGCCAGGCGCTCGATGAGATCGCATGACTTCCCCCAGCGCACGATCACCGGCAAGCCCGCGTCGTCGATCAGACGGAATTTCTCCGCCGCCTCACGGAAGCGGAATTCGAGCTGGTTGCCTGGCATCAACAGTCCACGTATATCGGCCTTGTCCCAGGTATTCACCTTGGCGAGCAACAGCCGCGAATAGCGGTCGAACCACTCCGGCGAGAGGGTGGGCGCACCCTCCGGGAGCAGCTCGCGCGTGGCCTGCTCGGCCTTGAGCAACAGCCCAGGAGGGGAGGTCTCGGGCGGTACGAAGATGTGTACCCGACCCTTCTCGAGCCGTCCTTCCCGGTTGCAGCGGCCGGCGGCCTGAGCGATGGCGTCCAGCCCCGCCAAGGCACGAAACACCACCGGGAAATCGACGTCCACTCCGGCCTCGATGAGCTGGGTGCTCACGACATACAGCGGCTCGGGTGCCAGCCCTTTCTCGGTATGTTGGCGGTTCTCCTCGAGCCGCCTCCGAATTTCCTCTATGCGCTCCGCCCGATGGGCGCCGCAGAGGTTGGTGGAGAGATAGATCGCTCCGGGCAGCCTCTCGGCGAGCGCCCGGGCGTGGCTTTTGCGGTTGACGATGGCGAGCGCCTGAGGATACGTCGCCATCTGCTGCGCGATGCCGTCCCAGTCCTGGGGATGATCCAGCGTCGCGGGCCAATGCACCTCGACCCGCTCCAGCGCAGCGTAGAGCTCCTTGGGCGACTGCACATGTGGCCCGCCCTGCATCAGTTCCTGTACGTCCGCGAGACCCGCAAAGGGTTTGCCATTGACCTGCAGCGGCCGGAAGGCGGGCTGGGTGGCGGTGCACAGCACGAAGCTGACCCCGTAATGGGCCGCGAGAGTGCGGATGGCGGCAAGACAGGGATCCACCCATTCCGGCGGCAACAGCTGCGCTTCGTCCAGGATCACGACAGCATCGACGATGTTGTGCAGCTTGCGGCAGCGTGACGGCCGGGAGGCGTAGAGGGATTCGAAGAACTGCACGTTGGTGGTGACGATGAGCGGTGCGTCCCAGTTCTCGGCCGCGAGGCGGCTGGCCCGATCCTCTTTGTCGGGGTCCAGGTGGCTGTGGTGTTCGATCACCACCTCGTCGCCAAACACCTGACGAAAGACGTTGGCCGTCTGCTCGATGATGGAAAGATAGGGGATGACGTAGATCACCCGCCGCTTGCCGTGCGCGCGGGCGTGATGCAGGGCGAAGGCGAGCGATGCGAGCGTCTTGCCGCCGCCGGTCGGGACAGTAAGAGAAAAGAGGCCGCTGGCGCGATCGGCTCGCGCGCGTTCGATACATTGGTCGAGCACCCGCGCACGCAGGGCATTGACCGGGGTGACTGGCGCTTTGGCGCGCAGTCTGTTCATGTGATCGTTGAAGCAGCAAAGCAGCGCGTCGAGGGAGGGATGGTTGGCACGCAAATCGCTCTTTCCCGGCTCCATATAGGCCTCGGTATCCAGGCAATCGGCATCCACGAGGCAGGAAAAGAGCATCTGCAGCCACAGGTGCAGATCCTCCGCCTGGCCCTTGGGCCGGGAGGAGGGTTTGAGTCCGTCGGCATCCAGGATGGACTGCGGCGGGTGGGCGCTGAGTGCCTCTTGCAGGTGCCCCTCATTTTTCGCTCGCTCCAGACGCTGGAACAGGCTGGAGGGGCCGCCATTCCAATCCGGCAACCCGGCGTGGTGGCCGGCGATCAGGTAAGCAAGCAGCCGACCGGGAAGCTCGCCCAGGGTAGCGATGGCGTGCAGGGCGCCAGCGGCGGAGTGCTCCACCCGCTTGCCCTGTCCTTCGATGTGGGCGTTTTCGCGCTCGAAGCCGGTCTGGTTGCGGATGTAGGTTTGGAAGGCCGGCCGGTATTTGCCGAGGTCGTGCCAAAGACCGGCGAGATGGGCCCAATCTTCGCCGAATCCGCGGGCGAAACAGGCCGCTAGCGCGGCCACGGCGGACAGGTGCTCGGCTAGGTCATGCGCAGTACGCCAGGTGCCATCGGGATTCTGGGCGATGTGGGCAATGTCCGGCTCAGAAGATGTGGAGGGCGTGTCTCTGTTCATGGGCGGTGATGATATGGGTCATGTGGCTCATGGCGTGAGCCTGACAAGAGGGATCATGGCCAGCGAGAGCACCATCCCGAATCCCACTGGCCAGGAGACAAGGCTCGGGGTTTACTACCCTTCCCACAACCACGCCGCCCCGCGCACACCGCTCGAGTCGCCGTGCATGGGCGGGACGAGCCGGGTGTCCACGCGGTCGGAGAAGACGTATCGGCCCCATAGGCGGGGGATGTCCTCGTACAGGCGGGCGATGTTGGATAGGCCGCCGCCCAAGACGATGACCTGGGGGTCGAGCAGGTTGATGACGTGGGCGAGCCCCCTGGCGAGGCGGTCCTCGTAGCGGGCGAGGGCGGCTTCGCAGGCCGCATCGCCCGCTGCGGCGAGGCGGACGATCTCTTCGGCGGTCAGGCGCATGCCGGTGCTCGCGTGCAGGTCGCGGGCGAGGCCGGGGCCGGAGACCCAGGTCTCGACGCAGCCCGTCTTGCCGCAATAGCAGGCGGGGCCGGGGCGTTCGTCGTCGCGCGGCCAGGGCAGCGGGTTGTGGCCCCATTCGCCGGCGATGGCGTTGGCGCCGGTCAAGACCTGTCCGCGTACCACCACCCCGGCGCCGCAGCCGGTGCCGAGGATCACGCCGAAGACCACCTCGGCGCCGGCGGCGGCACCGTCCACCGCCTCCGAGAGGGCGAAGCAGTTGGCGTCGTTGGCGATGCGCACCTCGCGTGCGAGCAGGCGCTCCAGGTCTTCCTTGAGCGGCTGGCCGTTGAGCCAGGTGGAGTTGCAGTTCTTCATCCGGCCGGTGGCGGGCGAGACGGCGCCGGGCGTGCCGATGCCGATGCTGCCGCGCGCGGCGAGTTCGTGCTCGGCGTCCCGCACCAGCGCGGCAATGGCGCTCAGGGTGGCGGGGTAGTCGCCGCGCGGCGTGGGCATGCGCCGGCGCAGCAGGACGCGGTGCGCCGGATCGAGGGCGATCAGTTCGATCTTGGTGCCGCCCAGGTCTATGCCCAGGCGCAGGGAGGACTTGTTCATGGCGGGGCGTTAGGCTGTCTCGATGCGGCATTCTAGTGCGCGGCCCTTGCTTTCCGGGCCACTGCCCCGATGTTATGCTGCACTCCACCTTCAGGAACGCGTCATGGACATGCCGCCCCGCAACGAACTGGAAAGGCTGCTCGCGCTAATGCATGCGGGTGGGCTCGAGCCCGAGAATTTCGCCAAGCAGCTGCTCAACCTGCAGGTGTTCATGCCGGTCAGGGACGAGAAGCACGTCATCAAGGGCTTCCAGGCCAGCACGCGGGCCGAGCCGCTCATCCTGGAGGACGAGGAGGGCATGCGGGTGCTGATCCTGTTCTCGGCGCCGGAGCGGGCCAAGGCCTTCACCGCCGAGATCCCCGGCTACAGCGGCGGCCTCCTCACCGAGTTCGCCTGGGTGCTGCGCCGTATGGGGCAGGACGTGGCCATCTCCATCAACCCCGGCGACGACCTGGGCTTCGACTTCGACGCCGACATGGTGGCGATGATGGCGGCGCTGTTGCCCGAGTCTGCGGAATGAGCCACATCCACCGCTTCCGGCGTCCCGACGCGTTGCCCGACACCCGGCATGTCGGCGAGCCTTGGTCGCCCGAGCACGAGCGGTACGACGAGGGGGCGCGCTACCTCTACCGGCACGGCGCGCACGAGCTGACCCTGTTCTGGAAGGGCTTAAGCGAGGCGGAGATCAACGGCTTGCGCACCAGACCGGTGGAGGTGGGCCTCTACGTGCAGGGGCCGGCGGCCTTCCTGCTCTACAAGATCGCGGACGTGTGCGAGTGGTCGGACGTGGCCTTCAACGTGCACCTGGTGCCCGAGCACGAGTGCGAGCTGCCCGACGAGGCCGCCGGCGACCGTGCGCGCTTTAGACTCACCCTGGTCGATGCCGACGACGGCATCATCCGCGCCAAGCGCATCGTCTCGCTCGACAAGGTGATGACCCAGGCGCTGCGCATGGTCATGCACGAACAGGCCCGGGCCGCCTTCGACCGCGCCGCCTACGAGGCTGCCGTGCGCGCGACGCATGCCCGCTTCCCCGACTCGGACGCCATGCTCCGGGCGGCCGAATTCCAGGAAGCCACCCTGGGTTGATGCTCCCCTCGGCGGCCCTCACCGACCTCGCCGCGTTGCTCGGACCGCAGCGGCTGCTCACCGCGCCCGAGGACAGGGCGCTCTACGCCAGCGACGAGACGCCGAGGGCATGTCTGCCCGAGGCGGTGCTGTTCCCCACGCGGCACGAGGACGTGGTGGAGATCGTCCGCCTGGCCAACCGTCACCGCATCCCCCTCACGCCGCGCGCCGCCGGCTCCGGCAACGTGGGCGGGGCGCTGCCCACGCCGGGCAGCGTGGTCGTGAGCTTCGAGTGCATGCGACGTGTGCTGGCGTTCGACCCGGACGACCGCCTCATCGTCGTCGAGCCGGGCGTGGTGACCGAGGAGGTCGACCGCCTGGCCCAGGCGCACGGGCTCATGTATGCGCCAGATCCCGGCTCCGGTGCCTATTGCCGCATCGGCGGCAATCTGGCGATGAACGCCGCCGGCCCGCGCTGCGTGAAATATGGCGCCACGCGCGACCACGTCCTCGCCTTGCGCGCCGTGCTGGGCGACGGGCGCGAGATCCGCACCGGCAGCCGCACCACGAAATACGCCACCGGCTACGACCTCACTCGGCTGCTCGTCGGCTCGGAGGGCACGCTGGCCCTCATCACCGAGGCGACCCTCAGGCTCGTTCCGGCCCCCGAGCGCATCGCCAATCTGCGCGTGTGCTACGCCAGCAACCGTGCCGCCTGCGCGGCGGTGGCGCGGGTGATGCGCCAGCCGGTGGTCCCCTCCGCCCTGGAGTTCATGGACCGGCGCGCCATCGAGGCGATCCGCGAATACGGCGGCGCCGAGGGCCTGCCCGCCGGCACGCAGGCCGTGCTGATGGTGGCGGCCGACGGGGGGCATGACGACGTGCCGCGCCAGATCGAACGCATCGCCGACGCCCTGCAGGGCGAGGGGCTCATCGAGATCCAGAGCGGCTTCACGCCGGCGGAGATGGCCCGGCTGTGGACGGCGCGCAAGTCGCTCTCCCATGCGGTGAAGCGGATCGCACCGCTCAAGATCAACGAGGACGTGGTGGTGCCGGTGATGCGGCTCGCCGAGCTGGTCGAGGCCATCGACGCCCTCGGCGAGCGCCACCGCGTCCCCCTGGTGGCCTTCGGTCACGCCGGCAACGGCAATCTGCACGTCAACCTCATGGTCCACCCGGACGACGCCGACGAGATGGCGCGCGTCCGCGACTGCCGGCGCGCGCTCATCGAGACCGTGCTGCGCCTCGAGGGCAGCCTGTCCGGCGAGCACGGCATCGGCAGCGAGAAGCGGCAATTCGTCGGTCTGGAGTTCGACGCAGCGACCCTGGGGCTGATGCGCGAGCTGAAGACCCTGTTCGATCCCAACGGCATCCTCAACCCCGGCAAGAAGCTGCCGGACTGATCCCCCCTCCCCGACCATCCCCGACCATCCGCGACCATGGACTGGCTCGGCCTCGCCCTGACCTGCGCCCTTGCCCTGGCGCTGGCCGACACCGCGACCAAGCGCTTCCTCGGTGGCTATACGGCGGGGCAGCTGGTGATGGTGCGCTTCGGCCTGACCGCCGTGCTGCTCCTGCCCCTGCTGGCGATCGATCCGCCGCCGGCGCCAGCGCCGGATTTCTGGCTCTGGATGGGCGCGGCGCTGCCCCTGGAGGTGCTGGCCGAGGTGCTCTACGTGCTGGCCATCCGCGCGAGCCCCTTCGCGCTCACCCTGCCCTATCTCGCCTTCACGCCCGTGCTGGTGACGGTGTCGGGCTATCTGCTGCTCGGCGAGACGGTCTCCGCCCAGGGGCTCGCCGGCATCCTGCTGGTGGGGGTCGGGGCCTATCTGCTCAACCTGGAACACGCGCGCCTCAAGGAGCCGCGCAGCTGGTTCGCGCCGCTGGCGGCCATCGTGCGCGAGGGGGGGTCGCGCTACATGCTGGGGGTGGCGGTGATCTACGGCATCACCTCCG
>JBBIKZ010000106.1:0-8576 GCA_037445185.1 Hydrogenophilales bacterium | reverse complement strand
GCGCGCGAGGAACGGCGGCGGCAAGTGGTGGGTTTGCGTCGGCGGGGCTGGACGTATGAGGCCATTGCCGAGCAAACCGGCCTTTCGCGCACCGGGGTGTTCGACATCTGCCAGCGCTACGCGCGGGAGGGTGCGAAAGGGCTCAAGGACAAGCCGGGCGGGCGCAAAGTGGGAGAGCATCGGGCGCTTTCCGAGAAGCAGGAAGCTGAAATCCGTCGGCTCATCACCGACAAGACGCCGGATCGGTTGAAGCTGGGCTTTGCCCTGTGGAACCGGCAAGCGGTAGGCATGCTGATTCAGGAGCGTTACGGCGTTCGTCTCACGCCGCAAGGGGTTGGCAAGTATCTGGCGCGCTGGGGCTTCACGCCGCAAAAGCCGCTCAAACGGGCCTATGAGCAGCGCCCGGAGGCGCTCCGGCAGTGGTTGAACGAGAGCTACCCCGGGATCGCGCAACGGGCCAAGGCGGAAGGCGCCGAGATTCACTGGGGAGATGAGACCGGATTGCGCTCGGACGATGTGCGGGGACGCTCCTATGCGCCGGCGGGCAAGACCCCGGAAATCCGGGTGACAAACCGACGTGAGGGCTTGTCGGTGATGTCGACGGTGACCAACCGGGGCAAGGTGCGCTGGAAGGTGTTTGCGGGCGCGATGAACGCGGACATCCTGATCGACTTCATGAAGCGCCTGGTCAAGGATGCGGCCGGAAGGAAGGTGTTTCTGATCCTGGACGACCTGAAGGTTCATCACGCCAAGCCGGTCAAGGCTTGGTTGACCGAGCATAGCCATGCGATCGAGGTCTTTTCTTCCTACAGCCCGGAGCTCAACCCCGACGAGATGCTCAACGCCGACCTCAAGGCCGTCGTGGCGAGCCAAGCCCCGGCCCGTGCCAAGGGCGACCTGAAGAAGGCCGCCATCAGCCATCTGCGCAGGCTGCAGAAATCGCCCAAGCGGGTCATGCGTTACTTCCAGCATGGCCCCGTCCGGTATGCGGCATGAACCAAGTTCATCCGTTTCGGATCAATAGCCTCAGCCCTCACGCCTCACACGCCATGCCCACCGTCTATCTGAACAGAGCCTTCTTGCCCCTGGAGGAGGCGCGCATCTCCGTGCTGGACCGGGGCTTCCTGTTCGGCGACGGGGTCTACGAGGTGATCCCCGTCTATTCGCGCCGGCCTTTCCGCCTGCGCGAGCATCTCGTGCGCCTGCAGGCGAGCCTAGACGGCATCCGTCTGGCCAACCCCCACAGCGAGGCGGAATGGACCGCACTCATCCGCCGTCTGGCGGCCGAGGCGGATTGGGCCGACCAGGGCATCTACCTGCAGGTCACGCGCGGCCCCGCCCCCCGCGACCATGCCTTCCCGGCCGAGGTGAGGCCCACGGTCTTCCTCATGCCCATGCCGCTCAACCCGCCGGCCCCGGCCCTGGTCGAGTCGGGGGTGTGCGCCGTGACCGCGACCGACGACCGCTGGCTGCATTGCGACATCAAGGCCGTGTCCCTGCTCGCCAACGTGCTGCTCAGGCAGCGCTCGGTCGATGCCGGCTGCGCCGAGACCCTGCTCATCCGCGACGGCTATCTCACCGAAGGCAGCACGAGCAACGTCTTCATCGTCCGCGGCGGGGTCATCATCACACCGCCCAAATCCCACCTCATGCTGCCCGGGGTGACCTACGACGTGGTGCTGGAACTCGCGCGCCAGCACGGCCTGCCGCATGCGGTGCGGGAGATCCCGGAGGCCGAGCTGCGCGATGCCGACGAGATCTGGCTCACCTCCACCCCCAAGGAGGTGCTCGCGGTGACCACCCTGGACGGCCGGCCCGTGGGCGACGGCCGGCCCGGGCCGGTGTTCCGCCGCATGCACGCCGCCTACCAGGCCTACAAGGCCGCCGTCATGCGCGGTGACTGAGACCGCGTTGGGCATGGCCGGCTCGGGCGACGGGACACAGCTTAGCTTCCCCTGCGCCTTCCCCCTCAAGGTGATCGGCCGGCGCGAAGACGGCTTCGCCCAGCAGGTGGTGGCCATCGTGCTCGCGCATGCGCCGGACTTCAGGCCCGAGACCGTGGAGATGCGCGTATCCGGCGGCGGCAACTATCTCGCCCTCACCTGCACGATCCAGGCCCGATCCAGGCTACAGCTCGACGATCTGTACCGGGCACTGACCGCCCATCCGTCGGTGAAGGTCGTGCTCTGAGCCGCCCGCGCCCGGGAGCCGGGGGTCGTGCATCCCGCCGGCCTGGCTACAATTCGGCCAACGCGCCGAGGAGACCGACATGACCGCCGCCCCCGCCCTCATCGCCGCCACGGTGGCCCATCTGTCCCGTTACGCCCCCTTCGATGCCATGGCAGCCGAGGACCTCGCCTGGCTGGCGGAACGCCTCAAGCTCGCCTACTACGCCAGGGGCGAGGTGGTGCTCTCTCCCCGCCAGGGCGAGGTGGACCGTCTGTACATCATCAAGCAGGGCGTGATCCAGGGCGAGCAGGCGGCACAGGGCGGTGCCTGGCTGGAATTGCACGAGGGCGAGACCTTCCCCTTGGGCGCCCTGCTGTCCCGGCGGCCGGCCATCAGCACCTTCCATGCCCAGACCGATGTGTTCTGCTACGAGCTCGCGGCGGATGACTTCCATGCCCTGCTCAGGCGCTCGCCGCCCTTTCAGGACTTCTGCACCCGGCGCCTCGCGGCGCTGCTCGCGCAGTCGCAGCGTAGCGTGCAGGCCAAGTACGCCGCCACGGTGAGCGAGCAGCAGTCCCTGGAAAGCCCGCTGTCTGCTCTCGTACGGCGCAAGCCCGTGACCTGCGCCGCCGACCTGCCGCTGCGCCGGGCGCTCGAGCGCATGCGCGACGAGCACATCGGCTCCATCGTCGTCGTGGACGCCGAGGACCGGCCGCTCGGCATGTTCACCGTGCGCGACCTCATCGGCCGGGTGATCCTGCCCGGCGTGGCGCTCGACACCCCCATGCGCGCGGTCATGACACCGAACCCCATTACCCTGCCATCCACGGCGCGCGCCTTCGAGGCGGCCCTGGCGATGGCCAGGCACGGCTTCCGGCACATCCTGCTGGCCGACGGGGGCAGACTCACCGGGGTGGTCTCGGAAAAGGACCTCTTCTCGCTGCAGCGGGTGGGGGTCACCCAGTTGTCGGCGGCCATCCGCGGCGCCACCGACCGCGACAGCCTCAGGCGGGCGGCCGCCGACATCTTCCAGCTCGGCCACAACATGATGGCCCAGGGGGTGGCGCCCGAGCAGCTCACCCAGATCCTCACCACCTTGAACGACCTGCTCACCCAGCGGGTGATCGAGCTCGCGTGCAACGCCTCGGACGTGTGCCGGCACCGCTTCTGTTGGCTCGCCTTCGGCTCCGAGGGACGCCAGGAGCAGACCCTGTCCACCGACCAGGACAACGGCATCGTCTTCACCCTCGAGCCGGGCGAGACGGCCGAGGCGGTGCGTGCCGACCTCCTGCCCGTGGCCGAGCGCATCAACCAAGACCTGGACGCCTGCGGCTTCCCCCTGTGCAAGGGGCAGATCATGGCCATGAACCCCAAGTGGTGCCTGAGCCTGGAGGAGTGGAAGCAGCGCTTCGCCGACTGGATCGATGCCGGCGACCCCGAGGCCCTACTCAACGCCAGCATCTTTTTCGACTTCCGCCCGCTCTTGGGCCACACCGCGCTGGCGGACGAATTGCGCGGCTGGCTGCTCAGCAAGACCGCCGCCACCCCGCGCTTCCTGCACCAGATGGCTGCCAACGCCTTGAGGAACCGACCGCCGCTGGGGCTCATGCGCGACTTCGTCGTGGCGTCCGAGGGTGAACACGCCAACACCCTGGACCTGAAGCTGAACGGCAGCACCCCCTTCGTCGATGCGGCGCGGGTCTTCGCCCTGGCCACCGGGGCCGAGGCGACCGGCACCGCGGCGCGACTGCGCGCGGCGGGGCCGCGGCTCAACATCCCGTCCGGCGAGATCGAGGCCTGGATCGCGGCCTTCTACTTCATCCAGCACCTGCGCCTGCGCAACCAGCACAGCAAGCACGAGGCAGGTCTGCCGATGGACAACCGCATCAACCCGGACGAGCTGAACGACCTGGACCGGCGCATCCTCAAGGAGGCCTTTCGCCAAGCACGCAAGGTCCAGGCCCGGCTGGCGCTGGATTACAAGCTGTGAAAGCCCGCCCTCGAGCGGCGGTTGATCGCTCACGCGCATGAACCTGCTCTCCCGCCTCCTGCACAAGCCGCCCGTCCTCGATGCGGAGCAGCGGCGCCGGCTCGCCGCCTGGCAGGCCCTGCCGGAGCAGGACCTGACCCTGCCCATCGACCA
Source organism: Hydrogenophilales bacterium (assembly GCA_037445185.1). Classification (GTDB taxonomy): domain Bacteria; phylum Pseudomonadota; class Gammaproteobacteria; order Burkholderiales; family Thiobacillaceae; genus JANWZL01. Next base: position 4,264 of record JBBIKZ010000106.1, on the reverse strand, counting down.
GGCCCGCCTCGTGGTGGTCGACGTCGAGAGCACGGGACTCGACATCCGCCGCGATCAGCTCATCGCCATCGGCGCGGTGGCGGTGGAGGCGGGGCGCATCGCGCTCGCCGACGGCTTCGAGGTCATCCTGCGCCAGGAGGCGGCGAGCGACCGGGACAACATCCTCGTGCACGGCATCGGCGGGCAGATGCAGCGCGCGGGGCGGCCGCCCGCGCAGGCGCTGCTCGATTTTCTCGACTATCTGGGCAAGTCGCCCCTGGTGGCCTACCACGCGGTGTTCGACGAGACCCTGATCCGGCGGGCCATGCTGCGGCACCTGGGGCTGGCCTGCAGGCGCCCCTGGCTGGACCTCGCCTATGTCATGCCGGCCCTGCTGCCCGATCGCGCCGCGAGCCACAAGGCCCTGGACGACTGGACCGCCCTGTTCGGCATCACCAACTATGCCCGCCACAGCGCCCTGGCCGATGCCCTCGCCACCGCCCAGCTCCTGTTGGCCGCGCTGCCGATTGCCCGTGCCCGGAAACTTGCCGACTTCAAGACCCTGCACATGCAGGAGAAGGCCGAGCGATGGCTCAAACGGGCATATTAGAAGTCACAGTTTTACTAATTTACCGCCTTTCCTCCCTGATGCCGGTTTTCACCCCGGCCACGCACAATCAGCGCTATCCGGCCGCCACCCCCTGCAGGCCGGGTGATCGGACCACCAAACAGCGTCCGCAGGGCAGGTTGGGCCCGCTGCGGGATTTTCCATCTCTTGCGCTTTCCGCTCCGTGTGTGGGCTATACTCATGGCGCCGCGCTGGGCTGTCTGGGCGCTGCCGTGCAGGGAGGAGAGCAGACAGAAGAAGAAACCTTCTGGAGGAGCATGTCATGCAACTGACCGACAAGCACCGCGAGTACTGGCGGCGCAATCTGCGGCTCACCGCAGTCCTGCTTGCCATCTGGTTCGTCGCCACCTATGTGGTGAGCTATTTCGCCCGTGAGCTGAACGAAATCGTCATCGCCGGTTTCCCGCTCGGCTTCTACATGGGCGCGCAAGGGGCGCTGATCATCTATGTCCTCATCATCTGGTTCTATGCCCGCAGCATGAACAAGATGGACAAGGAATACGGCGTGCACGAGGGGGAGGACTGAGATGGCGACCCAGACCCAAGCCCAGTTCTACGCCGCCCTTAAGAAGTACTACAGCTTCTACACCGGCGGTTTCATCGCCTTCGTCATCGTGCTCGCCATCCTCGAGCAGATGGGGCTGCCGCCGGTGTGGATCGGCTACATCTTCCTCGCCGCCACCATCGCGCTCTACGCCGGCATCGGCATCATGTCCAAGACCGCCGACGTGGCCGAGTATTACGTCGCCGGGCGCCGCGTGCCGGCGGTGTTCAACGGCATGGCCACCGGCGCCGACTGGATGAGCGCGGCCTCCTTCATCGGCATGGCCGGCACGCTCTATGCCGCCGGCTACGACGGGCTGGCCTTCGTCATGGGCTGGACCGGCGGTTACGTGCTGGTGGCCCTGTTCCTGGCGCCCTATCTGAGGAAGTTCGGTCAGTTCACCATCCCCGACTTCCTGGGCGCCCGCTATGGCGGCAATCTGCCGCGGTTGATCGGCGTGTTCGCCGCCATCCTGGTCTCTTTCGTCTACGTGGTGGCGCAGATCTACGGCGTGGGCCTGATCACCAGCCGCTTCACCGGCCTGGAGTTCCAGATCGGCGTCTTCGTCGGCCTGGCGGGCATCCTGGTGTGCTCCTTCCTGGGCGGCATGCGGGCGGTGACCTGGACCCAGGTGGCCCAGTACATCATCCTCATCATCGCCTACCTGGTGCCCGTGGTGTGGCTGTCGGTCAAGCACACCGGCAACCCCATCCCGCAGATCGCCTACGGCCAGGCCCTGCAGGCGGTCACCGCGAAAGAGAAGGAGCTCAACGACCCTGCCACCGCCCTGGGCGCGGCCGAGGCCAGCGTGCGCGCCCTCCACAAGGAGAAGCAGGCGGAGTGGGAAGCCAAGCTCAAGCAGCTCGACGCGGCCATCGCCGCCGGTACGGCGGGGGCGATCCTCGCCGCTGAGCGCGCCAAGGTCGAGCAGAAGCTCGCCGCGATCAAGGCCGACCCCAATGCCGAGGCCAAGGCCATCGCCGATGCCGAGAAGGCGCTCAAGGAGTTCCCGCCCACCGTGGCCAAGCTGCGCGAGGACTGGAAGAAGAAGGCCGACGCCGCCAAGGCCAAGGCAGGCCCGGTGCCGGCACACGCCACCGCCTTCCCGGGCAAGGGTGCCGAGAAGAAACTGCTCAAGGAAAACCCCAACGCCACGCCGGAGGAGATCGCGAAGGCGCGCGCCGAGGACGAGAAGGAGTCCGACATCAAGCGGCGCAACTTCCTCGCCCTGGTCTTCTGCCTCATGGTCGGCACGGCGGCCCTGCCGCACATCCTGATGCGCTACTACACCACGCCCAGCGTGCGCGAGGCGCGCATCTCCGTGTTCTGGTCGCTGTTCTTCATCTTCCTGCTCTATTTCACCGCCCCCGCGCTCGCCGTGCTGACCAAGTACGAGGTCTACCACAACCTGGTCGGCTCCAGCTTCGCCTCGCTGCCGGCGTGGGTGGCCAACTGGGCGGCGGTGGATGCGACGCTGATGAAGATCGTCGACATGAACAAGGACGGTCTGGTGCAACTGGCCGAGATCACCATCGGCTCCGACCTCATCGTGCTCGCCACGCCGGAGATCGCCGGCCTGCCCTATGTGATATCGGGCATGGTGGCGGCCGGCGGCCTGGCGGCGGCCCTGTCCACCGCGGACGGCCTGCTGCTCACCATCGCCAACGCCCTGTCGCACGACGTCTACTACAAGATGATCGACCCGAACGCCCCGACGACGCGTCGTCTGGCGGTGTCCAAGGGGCTGCTGTTGATGGTGGCGCTGCTCGCCGCCTACACGGCGTCGCTGAAACCGGGCGACATCCTGTTCCTGGTCGGCGCGGCCTTCTCGCTCGCGGCCTCGGCCTTCTTCCCGGCACTGGTGCTGGGCGTGTTCTGGAAGCGGGCCAACCAGACCGGCGCGGTCATCGGCATGCTGGCGGGTCTGGGCGTGTGCATGTACTACATGTACACCACCTACGACTTCTTCGGCGGTGTGGCCGCCAACCAGTGGTGGGACATCAAGCCCATCGCCGCCGGCATCTTCGGCGTGCCCATCGGCTTCCTGGGCGTGATCCTGGGCTCGCTGCTCAGCCGCGCCCCGGCCAAGGAGATCCAGGAACTGGTCGATCACGTCCGCTACCCCAGTCTGGAGGGGGATATCGAGACACGCGCGACCTGATCGCACGGGGCGTGACGCCGGCATCCTGAATCGCCAGCGTCGCCCCAACTGCCCCGCAACCATGGGGCAGGGCAATCAACAGGTCCGCCAATCGGCGAGCGGAGCATGTCAAGATAGTTGTCGCCTGGATCATACGACGGATTGGTTTATACGTTCATCATGTTGATTGCGTACTGCGGCGTCGCGTTCCGGGTTGAGGGTACCGCACCCACGGGCGTCCAGTTGCGCGTCTGGCGCGACCAGCGCCTTGGGTTTTGCTCACGGGCGGCCAGGTAGAGCCGGTGACGCGCCGCCAGGATCGCCTTGTCCTCGCCGGCATGCCGTTGCGCCGGGGTCACATGACCGATGGCGCTGTGGCGGTGGCCGTGGTTGTACCACCGCACGAAGTCGGCCGCCCACTGGCGAGCCGCTTCGAGGTCGGGAAAGCCGCTAGCCGGGAACTCGGGACGATACTTGGCCGTTTTGAAGAGCGCTTCGGCATAGCATTGCCGTCCGACCCCCGGGGACGCGAGTACGACGGCTCGATGCCCAGCCAGTAGCGCATCGCCAGCACCGTGGTGGCCTCGAGCGTGCTGCCGTTGTCGCCATGCAGCACCGGCCCGATGGGGCGCACGCCCTGCGCAAGCGCGGTGCGCTTGACGAGCTGTGCGGCATGGTCGGCGTCGTCACTGGCATGCACTTCCCAGCCGACGATCTTGCGGCTGTAAAGATCGAGGATCAGGTAGAGATAGAACCACATACCGGCCACGAGGGTGGGCAGGCGGGTCTCCCAGCACCAGACCTCGCCCGGGGCGGTCGCGACATGGGTCGTCGGTCTGCGCCGCGGCCGAGGTGGACGGCTACGGCCACGATGGGCATTTTGCCCATGGGCGCGCAGCACTCGGGCAAAGCTCGACTCGCTGGCGATATGGACGCCCTCATCTGCCAAGACCGGCACGATACGCGCCGGCGG
>JBBIKZ010000105.1:0-8667 GCA_037445185.1 Hydrogenophilales bacterium | reverse complement strand
GGTAATGACCCCGTAGCAGGGCAGATAGCCGTCGTGGTCGAGCACCAGATGCAGCTTCACCGCCCCCTTGGTGCGGCGATGCTTGGCCCAGTCGAACGCCGACAGGCACAGGTCGATCACGGTCGAGTTAAGGCTCACCAGCTTGTGCTTGAAGCGGAACTTCTTCGGCAGCCGGATGCTGCCGGGAACCCGCTCGAAGAGCCGGTAGAAGACCTGCTCGTACAACTGCCAGGGGCCTGTCAGGAATTTTGTGTGCCTGAGGTCACGAGATGATACCGAAAGGGAAACACGATGACTGCAATGATGAGCACGAGCAAGAAAGCCAAGAAGCCGAAGGCCGCCAAGCTATTTCCGGATGAACTGATCGACCGGCTGTTGGCGTATGAAGGCACTCATCGTCGAAGACATGCCGGAGTCGCAGCAGATGCTCGCCGAGGTGGCGGCCGCCGCCTTTCCTGGCATCGCCTGGATGGGCGTGGCCGATGTGCGCAGCGCACTGGCTTGTTGCGGCGCGGGCTTCGATCTGGCGCTGGTCGACCTGTCCCTGCCGGACGGCTCGGGCAACGAGGTGATCCGCAGGCTGGCACGGGCTTGCCCCGCCTGCACCATCGTGGTGGCCACCATCTTCGACGACGACGAGCATCTGTTCCCGGCCCTGCGGGCAGGCGCACACGGTTATCTGCTGAAGGATGAGCCGCCGGAACTTCTGGCCAAACAGCTGCTTGGCATCCGCGAGGGCCGCCCACCCCTGTCGCCTGCGGTGGCGCGGCGCATGCTGAGCCATTTTCGCGAAGAGGAAGCGCGGCAACCCGATACCAAGGTTGCCTTGTCGCCACGCGAGCGCGAGGTCCTGCGGCAGCTGGCACGGGGCATCAGCATCGCCGCCATCGCCCAGGAGATGGGCATCTCGCACCACACCGTCGGCGATCATGTGAAGAACATCTACCGCAAGCTCAACATCACCTCACGCGCCGAAGCGGCGCTACAGGCGAAGGACATGGGATTGATCTGAGACCCCACCCCTTCCTCCTTCCGTCTCCTGCGGGAGCTGTCGAACGGGGGATCATCCCAGATTTGTCGTCAGGGCACGCGATGATGGCCGAGCAGATTCACGCACGGGCAACGAGCCCATGGCAGACCCCATTGGGCGAGAGGCGCACGGGCTTGATACTGCCGCCAGACGGCCGCCAGGGCGCGTGCAGGCTATGGTGGCGTGACGCTGGCGATGCCTTCACGCATGCCCGAATGACCGACGCAGGACTCGCCGGCCTGATGACGAATCTGCGATTATTCAGCGCGAGCCGGCGTGGCACGACTGCGTCGCCCCAAGAAGAGTCCCAGCAGACCATCCAGTGCGAAGAGGAAGAGCAGCGCAACGACGAACAGGACGATGCCGGCGGAGTCGTGGATAAAGCCCTGGCCGGCCTCGTCACCGAAGTGGTAGGTCACCAGCACCAGCACCATCACCCGCACCACGTTTGCGGCGAAGGCGATGGGGAGGATGCTGGCGATGAGGATGCCATTCCTCAACAAGCTCTTGTGCTCCATCAGATAGAGGTAGAGCAGCCCCATGGCGGTGAGGCTGAACATGGAGTGCAGCCCTGAGCAGGCATCGGCGACCAGGAGCTGATAGGGGCCCACCGTCAGGGTGACGCCGCTGCGGCCGATGGGATAGCCGAAGAAGTAGAGCAGATGCTCGGCGATGACGGAGACATTCTGCTTGAGCGGGCCGGTGGCGGCATCCACGAGGAAACCGGGCAAGGGCACCATGAAGAGGAGGAAGAACAGGGCGAACCACAGGGTGCGGGCGGCAGCGGCCCCGAGGGTGATCAGCAAGGCCCCCAGCAGCACGGGGATCTGCGAGCCGACCTCGAACAGCAGGATCTCCTGTGAGCGTCCCAGGGCATAGAGCAGCAGCCCGAAGACGAGCAGCGACCAGCCGAGCACGGGCCGGGGCCGCACCTCGGCCGCCGCGTTGCCGCCAGCCGGGATGAAGATGTGACGCTTGGTCCAGATCAGATAGAGGGCGACGATCAGGACGATGGGGCCGTGGGCCTGCTCCTCGGTGTTCCAGATGCCATTGGCCAGGTCGTAGTAGGTGGGGACGTACAGCACCAAGAGGCCGAGGAGGACTGGCCACCACAGGCTGAGCTGGGCGGCGAGGCTGGACGCGGAGGGGGGCTGGTTCATGCGGCGAGAGGATAGCAGGAGACGATGACATTTTGTTACAACCGGAGGCCTACGGTTCCGGGTGTCGGCTCGCATCGTCGCAGACAACGCATCCCCCGACCGCAGCCTTCGCATCCCCCGCTACATCGGGTCAGCGCCCCCCGGAGCGCTGGCGGGGTGAGACCCGGTCCCGGGCGATCAGAGCCAGACCATCAGCCCGGTCTCGAAGGGATGGGTGAGCAGTTCGTGGTAGGGATAGACCCGTATGCGGTAGAGCAGCCGGCCGCACAGTTCGGGCGTGAGCTCGAGCGAGAAATCGCACTCGTTGCCGGTACAGCTGACCGCCCGGAACTGCAGCACCGTCAGGTCCTTGTCCTGGCCGTTCTTGGAGGCGCTGCCGATCAGGAGCTCGACACGCACGTCCTCCGGGGTGAGGCCGTTCAGGTTGACCGAGACCCTGAGGTCCATGCTCTCGCCGAAGGTGATGCGACGGCGCGGGTCGTCCAGGCGGCGGATGGAGACGCCGCCCCAGGCCTCACGCACCCGGGCCTTCCAGTCGGCCAGCACCTTGGCTGCGGCGAAGCCGTTTTCGGAGTAGCGGCGCCACTGCCGGCTGGCGGGGGCGTAGAAGCGGTTCACATACTCGACGACCATGCGCGTGGAATTGAAACGCGGCAGCAGCGTGGCGATGGAGCGCTTGGCCATCTTGATCCACTCGGGCGAGAAGCCCAGCTCGTTGCGCCGGTAATACATGGGGATGACCTGATCCTGCAGCAGCTCGTACAGGTCACGGCTGTCTTCCAGGTTGCGGCGCGCGTCGTCGTAGTATTCCGGTGCCGGGCGGATGGCCCAGCCGTTGGTCCCGTCGTAACCCTCGCCCCACCAGCCATCCAGGACCGACAGGTTGATGACGCCGTTCATGCCGGCCTTCATGCCGGAGGTCCCGGAGGCCTCCAGCGGGTAGATGGGGTTGTTGAGCCAGACGTCCACCCCGGAGACGAGCCGCCGCGCCAGGCCCAGGTCATAGCCCTCCACCAGCAGGAACTTGCCTTCGAATTCGGCGCTACGGGTGATCTCGTGTATGCGGCGGATCAACTCCTGCCCGGGTTTGTCGGCCGGGTGGGCCTTGCCGGCAAAGATGAAGAGCACCGGACGCTTCTCGTCGTGCACGATCTCGCGCAGCCAGTCCAGGTTCTCCAGGATCAGCGTGGCCCGTTTGTAGGTGGCGAAGCGACGCGCGAAGCCTATGGTCAGCACGTTGGGATCGAGCGGCTTGGCATACTTGAGCATACGCTCCAGGTGCGCCTCGGAGCCGTGGTTGCGCAGGTGCTGCTGGGTGTAGCGGTAGCGTACGGTGTGCAGCATCTGGGCCTTGAGCGTCTGGTGCACGGACCAGAACTGGTTGTCTGGGATGGACTCGACGCGCTGCCAGAAATCGACGTCGCGTAGCCGCCGGCGCCATTCATAACCGAGCTTGTTGTCGAACAGATCCTGCCACTCGTGGGCGAGCACGGTGGGCACGTGCACGCCGTTGGTGATGTAGGTCATGGGCGACTCCTGGGGGCTCACCTGCGGCCAGATGTCGGCGCAGATGCGCGCGGAGACCTCACCGTGGATGCGCGACACACCGTTGTAGTGGCGCGAGCCGTGCAGGGCCAGCTTGGTCATGTTGAAGTCCTGACCATGCCCGGCGCCCCCCAGCCGCATGAACTCCTCGCGGCCCACGCCGAGGTCGTTGCAGCAGTTGCCGAAGTAGTCCCAGATCATCTCCTCGGCGAAGTGGTCGTGCCCCGCCGGCACGGGCGTGTGCGTGGTGAACACGGTGGAGGCGGCCACCGCCTCCAGGGCGGCATGGAAGGACAGACCCGTCTTGGCCTTGCGGCGTATGCGTTCCAGCACCAGGAAGGCGGCATGACCCTCGTTGATGTGGTAGACGGTGGGCTTGATGCCCAGCTGTTCCAGGGCGCGGATGCCGCCGACACCGAGCACGATCTCCTGCTGGATGCGGGTATGCCGGTCGCCGCCATAGAGCTGGTGGGTGATGTAGCGGTCCTCGGCCCGGTTCGCCGGCAGGTCGGTGTCCAGCAGATAGAGCTTGATGTGGCCGATGTGCGCCACCCAGACCTTCACTTCCACCCGTCGGCCGGGCATCTCGACGTGCACGTGCACCTCGCTGCCGTCCTCGCGCCGGGCGGGCTCTATGGGCAGGTCGTCGAAGTCGGCGTCGGTGTAGGTCGCGATCTGGTTGCCGTCGTTGTCGATCTTCTGCGCGAAATAGCCCTGCCGGTAGAGCAGGCCCACGGTCACGAAGGGCAGCCGCAGGTCGGAGGCGCTCTTGCAATGGTCGCCGGCGAGGATGCCCAGACCGCCCGAATAGACGGGGAAGCTCTCGTGCAGGCCATACTCGGCGCAGAAATAGGCGATCAGGTCCCCCGCCTCGAGGTCCAGGTGCTGCTCCAGGCGCAGGGGCTCGCTCAAATAGGTGTCAAAGGCCGACAGCACCCGGTTGTAATTACCCAGGAAGATGTGATCCTCCGCAGCATCGACCAGGCGCTGCTCGTCCACCCGCTTGAGGAAGGCCTTGGGATTGTGTCCGACCGCGTCCCAAAGGCCCGGGTGCAGGCGGGCGAACAGGGTGCGGGTGAGGTGGTCCCAACTGTACCAGAGGTTTTCCGACAGCTCGGTCAGGCGCGAGAGACGGCGGGGCAGACGGGGATTGACCTCGATGACGAAGGGGGTGCCGGGTTTCATGTTCTTGTTCCTTTTCTGACTACGGATGGTGGTCGGTAAGGTGGCGATCGGCGCGCCGCCTTGCGGCGGCAGATGCCGGTGCGACAACCTACCCATGCACTGTCAACCTTTGATGAAGTGCTCGCGGTAATACCTGAGTTCGCCGATGGATTCGTAGATATCGGCCAAGGCGGTGTGCTTGTTCTCCTTCTTGAAGCCGTCCTTGAGCTCCGGCCGCCAGCGGGCCGACAACTCCTTGAGCGTGGAGACGTCCAGGTTGCGGTAATGAAAATACGCCTCCAGCGCGGGCATGTAGCGGACGAGAAAGCGCCGGTCCTGGCAGATGGAATTGCCGCACATGGGCGAGGTGCGTTTGGGGACGTACTGCTGCATGAAAGAGAGCAGCTGCGCCTCGACGTCCGCCTCGGTCAGCCGCGAGGCCCTGACCTTGTCGATCAGGCCGGATTTGCCGTGCGTGCCCTTGTTCCAGCTGTCCATGGCGTCCAGCACGGCATCGGGCTGATGCACCACCAGCACGGGCCCTTCCGCCACCATCCCCAGGTCCTTGTCGGTGACCACCATGGCCACCTCCAGGATGCGGTTGGTGTCGGGGTCGAGCCCGCTCATCTCCATATCGAGCCAGACCAGATGGGTATCGCATTGCGGCATGGGGCCTCCTCAAAGCAAGTCAGGGTATTGTGGCATAATCGTCGCGAAGCCGTCCCAGACCGCACTTAATACCATGATGTTTAAGTGGTTTTTTGCTGCTAAGCCGTCATGCCCAGCTTCACCGGCCTGTTTCTCGCCGTCTTCGTCCTGACCTTCGGTCTGCGGCTGTGGCTGGCCCTGCGCCAGATGCGCCATGTCTGGCTCAATCGTCACGCGGTGCCGGCGGCCTTCGCCGACAGCATCACCCTGGCCGAGCATCAGCGGGCGGCCGACTACACCCTGGCCAAGACCCGCCTGGGCATCGTGCACCTGGCACTCGAAGCGGCTCTGCTGTGGGCGTTCACGCTGGGCGGGGGGCTGCAGTGGTTGCATGAACGGGTTGCCGGCCTCGTCGATGCCCCGCTTTTGCAGGGAACCCTGCTGCTGCTGACCTTGGCCCTCCTGCTCTCGGCCGCCGAGCTCCCGCTAGGGCTCTATCGCCAGTTTCGCATCGAGGCGCGTTTCGGCTTCAATCGTCAGACCCTGGCCGGGTTCGTCGCCGACCTGGTCAAGCAGACCGGCCTCGGCCTGGCGCTGGGCGGGCCGCTGATCCTGCTCGTACTGTGGCTGATGGGCGCCATGGGCGAGCTGTGGTGGCTGTGGGTGTGGCTCGCCTGGATGGGCTTCAACCTGCTGGTGCTGGCGGTGTATCCCACCCTGATCGCGCCCCTCTTCAACAAATTCACCCCGCTGACGGATGCCGCCCTGAAGCAGCGCATCGAACGGCTGTTGGAGCGCACGGGCTTCAAGTCGGACGGCGTGTTCGTGATGGACGGCTCGCGCCGCTCCAGCCACGGCAATGCCTATTTCACCGGCCTGGGCAGATCCAAGCGCATCGTCTTCTTCGACACCCTGCTCACCCAGCTCTCGCCGGACCAGACCGAGGCCGTCCTCGCGCACGAGCTCGGTCACTTCAAGCGGCGCCATGTCAGCAAGCGCATCGCCTTCATGTTCGTGGTCAGTCTGGCGCTGCTGCTGGTTCTGGCCTGGCTGAAGGAATCCGCCTGGTTCTATACCGGGCTCAACGTGGCGGCCCAGACGGATGCGACCGCGCTGGCCTTGTTCTTCCTCGTGCTGCCGGTCTTCCTCTTCCCCCTCTCGCCGCTCATGAGCCTCTACTCGCGCAAGCACGAGTTCGAGGCCGATGCCTTCGCCGCCCAGGTGAGCGAACCCGGCCACCTCATCGCCGCCCTGGTGCGTCTGTATCGGGACAATGCCGCCACCCTGACGCCCGATCCCCTCTACTCCATCTTTTACGACAGCCATCCCAAGGCGACGGAACGCATCCGCAGACTGTCGTCGCTCAGCAGCATGACCGCGCAGCCCCTGCGCGCCTGACGAGGAGGAAACCATGAAAGCACAGCTGATGATCCTGGCCCTGACCGCCCTGCCCCTGGGCCTGCACGCCGCCCCCTTCGCCAAGGGCGACGTCAAGGCGGGCGAAAAACTGCACAAGGAGTTGTGCGCGTCCTGCCACATCTCGCGCTTCGGCGGCGATGGTTCGAGGATCTACACGCGGGCCGATCGCCGGGTGAAAAACGCCTCCGCCCTGGCGCAGCAGATCTCCACCTGCAACGCCATGCTGGGCACCCAGCTCTTCCCCGAGGACGAGGCGAACCTGGGGGCCTATCTCAACGCCACCTTCTACAAGTTCAAATGAGGCCGCGCCATGGCAGACGTCTTCTGTGATCTGGCCAAGGGCAAGTGCAAACCGTGCGAGGGCGGCGTGCCGCCCTTGAGCGAGGCGGAGATCGCACGGCTGCTGCCCGAGCTCAAAGGGTGGCAGGTGGTGGACGGCAAGCTGCGCAAGGACTTCGGCTTTCCCGATCACTACGTGACCATGACCTTCGTCAATGCCATCGCCTGGGTTTCGCACCAGCAGGGTCACCATCCCGACCTCACCGTCGGCTACAACACCTGCCGCGTGGAATACGTCACCCATGCAATCAATGGCCTGTCGGAGAGCGACTTCATCTGCGCGGCCAAGATCGACGCCCTGTTCGAGTTATGAACCCTGCCGACGCAGGCCGGCATACGGCCTGGCCCGCCGCGGGGGGATGGCCACCGCCGCGGCGGCGGGTGAGGTTCGCCGCGCTCAGGCGCCAACCCCTCCCACGCGCATGGCGGTAAACGGCCGCCTCCTCACCGGCCAGGTGGTTGCGACCCATGGCCGGCACTCCCTGGTCGAGGTGGAGGGTGCGCCGTTCGAATGCGTCACCCGCGGCAAGAAGGGAGGCGTGGCCTGCAACGACCGGGTGGAGATCCGCCCCACCGGTGCGTCCGCCGGGGTGATCGAACGCATCCTGCCACGGGACAACCTCCTGTGGCGCTCGGACGAATACCGTTCGAAACTGCTGGCCGCAAACGTCGACCGGGTCATCGTGGTGACGGCGGCGGTCCCCACCCCGCGCGTCGAACTGCTCACCCGCTGTCTGGTCGCCGCCGAGGCCGCCGGGATCGAGTCCCTGATCCTGTTGAACAAGCGCGATCTGCCCGAAACGTCGGCCTACCTGAGCGAGCTGCGTGCCTATGCCGATCTGGGCTACCCCCTGATATGCCTGTCCGCCAGGCAGGACGTCGGCCCGCTGCGCCCCTGGCTGGCAGGGCGCACCTCGGTGTTGGTCGGCGCCTCGGGGGTGGGCAAGAGCACGCTCATCAACGCCCTCGTGCCGGAGGCCAGGGTCGAGACCGCCGAGGTGTCGGTGGCGCTCGACACCGGCCGGCACACCACCACCCATACCCGCCTGTATCGGCTGCCTGAAGGCGGGGCGATCATCGATTCACCCGGCATGCAGGCGTTTGGGCTGCGTCACCTGAACCTGGCCGAGCTGCAGGCGGCCTTCCCCGAATTCCGTCGCCTGGCGGGGCAATGCCGTTTCCATGACTGCCGCCACCTGAAGGAGCCCGATTGCGCCGTCCTGGCGGCCGTCGCCTACGGCCAGATCATGCCGGAGCGCTGGCGGGTCTATCGGGATCTGGTGCGGGAGAACGCGCAGGCGGGCGTCTGAGGGCTCCTCCCCTACCGGGCCTGGCAGAGCTCGGCCGGGATACTAGATTGAA
>JBBIKZ010000104.1:0-8778 GCA_037445185.1 Hydrogenophilales bacterium | reverse complement strand
GCGATGCGTCTGGCCGCCTCGTCGGCGGTCGCACCGGCGACGGCCACCTCGCCCACGAGGGGGAAGCGCACCGCGCCGGCCTCCGTGATGCGGGTCTCGGTGGTGAGATCGGGATGGTTGTAGACATTGATGCGCACCAGGTCACCGGTGGCCAGACCGTAGTCGGCAGCGGCGTGGACGAGGGGGGCGAGCCCCAAGAGCAGGATGAACAGGAACGGGGTCAGCAGTTTGCGCATCACGTTTTCCACCCTTGATGAAGTTACGGATTGATAACACTCAATCATTGCAGCCGCAACCGGATGTCAGTAGGCTCGGGTGTCCTTGAAGACGAGCCAGATGGTCTTCAGGATGATGAGCAGGTCAAGCCACAGGGACCAGTTGCGCAGATAATCCAGATCGTACTGCACGCGCGCGGCCATCTTGTCGAGCGTCTCGGTCTCGCCGCGCAGGCCGTTGACCTGGGCCCAGCCGGTGATACCCGGCTTGGCCTTGTGTCGCAGCATGTAGCCGGAGATCAGCTTGCGGTAGTGCTCGTTATGGGCCACGGCATGCGGGCGCGGCCCGACGATGCTCATGCGCCCCTGCAGCACGTTGATGAACTGGGGCAGTTCGTCCAGCGAGGTCTTGCGCAGAAAACGACCGATCAGGGTGACCCGCTCGTCGTCGCGCGTGGCCTGGCGGATCTCCTCCCCATCCTCGCACACCCTCATGGTGCGGAACTTGTAGACGATGATCTCCTCGCCGTTGAGCCCATAGCGCCGCTGCTTGAAGATCACCGGCCCCGGTGAGGTGAGCTTGACCGCGAGGGCCACCACCAGCATCAGAGGGGAGACCAGGATCAGGATCAGGCTGGCCAGAACGACGTCGGACAAGCGCTTGTTGAAGGCATTGATGCTGGTGAAAGGCGTCTCCAGGATGGCGATCACGGGTATGCCGCCGATCTGGTTGATGCGGGCCTGGATGAGGTCGTAGGTGAAGATGTCCGGGACGACATAGACGGACACCGTGCTGTCCTTGAGCACGTTGAGCAGGGCGCTGATGCGGTCCTTATGTGAAATCGGCAGGGAGATGTAGACCACGTCCACGCGATGCTTGCGCACATAGTCCTGTAACTCGCCGGTGTGTCCGAGGAACTGCGCCCGTGCCGCGGCGAACATGCGCTCGGGTTTGCGGTCGTCGAAGTAGCCGAGAAAGTCCGTCAGCAGACACTCGTTGCTTTGCAGCCGCCGTGCCAGCCGCTCACCGGCCTCGTTGCCGCCCACGATCACCGCCCGCCGGGCGCGGCCGAGACCATGCAGACGATGGATGTACCTGCGCATGCCCATGTGGGCGGCGAGCATGAACCCGGGGGTGGCGACGAACCAGGTGAGCATGACGTGTTCGTCGTAGTGGGAGTCGAATTGGGTCAGGTAGCCGAGGAACAGGACGCCGACAACGGTGAGCAGCCAGGCGAACAGCATGCTGCCGAAGCCGCTCCAGAGACGACGACCACAGGGGCACAGCAGGGCGAGGTCCTCGAAGAGGTGGGAGGACAGAAAGAAGGCGATGATGGCCAGAACCAGGTAATAGCCGTCCAGGCGCTCCCCCCAGACGCCCAGGGAGGCGAGCAGCACGAGCACCGCCACCACCGGGTGGGTGAGACGGCGCAATACGGCGAGGGTCGGCGCTTCGCTGTACATGCCACCCACTAGAAGGCCATCGCCGCGGTGAGGCTGATGGTCGTAGCGCTGAAATCGCGGCTGGGAAGACTCGATTCGCGCGTCGACCGCTGCACCGTCAGGGCGAGGTCGCCGCCAGGCCAGGGCTGATACGCCGCCCTCACCCCAAAGCTCAAGTAGTCGTCGTCGATGCTGGTGCCGTCGTAGCGGTGGTTTTCCAGCCGCAGGAACGGCCCGACGCCCGTCTTGGGCAGGATCTGCCACTGTGCGGTCAGATCCAGGCCCGTGACCTCGGCATAGTTGTTGGCCACCCCCAAATCCGATTCATTGAGCTCCCGATAGGCGGCGGCATTGACCAGGGACTTGCCGGTCGGCGCCCAGTCGGCGTCGAGGCGCGCCTCCAGCCCGCTGAAATCGCGCGCACCAGCCGAGGCGTACTCCCGGTTGATGTAACCCAGACGCCCGCGCAGACGGGTCTTGCCGCTCGGCTGCCAGGTGGCGACGCCGAACAGACCCCATTCCGTCGCGTCGGACAGGGTCCCGGTCTTGTTCGGCCGCTGGACGTCGCTGTAGCGCAACTCCAGACCCATGCGCTGCATCGTGCCGCCCAGTCGGTGGATACCGAGACTGAAGGCATCCACCTCCACGTCCCGGATGTTCTGAGTGGAATACCGGCTGGCGTATCGGTTGTAGCCGGCCTCAGCCTGCCAGTCCGTGTGCAGATCGCGCACGGCCCTGAAGTTGTAGCGGCTCAGGGTGCGGGTGTTTTGGATCACCCCGATGTTGTCGTAACTGCCCAGCGTCTTGGTGCGTTCCGCACCCAGCTGACCACGCCAGCGGTTGCCCAGCTGCCAGTCCCAGCGGGTATCGAGGTCGTGGCCGTCGTAGTCGAGGACGCCGCCATAACGGCTGAACTTCGCCTTGTTGACGAGTGCCCGGCCCTGTATGCGTTGGCGGCCTTGCTGCCAATCCAGCAGAAAGCCGGCACCCAGGAGCGTGTAGTTGACCGACTGGATCTTGTTGCCCGTGGACTCGCCACCGATCATGGCTGGGACCTCGCTGTCATTGGCAAAGCGGAAGAGGTTGCTATCGTGGTGGTAAGCGGCACTCACCAGGGGTCTGAAGAAATCCCCTTCGCCAGCTGGCGCCATGGCAGGCAGAAGGATGCCCAGCGCCACGAACAGGCCCAGCGAATGATATCGGCATCCCCATGCGGACCTCGGCCTGGCGCCTCCACCTTGCAGAGCGCCCGCCGGGCCAGGCTGCGCCTGTCCCGGCGGGCGCGGGGAGGCAAGGCGCACCGGGAACGTATTGGCCTGTATCTCGAGGCGGGTGGGCATGGCCGCATTTCCTCCGTGCAGAGCTACCAGAACTGCCACTGACCGGTATGGAGCACCCACAACCCCAGCATCCCGTTCGTGACGGCATGCGCGAGGATGGGCGGCCAGAGGCTGCCACTGGCGCGATACAGCCAGGCATAGGCCAGTCCGGCCAGGATGCCCGCGAACCACAGGGTGTGCTCGAAACCGAACACCAGGCTGGAAACGAGGATGGCCTTGAGGCTCACCAGCGCAGGCGCCAGGTTCAGGAAATCGTGCCGGTCGATCCAGCGCATGAGGAATGAACGCCAGAACAGCTCCTCCATCACCGGCACGAGCAGGGCGGACCCGGCCAGTCGGAATGCGGCCAGCGTCCAGTCGATCTCGCCGCTCACCGGGTCACGCGGGTCGTAGACGAAGCCATCCTCGGACGCGAGATTGAGCCATCCCCAGTCGAGATGGATCCACAGCACGAATACACCCGCCCCCACCAGGGGCGCCCACAACCACAGCCACCTGCCATCGTCAGGCAGCTGCCTCAGCTCCACATACTCCCTGACCAGATAGAGCATGATGGCGGCCACCAGCACGGTCTTGACGGGGTAGACCAGACGGACGTCGAAATCCGGGCCCAGCCAATCGCCGAGGGGGTCCAGGAGCGCCAGCAAGAGGATGAAGAGCGCGAAGGGGAGAACGCGGACCAGGACCTCCCGTTTCAACCTCATCCCGGCCGCATCCCTGTTGAGGGCCGCAGGCTCAGCGCAGGCCTTGCACGCCCTTGTCGATGGCACCCTGGGCGTCGGCCGGCGCGGTCAGATCTGGCACGTCAGCCGGCGTCGGAGTCGCGACCTTGTCACCATTGCCAGGCTTGGCCGACGGCACGACCGGGGGGCTCTGGAGCTTGGCGGCCTCGCTGTATTCACCCAGGTACTCCACCTTGGTGGCGTCGCGCAGTCGCTTGAGTTCCTGCTCGGCGATTTCCCGTTTCTTGGCGTTGAGCAAGTAGCGTTCGATCGCGGGCGTGGCCTGCTGCAGGTTCACGGGTTGGGTCTGGGAGCCGGCCAGGTAGACGATGTTGAGCGTGTTGTTGCCCGACAGCGTGAGGGCCTGTCCGTCCTTGAGGGCGTGCAGTCGCGGCAACACCTCCAGCGGCAGTTGCTCGGCCGCCTTGACGCTTTGTCCGCCACGCGCCGGGATGTTGTTGGCCTTGAGCCACTCCACGAACTCGTTGAGATTGCGTACGTTGGCCAGTTTTTCGTTCACCTGGGCGACGTTGTCCGGCGTGACCTGCACCGACAACTCCTGCAGGCGGTAAATCCGCCGCTCAGCGAAGAGCTCGGGGTGCTTGTCGAAATATTCCTTGATCTCCGCCTCGGTGGGCTTCGCCGCCGCGGCGGTGAGCTTTTCCACGTAGGACTGGGCGAGGATCTGCCGACGCGCCGCCTCCAGGGTTTGTACCACTTTGGGGTCGCGATCCAGCTTGTCGGCGATGGCCTTCTGCATCAGCAACTGCTGATCCACCAGACCGCGCAGCACCTGATTGGCCGCCTGCTTGGACTGCTCCGGCGTCAGATTGCCGCCGAGCTTGGCCAACTCGAAATTGAGCTGATGTACGGTGATTTCGTCATCGCCTACCTTGGCGGCCACCTGCGTGGCCTTCTGCTGTTCACCCTCCTTCTCGTCGCCACAGCCATACAAGGCGAGCGTCAGGGAAAGGGCAAGCGCGGAAAGGGCGATACCTTGGGTCAGTTTCATGGGCTCCTCGTCGTGTAGGGTCGTTGTTACGCTGTATCCAACATTTCGGGCGAAGGGCTCGCCTCGCATTGTTATCCTGCCCCCCAGCATGGCGACAACCATACCGGGCCATCAAGCAATAGGCCGATTATCGGCGGGAATTGTTACAAACGTGAGGTTATTTCACAAAAACGTAAAGGTATTGGAAACGCCGGCCACCACGGGTGTTTCCTTTGGGCGACACCGGGCCCGGCCGGGCAGCAGCCGGTTCTGGGCCCGTCAAGGCGGGGGTTGGCGGGCGTGGCTGCGACCCCAGCTCACAACACGCCGGCGGCATGATCGGCGAGGCGGGAGCGCTCGCCGCGTGCCAGGGTCACGTGGCCGCTGTGCGGCCAGCCCTTGAAGCGGTCGACGACATAGGTGAGCCCCGAGCTGCCCTCGGTGAGATAGGGGGTGTCGATCTGGGCGATGTTACCCAAGCAGACCACCTTGGTGCCGGGCCCGGCACGCGTGATCAGCGTCTTCATCTGCTTGGGCGTGAGGTTCTGCGCCTCGTCTATGATCAGGAGCTTGTTGATGAAGGTGCGGCCGCGCATGAAGTTGAGCGATTTGACCTTGATGCGCGAACGGATGAGGTCCTGGGTGGCCGCCCTGCCCCACTCCCCCGCCTCCTGGTCGTTCATGTTGAGCACGTCCAGGTTGTCTTCCAGGGCCCCCATCCAGGGCGTCATCTTCTCTTCCTCGGTACCGGGCAGGAAGCCGATGTCCTCGCCGACCGGCACGGTCACCCGCGTCATGATGATCTCGCTGTAGCGCTTGTCTTCCAGGGTCTGGGTCAGTCCCGCCGCTAGGGTGAGCAGGGTCTTGCCGGTGCCGGCCTGACCGAGCAGGGTGACGAAGTCGATGTCCGGGTTCATCAGCACGTTCAGGGCGAAGTTCTGTTCCCGGTTGCGGGCGGTGATGCCCCAGACATTGTTCTTGTGATGGCTATAGTCTTTGATGGTGACCAACACCGCCGTGTTGCCGTTGATCTCGGTCACCATGGCATTAAGCGGGCGTTCCCCCTCCTGGTAGACGAACTCGTTGACCAGCAGCGAGGGCACCAGGGGCCCGGTCACGCGATAGTACACCCGCCCGTCCTTCTGCCAGGACTCCATGCCCTTGCCGTGTGTTTCCCAGAAATCCGCCGGCAGCTCGCGCACCCCCGTGTAGAGGATGTCGGTGTCCTCCAGCACCTTGTCGTTGTAGTAATCCTCCGCCGCGATCCCCAAGGCACGCGCCTTGATGCGCATGTTTATGTCCTTGGTCACCAGGATCACGGCGCGTCCCGGATATTTCCCCTTCAGGTAACCCACCACGCCGAGGATCTGGTTGTCCACCTTGCTGTAGGGCAGCACCGAGGTGATGTCGCTGTCTATGGGATGGGTCTGCAGCAGCAGCTTGCCGGTGGCGGCGTTGTGGCTGTGCGGGCCCAGGTGCGCCCCCTGGCTGATCTCGGTCTCGCGCCCGCTCACCACCTCCTCGATGAAGCGACTCGCTTGGCGGGCATTACGCGCCACCTCGCTCATGCCCTTCTTGTTGTGGTCCAGCTCCTCAAGCGTGGCCATGGGCAGGTAGATGTCGTGCTCTTGGAAGCGGTACAGGCAAGTGGGATCGTGCAGTAGGACGTTGGTGTCGAGGACGAACAGCTTGGGTTGGCTGTGGTGTCTGGGTTTACGCGCCATGGCGTCAGTTTGGCGAGGGGAAAACGGTTCAGCCCAGGGTGCGGACGAACTCGAGTACGTCGCGGGCGTGGTTGGGCACCTTGACGGCGCGCCATTCGCGGGCGATGGTTCCGTCCCGGTCGATGACGAAGGTGCTGCGCTCGATGCCGCGCACCTTCTTGCCATACAGGTTTTTCATCTTGATGACGCCATAGGCCGCGCAGACCTTTTCGTCCTCGTCCGAGAGCAGTTCGAATGGCAAGCCGAGCTTGGCCTTGAAGGCCTCGTGCGATTTCACGCTGTCCCTGGAAATGCCGAAAAGCTCGCAGTCCAAGCCCTGATACAGGTCGTAGAGGTCACGGAAATCCTGACCCTCGGTGGTGCAGCCAGGTGTGTTGTCTTTGGGATAGAAATAAAGCACCACCAGCTTGCCGCGCTGGTCGGACAGCCGCAGGATGCGACCGCCGGTCGCGGGGAGTTCGAAATCCGGAGCGAGTTGACCTTGCATAAGGGTTTCTCCCATCGGCATGTGGATGGGCGCATTATCTTGCACGCCCCCTGGCCCAGCAAGAAAGGCGACCCCTTCAGTCGGCCTGGCGCTGCGCTCCACGAACGGTGTGGCTGCGTGGCGAGAAGACGCTGCGACGTCTCGCCTTCAGCGTTTCACCACATCCACCCGCAGCCCCGACACCGCATTCGGCAGATGCGTCGTCATCACCTGGTCGTCGCGTTTGAGTCCGTCACTGCGTATCAACAGCAGGGGGCGCTCGCCCGCCAGTTCGCCCAGCACACGCACCGGCACGGCCTGGAGGCGCCCGCCTTCCACCTTGTAGACCTGCCGCCCGCCATAGAGCGCGCTGTACGGGACCGCCACCGCGGCATCCACCACGGGGCGGGAGAGGTGCAGCGTGAGCAGACTGCCCACGCGCAGCTGATCATGCGGTGCCGTGAGACGGAAAAACCCGTCGAGTCCTCGTGTATCCGCCGCGCCCGAAAGGCGCACGAGCTCGAGCCGCAACGCCTCACCGCCGAGGCGGGTGGTGGCCTCCAAGACGCGGCCCCGGTCGAGCTCGGCCAGAATCTCGTCCTGGTGCGGGGCCGGGATCTTGGCCCTGACCTCCAACCCTGCCGAGGGATAGAGGGTCATCAGTGTCTGACCGCTCGCCACCTGATCGCCCTGTGCCACCTGCACGTCGGCCACGATCCCGTCGAAGGGCGCGATCACGCGGCTGCGCGCCAGGGCGAGCTGCGCTTGATCGAGGTTGGCCCGTGCCTGATCCAGGCGTGACTGCAACTGGGCCATGCGTGCCTGGTGATCCTTGATGGCCAGTTCACGCGAACGCAGGCTGATCTGCTGGCGCGCGAGCGTCTGGCGGCTCTGGTCGACGGCCGCCTGGGAGTAGAAGTTCTCCGCGCGCAGACGCTCGAAGCGGGCCACATCGGCGGCGGCAAAATCCAGCAGGCGCCGCTCCTGCTCGAGCTGGTCGAGATCGGCGGCATGACGCAGGCGCTCGCTGTCCATGGCCGCCTTCAATTCGTCCACCTGGCCCTGCGCCTGGACGACGCGGGGTTCGAAGTCGCGCGGGTCCAGCTCCAGCAGCAGCTGTCCACGCCGCACAGGCTGCCCCTCGCGCACCAGCACGCGGCTGACCCGCCCCACCCCGGGCGCGGCGGCACGGGTCAGTTCGGGGCTCTCCACCTTGCCGTAGAGGGTGAGCTGCGGGCTCAGGGCGGCCGGCGCCACGGTGATCGTTTCCACCCGCCAGACCTGTTCCGTGGGGGGGACCGGGGCCTGTTTCGGGCGACTGGCCTTGAGGGCGGCGAAACCGCCCGCCGCGATGGCCAGGATGACAAGGGGCAGCAGGATCTTCTTTTTGTCCATGTACGCGCGGAAGAAGGCACAGGCGCATTATGATCCGCTTCGCCACACCGGATTGGCAATGAATCATGGCCGAGGTGTAGAGAGCAAATAATCTGTCCGGACTCGTAGCACGAGATTTGTCCGGTTTCATTAGGTGCAGAAGGAGGTGTCTGATGAGACGGACGGAGTTGCTACAGGATAGGGGCGATGAGGTTTGAAGAAGCGCATAGATGTTGGCAGTCAGGGCGGCTGACGCAGGAGGATGCGGCGAGGCTGTTGGGGGTGGGTTAAGCGGACGTTTCGGCGCTCTATCGCCCGCTACGAGGAGGCTGGTCTGGAGGGGCTGGTGGACAGGCTTCTTACACAGGTGTCGCATCGGCGGGCGCCGGTCGATGAGGTGATGGCGGTGGTGCAGCGCGACCGCAGCCGGCATGCGGGGTGGGGTGTCAAGCACTTTCATGCCTGGTACAAGCGGGAAGGTGGTACACGAAGCGACACCTGGG
>JBBIKZ010000103.1:0-8832 GCA_037445185.1 Hydrogenophilales bacterium | reverse complement strand
ATCATGCGCTGCCCAGACGAAGAACTCGCGGTTGCCGTCACCGCCGCGGATGACGCTGTCGAACACGGCGCGCACGCGCAGGCCGTTGCTTTCGCAGGCTGAGCGTATGGCTGCGGTGACCTCGTCGTACTGACGCGCATCGCGCACCAGACCGCCCTTGCCGACACCGGCCGGCCCGACCTCGAATTGCGGCTTGATCAGGGCCAGTACCTGGCCTGCTGGCTTGAGCAGCGGTGGCCAGCGTGGGATGAGCAGGGTGAGCGAGATGAAGGCGGCATCGGCGACGATGAGGTCGAAGCCGCCGGGCGGGAGATGCGCGCCGAGCCGTTCTGGCGTCAGCGCGCGGGCATTGACCCCTTCGAGGCAGACCACGCGCGCATCGCGGGCGAGCCGCGGGTGCAGCTGCCCGTGCCCGACGTCCACGCCCACCACGCGCGCCGCGCCGGCCTCAAGCAGGCAGTCGGTGAAGCCGCCGGTGGACTGGCCCACATCCAGGCAGACCCAGCCGCGCACGTCGAGGCCGGTATGGGCCAACGCGCCGGCGAGCTTGACCCCGCCGCGCGAGACGTAGCGGTCGGCCGCGTCGGGCACCACCGCCAGCGGGGTGTCCTCCGGCAGTTCCTGGCTCGCCTTGGTCACCAGTTGCCAGACCGGGGCGGCGCCGTGGATCGTCTCGCGGCGCACCCGGCCGGCCTCGATCAGGCGCTGGGCCGCGCTGCGCGAGGCGGCAAGTCCCTGCCGCACGAGGAGCACATCGGCCCGCATCGGCCCGGGTCAGTCAGGCGCCCATGACGGCCGGCCCGGCCCTCAGTAGCGGTAGTGGGCCGCCTTGTAGGGCCCCTCCACCGGCACGCCGATGTAGGCGGCCTGCTCGGGCGTGAGCACGGTGAGCTCGGCGTCGAGCTTCTTGAGCTGCAGCCGCGCCACCTTCTCGTCCAGATGCTTGGGCAGGGTATAGACGCCGATGGGGTATTTGTCCGTGTGGTTGAAGAGCTCGATCTGGGCCAGGGTCTGGTTGGCGAACGAGCTGGACATCACGTAGCTCGGGTGGCCGGTGGCGCAGCCCAGGTTCACCAGCCGCCCCTTGGCGAGCAGGATGATGCGCTTGCCGTCCGGGAAGATGACGTGGTCGACCTGCGGCTTGATCTCCTCCCAGCGGTACTTCTCCAGGCTGACCACGTCGATCTCGTTGTCGAAGTGGCCGATGTTGCAGACGATGGCCTGGTCCTTCATCTTCACCATGTGATCGTGGGTGATGACGTGGTAGTTGCCGGTGGCGGTGACGAAGATGTCGGCCTTGTCACAGGCGTAGTCCATGGTCACCACGCGGTAGCCTTCCATGGCCGCCTGGAGCGCACAGATGGGGTCGATCTCGGTCACCCAGACCTGGGCGGACAGCGCCCGCAGGGCCTGGGCGCTGCCCTTGCCCACGTCGCCATAGCCGCACACCACGGCGATCTTGCCGGCGATCATGACATCGGTGGCACGCTTGATGCCGTCCACCAGCGACTCGCGGCAGCCGTAGAGGTTGTCGAATTTGCTCTTGGTCACCGAGTCGTTGACGTTGATGGCCGGGAACTTGAGCTCGCCCCGCTCGTGCATCTGGTACAGGCGGTGTACGCCGGTGGTGGTCTCCTCGGTGACCCCCTTGATGTGGGCGATGCGCCGCGAATACCAGGTCGGGTCCACCTTGAGCCGCTCGCGGATGGCGGCGAACAGGATGCGCTCCTCCTCGCTGGTTGGCTTGTCGAGGACGGCGGGGTCTTGCTCCGCCCGGGTGCCCAGGTGCAGCAGCAGGGTGGCGTCGCCGCCGTCGTCGAGGATCATGTTGGAATAGCCGCCATCGGGCCACTCGAAGATTTTGTGGGTAAAGGCCCAGTATTCCTCCAGGCTCTCACCCTTGTAGGCATAGACCGGAATGCCTCGGGCGGCGATGGCCGCGGCGGCGTGGTCCTGGGTGGAGAAGATGTTGCAGGAGGCCCAGCGCACCTGGGCGCCCAGCGCGGTGAGGGTCTCGATCAGCACCGCGGTCTGGATGGTCATGTGCAGACTGCCGGAGATGCGGGCGCCCCGCAACGGCTTGCTCTGGGCGTATTCCTCACGGATCGCCATCAGGCCGGGCATCTCCGTCTCGGCGATGCGGATCTCCTTGCGGCCCCAGTCGGCGAGCTTCAGATCGGCGACGCGGTAATCGGTGAAGTGGGCAGGTGCGTTCATTTCGTAGATCTCCATAAAAAATGAACGGGCGCCGTTACGTCACGATCTCCTTCACCCCGAGCCTGGCCCGCCGGCTGGCGGGTCGCAGCGCCCCTCGAGGCGATGGGGCATGAACTAGCCGTGGCGGCGATCGACACCCGCCTCGGTGCGCAGCAGTTCGGCCTTGTCGGTGGCCTCCCAGGTGAACTCCGGCTCGTCGCGACCGAAGTGGCCGTAGGCGGCCGTCTTGGCATAGATCGGGCGCAGGAGGTCGAGGCTCTGGATGATGCCCTTGGGCCTGAGGTCGAAATGCGCCCAGACCAGTTCCTCGATGCGGTGTTCGGGGATCCTGCCGGTGCCGAAGGTCTGTACCATCAGCGACACCGGTTTGGCCACGCCGATGGCATAGGCCACCTGCACCAGACAGCGGCTGGCCAGCCCCGCCGCGACGATGTTCTTGGCCACGTAGCGGGCGGCATAGGCGGCCGAACGGTCGACCTTGGACGGGTCCTTGCCGGAGAAGGCGCCGCCGCCATGGGGGGCGGCACCGCCATAGGTGTCGACGATGATCTTGCGGCCGGTGAGCCCCGTGTCGCCGTGTGGGCCGCCGATGACGAAGCGGCCGGTCGGGTTGATGAGGTATTGGATGTCGCCGTTGATCATCTCCCTGGGGATCACCGGCTTGATGATCTCTTCGATCACCGCTTCACTGAGCTGGCCGTGCGAGATCTCGGGATGGTGCTGGGTGGACAGCACCACGGTGTCCACGTGCACCGGTCGCCCCTCGACGTAGCGCACGGTGACCTGGCTCTTGGCGTCCGGCCGCAGCCACGGCAGCCGCCCGTCCTTGCGCAGCTCGGCCTGCCGTTCCACCAGACGGTGGGCGAGATAGATGGGCAGCGGCATGAACTGCGGCGTCTCGTTGCAGGCATAGCCGAACATGAGGCCCTGGTCGCCGGCGCCCTGGTCGAGGAACAGACCCTCGCCCTCGTTCACGCCCTGGGCGATGTCGGCCGACTGCTTGTGGATGGTCGCCATCACCGCGCAGTTGTCGGCGTCGAACCCCAGGGCCGGGTCGTTGTAGCCTATGCGGCGGATGGTCTCGCGGGCGACGCTGCCGTAGTCCACCACGGCATGGGTGGTGATCTCGCCCGCCAGCACGCACAGGTTGGTGGTCACCAGGGTCTCGCAGGCCACGCGGGCATGCGGGTCCTGGCTGAAGATGGCGTCGAGGATGGCATCCGAGACCTGGTCGGCCACCTTGTCGGGATGGCCTTCGGACACCGACTCCGAGGTGAAGAGGAATTCGTTCATGACTGCTCCGGATAGAACTTGGGCCCGACTCGCCGGCGTTACCGGCTCCGGGCCCAGAGCAGGCGACGCTTTAGCAGTATTTATCGGCCGGTGCGCGATGCGCTTGAGTGCGTTCGCGCCCCGTCCTCGGCCGGCAAGCGATCCCACCGACCCCCCGCCCTGCAAGTTGTCCGTTAACTCGGCGGTGCCGGCATGCTAGCCTAGCGCCCCCCGAGCGTCAATTCTCAGACCTCTCCACCCGCTCAGCCCGCCTGCATGCTTGCCGTCTTGCGCCTCGTCGCCCGCCTGCCGCTGCCCTTGCTGCATGCCATCGGCGCGCTCCTGGGCCTCGTCGGCCTGCCCTTCTCCAACCGGTCTGCCGTCGCGCGCGACAATCTGCGCCAGGCAGGAATGGACTCCTTCGGGCTGCGGCTGCGTGTGGCCATGCACTTCGGCATGAGTGTGGTGGAGCTGCTGCCGGTGTGGTTGCGGCCCTTCCCCGATGCCATCGCTCTGGTGCGCGAGGTGCATGGTCTGGAGCACGTGGAGGCCGCCCACCGGAGCGGGCGAGGGGTGCTGGTCATGACCCCGCATCTGGGCTGCTGGGAATTGGTCGGTCTGTATCTCGCCAGCCGCATGCCCATCGTCGAGCTGTATCGGCCTCCGCGTCAGGCCTGGGCGGACCGGCTCATGCGCAGCGGGCGCGAGCGCGGTCAGGCGCGCCTGGCCACCCCCGACCTGAAGGGCGTGCGCGCCCTGCTCACCGCGCTCAGGCGGGGCGAGGCGGCGGGCATCCTGCCCGACCAGGTGGCCAGCCGGGGCGACGGCGTGTGGGCACCCTTTTTCGGCCGTGCCGCCTACACGCCCACGCTCGCCTTCCGTCTGGCCCGCGCCACCGGTGCCGTCCCCCTGCTGCTGTTCTGCGAACGGCTGAGCTGGGGCAGGGGGTTTCGCCTGTGGGTGGAACCCCTGCCGCCCATCCCCGACGACGACACAGCCGCCGCCACCGCGCTCAACGCCCGTCTGGAGGCCATGATCTGCCGCCACCCCGAGCAATACCTCTGGCGCTACCGGCGCTACAAGCAGCCCGGCGGGGCGCCGCCGCCGCCCTTGTCCTGACTGGCCGGTCAGCCGACCGCGCTGCACACCGCCGCATGACCCGTCCGGCCATTGCACTGCTCCACCTCCTCTACCGCCTGCTGCCCATCCCCGCGCTGGGCCGGCTGGGCGAATGGCTGGGCCGGCTGCTCTACGCCTTCGCCGTCTCGCGCCGGCACATCGGGGCGACCAATCTGCGCCTGTGCTTCCCGGAGCTGAGCGCACGCGCGCGCCGGCAATTGCTCGAGGCGCACTTTCGTGCCCTCGGCCGGGCGAGCGTGCTGGAAGCGGTGGGATGGTGGGGCAGCCGGGAGGAGTTGGAGCGCCTGGTGCGGCTGGAGGGGGTGGAACATTTTCAGGCCCATGTCGGCCGTCCGCTCATCCTGCTCGCCCCGCATTTCGTCGGCCTCAACCTCGGCGGGATCCGGCTCACCCTGCTGCCGCATCGCTTCGCTTCCATGTACGCGCGCATCCGCAACCCCTATGTCGACCGCCTGATGCGTCATGCCCGCAGCCGCTTCGGGCCGTCCCTGCTCATCTCCCGACACGAAGGCATCAAACCGGCCCTGCGCGCCATCCGCGCCGGGATGCCCTTCTATTACCTGCCCGATCAGGATTTCGGCTTGAGAGATGCCATCTTCGTGCCCTTCTTCGGCGTGCCTGCCGCCACCGTCACCGCGCTGCCCCGGCTGGCGCGCATCACCGGGGCGCGGGTCGTACCCTGCATCGTCCGCCAGGAGGGCAGCGGCTACGTGGTGCGTTTCCTGCCGGCTTGGGAGGATTTCCCGGGCGAGGATGTAGAATCCGACACGCGCCGCATGAACGCCTTCATCGAGGAACAGGTGCGCCTGATGCCCGAGCAGTATTTCTGGCTACACCGCCGTTTCAAGAACCGGCCGGCGGGCGAGCCTTCCGTTTACCAACGCTGAGTACCAAGACTGAGCCAGAACATGAAACCGCGTGCAGCCGCGCCCAGGAGATGCATCGCATGAGCGCATCGCTGCGTGCCGCCGTGATCGGTGTTGGTTATCTCGGTCGGTTTCATGCCCAGAAGTGGGCGCAGGTGGAGGCGGTGGACTTGGTCGGCGTCGTCGACAGCGATGCCGCGCGGGCCAGTGCCGTGGCCGCCGAGGTGGGCAGCGTGGCCTACACGGATTACCGCGACCTGCTCGACAAGGTGGACGCGGTCTCGGTGGTGGTGCCCACCGAGCAGCACTACCGCGTGGTGCGCGACTGCCTCGAGGCGGGCGTGCACGTGCTGGTGGAGAAGCCGATCACCCAGCGCGTGGAAGAGGCCGACGCCCTGATCGAGCTGGCGGAACGCCGCGGGCTCACGCTGCAGGTGGGACACCTGGAGCGCTTCAACCCGGCCTGGCTGGCCATGCGGCCCCACGTCACCACCCCCCTGTTCATCGAGGCGCATCGCCTTGCCCCTTTCAAGCCGCGCGGCACGGACGTCAGCGTGGTGCTGGACCTCATGATCCACGACCTGGACCTGATCCTGTCCGTCGTGGGGAGCCCGGTCGTCGAGGTGCGCGCCAGCGGCACGCCGGTGCTCACCGACGGCATCGACATCGGCAACGCCCGCCTCGAGTTCGAGAACGGCTGCGTGGCCAACCTCACCGCCAGCCGCGTGAGTGTGGGCACCCTGCGCAAGATGCGCCTGTTCTTCAAGGACCAGTATCTCGCCATCGACTTCGGCGAGCGCCGCGTGCAGGCGGCCCGCCGCAGCGAGGATGCGCAACAGCCCATCGTGCTGGAGGAGCTCGAGGTGCCGGCGGGCGATGCGCTCATGAACGAGGTCGAGGCCTTCGCCCGCGCCGTGCGCCAGGGCGGCCCGTCCCCGGTCACCGGCGAGGACGGCCGGCGGGCGCTGGCGCTGGCGCTTACCATCGGCGAACTCATGCAGCGACGAGGAAAGACGAAATGACCATCCCCATGGTGGACCTCAAGGCGGAATACGCCTTGCTGAAGGAGGAACTGGTGCCGGCCGTGCTGGCCGCCCTGGCCTCCACGCAATACATCGGCGGCCCCAACGTGCGCGCCTTCGAACAGGAGGTGGCGGCCTATTGCGGCGTGAGACAGGCCATTGCCTGCGCCTCCGGCACCGACGCCCTGCTCCTCGCGCTGCGCGCCTGCGGCGTGGGCCCGGGCGACGAGGTCATCACCACCCCCTTCACCTTCGTCGCCACCGCCTCCACCGTGAGCATGTGCGGGGCGCGACCGGTGTTCGTGGACATCGACCCCATGACCTACAACATCGATCCGGCGCGCATCGAGGCGGCCATCACGCCGCGCACCCGCGCCGTGGTGCCGGTGCACCTCTACGGCCAGCCGGCCGACCTCGCCCCCATCGCCGCGCTCTGCCGGCGGCATGGCCTCAAACTCATCGAGGACGCCGCCCAGTCCTTCGGCGCCGAGTACGGTGGCCGCAAATCGGGGGCCTACGGCGACATCGGCTGCTTCTCCTTCTACCCGAGCAAGAACCTGGGCGCCTTCGGCGACGGCGGCATGGTGATCACCGACGACGACGCGCTCGCCGAAAGACTGCGCGTGCTCGCCAGCCACGGCAGCCGCGTGCGCTACCACCACGACGTGCTCGGCTACAACAGCCGGCTCGACGAGGTGCAGGCCGCCATCCTGCGCGTGAAGCTCAAGCGCATCGACGCCTTCAACGCCGCCCGCCGCCGCGTCGCCCACGCCTACAACGCGCGCCTGGCCGATGCAGTACAGACCCCGCATGAGGATGGCAAGGGTCTGCATGTCTACCATCAGTACACCATTGAGAGCGACCGGCGCGATGCGATCCAGGCCGCGCTCACGGCCGCCGGCATCGCCAGCGCCATCTACTATCCCATCCCGCTACACCGCCAGCCGCTCTTTGCCGAGCAGTGCCGGGAGCTCAGCCTGCCGGTGGCGGAGGCGGCGGCCGCGCGGGTGCTGTCCCTGCCCATCTCACCCTTGCTCGGCGACGAGCAGATCGACCGCGTCTGTGAGATGGTGCGCACTGCCCAGGCGGCATGAGCCTGCACCCCACGGCGATCATCGACCCCGCCGCGCGACTCGGCGCGGATGTCGAGGTCGGCCCCTATGCGGTGATCGAGGCCGACACCGAGCTGGGCTACGGCTGCCGCATCGCCGCGCACGCCGTCATCAAGCGCTACACGCGCATGGGCCGCAACAACCGGGTGGCGGAGTTCGCCGTCATCGGCGGCGAGCCGCAGGACTTCAAGTTCCGCGACTGCCCAAGCTTCGTGATCATCGGCGACGGCAACCGCTTCGGCGAGGGGGTGACCATACACCGCAGCAACCACGAGGGCGGCGCCACCCGCCTGGGCAACGACAACTTCCTCATGGCCATGAGCCATGTCGCCCACGACTGCGTCATCGGCAACCAGGTCATCCTCGCCAACGCCGCGCTGCTCGGGGGGCACGTCGAGGTGGACGACCGCGCCTTCGTCTCGGGGGCGGTCACCGTGCACCAGTTCTGCCGCATCGGCCGGCTCGCCCTGGTGGCGGCGAGCAGCCGCGTCAACCAGGACTGCCTGCCCTTCGTCATCAGCGACGGCAACCCGGCGCGCGCGCGGGCGCTCAACGTCGTGGGGCTCAGGCGCGCGGGCCTGCCGGCCGGGGAGATCGCCGCCCTGCGGCGGGCACTGCATCATTTGCGCACCGAGCGGGTCCAGTCCGAGCTGCTCGCCGCCCTAGAAGCCTCGGCGAGCCCCGCCGTGCAAGCGATCGCCGCCTTCATCCGCGCCTCGCACCGCGGCTACGCCCACTGCCGGTGAGCGGGCTCGCCATCACCGCCCTGGGCCCCGAGGAGGCCGAGGCCCTGGCCGAGTTGGCAGGGCTGATCTGGCGGCACAACTACCCCGGCATCCTCTCTGCGGCCCAGATCGAATACATGCTCGCGCAGCGTTACCATCCGCCGCTCATCCGCCAGACCCTGGCGCGCGGCGACCACTGGGACGTGGCGCGTGACGGCGCAGCCCTGCTCGCCTTCGCGCACAGCTTTCACCTCGAAGGCGGCGCCGTGAAGCTGGACAAGCTCTACGTGCACCCGGACTGGCAACGCCAGGGCCTCGGCGCCATGCTGGTCGAACGGGTCGAACGCCGCGCCCGCGCCCATGGCCGCAGCCATCTCCTGCTGCGCGTCAACCGACGCAACGCCCAGGCCATCGCTGCCTATCACAAATACGGCTTTGCCATCGTACGAGAGGTGGTGGAGGAGATCGGTGGGGGGTT
>JBBIKZ010000102.1:0-8882 GCA_037445185.1 Hydrogenophilales bacterium | reverse complement strand
TTTCAACCTAAAAACCTCAGTTGAACGCGCCCGAAGGCGGGTTTGTGCGTGTGGCTGGCAAGGCGCGACGACGCCGCGGGGTCGTTCCCCGCAAGGAGGAGCAACGCAGCCAGACGCGCGCACAGACCCGAAAGCGGGCGCGTAGCGGCCTCACCTTCCGGGTGAGCGTGCTCGGAGGCGCAAACGTCAGGTTCCATGCGTCTTTGCGAAGGCCAAGGAGCGGTCAACTGAGGTTTTTAGGTTCAAATTCCACGCCAGGCAGACCAGCGTCCATTCGGTCTGAACATTCTCCAGGCCACGCATCAGAAACTGCCGGAACCCCGGCACCGATTTGATGATGCCGAACACCGGCTCCACGGTTTGTTTGCGCAGCGCATAGAGCGCGCGCCCGGCTTTCGTCTCGAGCGTGTGCTTCATCCGCTCCACCGGCGTTGCATCGGTCGCCAGCGGATCAGGCTCGGTAGAGCGTTCTCGCCAATGCGAATGATGTCCCTCGCGGCCGACCGCGATCAGCGGGGTGATCCCGGCAGCCTCGCAAGTCGTGACGTTCTTCTCGCTGTAGTAGCCGCTGTCGATCAGGATGACTTCCGGCTGGTTCAGTCCTTCAGGTAGCGCCTGTACCTTCTCCACCATCGGCGCAACCTGCTCCTTGTCATTGGCGGCATTCGTCACCTGCGGCACCACCACCAGCATCGACTCGGCATCCACCACCGCCTGGGCGTTGTAGCACTGCTCGAAGCCGCCGCCAGCCACCTTCATGATGCGCGATTGCTCATCGGTCAGATTGACCTGATCTTCGGCACGCGGGGCCGGATCGGGCAGCTTGGGTTCCCCTCCTGCGGCCTTCTTGCCCGTCTTGGCTTCCTTGGCGGCACGGGCCGCCATCTTGGCGTCGTACTCGGCTTTCTCGCGTTCAAAGCGCTCCTTGGCGCGCGCCTCGATCTTCGCCTTGGCCGCCGCAATGGCGGCCAGCCGCTCTTCCCTTCGCTCGATCTCGTCGGGCAGACTCACACCGTCAGGAACCGAGGACCGATCTGCCGCTTCCGCCAAAGCCAGCAACTCTTGCACCTCCGCCTTGAGTCGGGCTTCGATCTTCTCGATGTGTCCGTGCGACAGCGCACTGGGCCGGCTGGCGTTGGCGTGTATCTTCGAGCCGTCCAGACTGACGGTGCCAGACTTGGAAAGCCGGTTTTCGCGGGCCACTTGCAGCACTTGAACAAATGCGTCGCCAAATTCCTTCCCAAAGCGTTTCCGGAAGTTGGCCAGGCTGTCGTGGTCAGGATGACGGTTGCAGGCGATGTACCGGAAGGCCAGTGAGTCGTAGGTGGCCCGCTCGATCTTGCGGCTCGAGAACGTCCCCGTGGCATAGCCGTAGATCAGCAAGGACAGCAACATCGCCGGATGGTAGGCATCGCTACCTCGTCCAGCATAGGCCCGCTCCAGCGCCGACAGCTCCAGCCTCTCCACAACCTCCACCACATACCGCGCCAGATGGGATTCCGGCAACCAATCCTGCACCGAAGGCGCTAGCAGATACTCCGTGTCTCTGTCTAGCGGGAGAAAAGCCATGTCTGCCCCTGTGCGCAAATCAACGATTATGTTTGTGGTATATATCAAGTCCGACAGGCTGCTAGCCGTGCTGGCCTGTCCCACCCCACGGTGCGCTACGGCGCACACCGTGCGTAGTTCATGGTGGTATGGGTCAGGGTATCGCGAGGCAAGCCGGGCAACCGGCTACAATTCGGTTTTGTTGACCCACGCATCGTACTCGATCATGGCCCAATACGTCATGTCCATGCTCCGCGTGAGCAAGACCGTGCCGCCGAAGCGGCAAATCATCAAGGACATCTCTTTGTCTTTCTTCCCCGGCGCCAAGATCGGCCTGCTGGGATTGAACGGCGCCGGCAAGTCCACCGTCCTGCGCATCATGGCCGGGGTGGACAAGGAGTTCGAGGGCGAGGTGCAGTGGCAGCCCGGCATCTCCATCGGTTATCTCCCCCAGGAGCCGGAGCTGGACCCCACCAAGACCGTGCGCGAGGAGGTCGAAGCGGGACTGGGCGAGGTGATTGCGGCGAAGCGGCGGCTGGAAGAGGTCTACGCCGCCTATGCCGAACCGGATGCCGATTTCGACCAGCTGGCCGAGGAGCAGGCACGCCTGGAGGCGATCATCGCCGCGGCCGGGGCCGACATCGACAACCAGCTCGAGATCGCCGCCGACGCGCTGCGCCTGCCGCCCTGGGAGGCGAAGATCGCCCACCTGTCGGGCGGGGAGAAGCGCCGCGTGGCGCTCGCCCGCCTGCTGCTGTCAAAACCGGACATGCTGCTGCTGGACGAGCCCACCAACCACCTGGACGCCGAATCGGTGGAGTGGCTGGAGCAGTTCCTCACCCGCTTTCCCGGCACCGTGGTGGCGGTGACTCACGACCGTTACTTCCTCGACAACGCGGCCGAGTGGATCCTGGAGCTGGACCGCGGCCATGGCATCCCCTGGAAGGGAAATTACTCCTCCTGGCTCGAGCAGAAGGAGGCGCGTCTCGAACAGGAACAGAAGCAGATCGACGCGCACATGAAGGCCATGCGCGCCGAGCTCGAATGGGCGCGCGCCAACCCCAAGGCGCGCCAGGCCAAGAGCAAGGCGAGGCTCGCGCGTTTCGACGAGATGTGTACGGTCGAATACCAGCGGCGCAACGAGACGCAGGAGATCTTCATCCCGCCCGGCGAGCGGCTGGGCGACAAGGTGATCGAGTTCCACCACGTCTCCAAGGCATACGGCGACCGGCTGCTGATCGACGACCTGTCCTTCACCGTGCCGCCCGGGGCCATCGTCGGCATCATCGGCCCCAATGGCGCCGGCAAGTCCACCCTGTTCCGCATGATCCAGGGGAGGGAGAAACCGGATGCCGGCGAGATCGTCATCGGCCCGACGGTGCAGATCGCCGCGGTGGACCAGTCGCGCGAGGGACTGCCCGACGACAAGACGGTGTTCGACGCGGTGGCCGAGGGCCGCGACATCCTCACCGTCGGCCGCTTCGAGATGCCCAGCCGGGCCTATCTCTCGCGCTTCAACTTCAAGGGCGCCGACCAGGGCAAGATCGTCGGCAAGCTCTCCGGCGGCGAGCGCGGCCGGCTGCACCTGGCGAAGACCCTGATCCAGGGCGGCAACGTGCTGCTGCTCGACGAGCCGTCCAACGACCTCGATGTGGAGACCTTGCGCGCGCTGGAGGATGCGCTGTTGGAGTTCGCCGGCTGCGTGCTGGTGATCAGCCACGACCGCTGGTTCCTCGACCGCATCGCCACCCACATCCTCGCCGCCGAGGGCGATTCGCAGTGGACCTTCTTCACGGGCAACTACCAGGAATACGAGGCCGACAAGCGCCGCCGCCTGGGCGAGGAGGGGGCAAGGCCCAAGCGGCTACGCTACAAGCCGATCAGCCGCTAGGGAGGGGGGGCTCGTTCGCGCGCTATGGAGTGGCGGGTGCGGCCGTAGGTCAGGCTTCAGCCTGACGGGGTTCGGCGCAGGGCGGTGTTGGCCTGAGGGCTGACCTGCACCCGACCCGGCTGAGGCTAGTTCTCATTCGTGGCGCGCAACTCGGGGAGCTGGACCGGCACCGGCAGGCTCTGCAGGAAGCGCCTGAGGTCGCGGTCGAGATTGCGCAGGGCCTGCTGCAGGTAGACGTCCCCTTCCTTGCGGAACCGCTTCTCCAGCACCGCCAGCTTGAAGGCCAGGTCGGGCGGTAGCGTCGCGTCCTGGGTCCCCCTGAGGATGTCGACCACCACGTCGCGCAGGTACAGGGACAGCTCGTTGATGTCGTCCGGCGTGAGGTAGGCACTGAGCGCCCGCAGGGAGGCCATGGGGTCAAGCTTGACCTCGGACTCGGGCGTGGCGGGCTCGCCGGCCAACTGCACCTTGGTCACGGCTGCCGTCTCCGGCCCGGCGGGTGGGGCGGCCATCACCGGATCGAGCAGTCCCAGCGCCAGGAGTGCCGCCGCGAGGCGAAGACGGATCGGGCGGGCCGTGGGGAAGGGGCGTGTTTGCTTCATGTCCATAGGGTAGTCCCAATCGGCGATTCCCGCCATGGTTTCGAGCAGATAGCAGTGAGTTGGCCTTCGGGCCGACTGTAAATCGCCGAATTCGTCAGGCTTGAGCCTGACCTACGACCGCCGCCTGCCGGGGGCTCGCCTTCGGGCCGACGCCGGCGCAATGGACGATCCGGGCCGATCCCGGATCGCTTGCCGAGCAGACCGAAGCGGGCACGGGTATCATCAGCGACCCGCGCGCCCTCCCACCAGCCATGTTCCAGTCCCTGGGTCACCTGATCGAACGACACCCCTGGTCATTCGTGCTGATGGCCCTGTTGGCGCTGGGACTCAGTGCCTTTTACGGCCGAGACACCCTGCAGCGGCTCCACCCCGCCCCGGGCTGGGAGATCGATGGCAGCGATGCGGCCCGTGCGCGCTCGGCCCTGCGGGAGCGCTTCGGACGGGACGACACGCCGGTCATCCTGCTCATGCGGGCGAGGCAGGGACTCGACCCGAACGTGGACTCCCCCGCCTTCCGCAACGCCGTGCTGGGGGTCATCCGGGCGCTCACGCGCAATCCCGACGTGCGCCGCGTGGAGAGTTACTACGACTCGCTCGACGCGCGCCTGCGCAACGCCGCCGGCGACATGACCTTTGCCCTGGTCTGGTTGCCACGCGGTCAGGATGAAGGGGTGGGCGCCTTCCAGCGTCTGCGCAGCCAGCTCGCCGACCATGGGCAGCTCGAGATCCGGCTTGGCGGCGAACTGGCCACCTATGTCGACATGCGCGAGGCGCTGGAGCGGGATGTGCCGCGGGTGGAGTGGTTGAGCTTCGCGCTGCTCGTCCCCGCCCTGATCTGGGTGTTCGGCTCCCTGGTGGCCGCCGCGCTGCCGCTGGTCATCGGCGGTTGCACGGTGGTGATCGGCACGGCCCTGCTCAAGGCCTTCGGCGAAATGACCACGGTGAGCGTCTACGCCACCCATGTCGTGTCCATGCTGGGATTGGGGCTGGCCATCGACTACGGCCTGTTCATCGTTTCCCGCTTCCGCGAGGAACTGGGCCGTGGCAACGCCAATGCGCTCACCGCCACCCTCATGAGCGCAGGCCGCACCGTCGCCTTCAGCGGGACCACGGTGGCCGCAGCCGTGCTGTGTCTCACGCTGCTGCCGCAGCGCTTCTTCCACAACATGGCCTTGGCGGCGGCGATCGGCGTGACGGTCGCCATGCTCACCGCCATCCTGGTCTTGCCGGCCCTGCTCGCCATCCTGGGCGGACGCATCGAACGGTTGTCCCTGCCGCTACTTATCCGCCGCCAGGCGCGTCGGGAGGCCAGGCGTCGGTGGTATGCCTTCAGCCATTTCGTCATGCGGCGCGCCGTCGCCGTGCTGCTGACCACGACCCTGGTCCTGCTGGCGCTGGGTGTGCCGCTGGCCCATCTGCAGCTGGGGCCGGCCGATCATAAATCCCTGCCCATCGGTGTCGAGAGCCGCGTGGTGCAGGAGACCATCGAGCGGGAGTTTCCCGATGCCCATCTCATCCCGCTGGTGCTGGTCGCGCGCACCGAAGGCCCCGCCCACCGGGACAAGGGGCTCGCCGCCCTGCACGCCATGAGCCGCGAGCTCCAGACCCTGCCCGGGGTGAGCCGGGTGGTCGGCCTCACCACCCTGGACGAGACCCTGTCGCTGGAGGATTACCGCCTGATGTACGCCCATCCGGCGGACTTCCCGCTCGCTGCCACAGCCCTGGATCAATTCGCCCGCGGCGACCAGAGCCTGCTCTACGTGCACTACACGCCGCCGCCGAACTCCGACGCAGCGCGCGGGCTGGCCGAACGCATCCGCGCCCTGCCGCTGCCGGACGGCATGAAGACCCTGCACGTGGGCGGCTTCCCCGCCGACCAGGTCGATTACATGCATGCCTTGCGCACCGGCGTGCCCTGGGTGATCGCTGCCATCGTCGTCGTCATCTTCGTCCTGCTCTTTTTCATGCTGGGCAGCGTGGTCCTGCCCGTGAAGGCCGTGCTGGCCAACCTGCTGTCCCTCACCGCCACCTTCGGCGGGCTCGTCTGGATCTTCCAGGACGGTCACCTGTCGGACCTGCTCGGGTTCACCCCCCAGGGCCAGATGGACGGCACCGTGCTGGTCCTGATCTTCGCCACCGCCTTCAGCCTGGCCATCGACTACGAGGTCTTCCTGCTGTCCCGGGTCAAGGAGGCCAGCCTCGCCCTGGGCGACAATACCGAGGCCGTGGCCACGGGCATCCAGAAGAGCGGCCCCGTCATCACCAGCGCGGCCCTGCTCATCGGCCTGGTGCTGGCGAGCTTCGCCACGGCGGACGCGGTGTTCATGAAGGCCACCGCCCTGGGGCTGCTGATCTCGGTCGCGGTGGATGCCACCGTCGTGCGCATGCTGCTGGTGCCGGCAACCTTGCGGCTTTTGGGTGCTTGGAACTGGTGGGCACCCGGACCACTCATGCGCATTTACCGTAGCCTCAACCCCCACGAACGTGTAAAACCGCAACCATGAGCTTATTCATCCGGCCCTTGGACAAGCCGTACGCCATGAACCCGAATCGTCGATCATCGCGTAGGTCGGGCTTCAGCCCAACGGGGTCGTCTTTGCGATTTTCGGGTGTCGGGCTGAAGCTCGACCTACGGGCCGAACTACGACTGGCCGACATCTATCATTCAAGGGCCGTATCAGTAGCCCTCCGTCCGGCCCGTCCGCCCAAGCGCGGCCTGGTGCATCCGAGGGCTGCCGACCCCAGCGGCACCGCGGCAGCGACACGAGCCCTGCGGCGCGCGCTCGCCGCCCTCGTTCTGCCCGCTGCCGTGGCGGCGTGCGTGGTCACGCCGACCCGAGCCGACCTGACCCTGAACGGCTTCAGCCAGGTCTCCGCCCTCAGCCGGCCGAACCGCAACCAGGAAGCGCTCTACCTGAAGAAAGACCGTCTGCGTCGCGACCTGACCGAGCGCGGGCGCAGCTACACCTATCTCTACGACCTCAAGCAGCGCGAGCTCGTCTTCATCGATCACCTCCTCAGGCAGGCGGAGGTGCGCCGGCTGGAAGTGGGCGAGCAGAAGGGGGCAGCGAAGGGCAAGGACCTCAAGCTCGACCTTAGCCCCACCGGCCGCAAACACGACCTCACGCCGTGGGTATGCGTCGAGCATCAGGTCAAGGCCAGCCTGCCCGGCAGCATGGGACAGGAGAAGGTGGTGGTGAACCTGGATGGCCAGGTCTGGCTTGCCCCCAACACCCGCGAGCAGCGCCACATCGACCCCTTCATCAAGGCCATTCCGGCCCAGGACCTGTTCATCGGCGTGCCCAACCAGGGTCGGGCCGCCGCCACCCAGGTGCAGGGCGTCAACGAGGTGCTGCGCCGCATCCTGCCCAAGGGCATGCTGTGCGCCTTCGAAATCCAGGTCGACTACGAGGGCGCCGGCCCCATGGCCAATCTGGCGCGCCGCATGGCCACGCGCGTGAGCCTGGTCTACGAGAACGTCTCCGAAGCGGCGCTGAAGGACGAACTGTTCGAAATCCCCGCCGGTTATCAGGTCAACCGGCCCTGAGCTGATGTGTGCTGATGCACCCTCGCGGTGCATCGTGTCATCCAACCGGGCATCGTTCGGCCATGCGCCACGCAGCAAACTTGGCCGCCCATATGCCCGAGACCGTTTGTCCTCGCTCCTTTCAGCCCGGGTTGGCTTGCGTTCCGCCACGCCCTGGGATAGCGGCATGATCCTAAAAACCTCAGTTGAACTCGCCCGAAGGCGGGTTTGTGCGTGTGGCTGGCAAGGCGCGACGACGCCGCGGGGTCGTTCCCCGCAAGGAGGAGCAACGCAGCCAGACGCGCGCACAGACCCGAAAGCGGGCGCGTAGCGGCCTCACCTTCCGGGTGAGCGTGCTCAGAGGCGCAAACGTCAGGTTCCATGCGTCTTTGCGAAGGCCAAGGAGCGGTCAACTGAGGTTTTTAGGATGATTGTTGCTTGCATCCATGGGCGATCACCCAAGACAGCCCCCTGCGCCTTGGGGGCTGACAACGACGGGAGGTGACATGGGTAGCAACTGGATGATGGTGATGCTGGTCATGGCGGCATTCGGCCCTACCTACCCAGGTGCCGGCGCGCAGGCCGGGAAAAAGAACCCGACGGTATCGGAAATCGAGGCCGGATGTCATCGCCTGATCCTGGCGCATGAATGCCGCGTCTTCAGGGAGTCACTCAGCCGGACACCTCCCGAGGGGCGCGAGCACATCCTGTCGGAATATCAGGCGACCATCCTGGAACGGCAGACCGCCTGCAGGTGCGAGCTTGCAGCAGGCGGGACGCCCGGCCCGTCACGGCGCTGAGCCTGCGCACGCTGCCGCAGCCCCTGGCTATCACATATCATCCTAAAAACCGCAGTTGATCGCTTTCAAACCTCGGCAAGGTCGCACCTGTGTTGAGATTTCCGCCTTCGATCGACCTCACCCGCAGGGTGACACCGCTACGCGCCCGTCTTCCGGTCGGGAAAGGCGTCTGGCCTTGTCGCTCCCCCTTGCAGGGGCGCCCCGTAGCGTCGTCCGAGGGGCCCCGCGTGAGCGGGGATCGGACAGCGGAGGGGATGCCGGCGACTGCCCCGGGGGCGCCCGCATCCTGCTCCGCGGTCGCATCCCCTGCGGGGCCCCTGCTCCGCGCTACGCAGTCGCCAACCCCGCGGCGTCGTCGCGCCGAGCCCCCCACACGCACAAACCCGCCTTCGGGCGCGTCCAACTGCGGTTTTTAGGATCATGGGGGTTAATCCGACCCGAGGCCCGTGACATGCCGCTCGCTCGCAAGATCGCCCTGGCGCTGCTCCTGTTGATCCCCGCCTGTTTCGCATCCG
>JBBIKZ010000101.1:0-8908 GCA_037445185.1 Hydrogenophilales bacterium | reverse complement strand
TCGCCTGTGAAGTGAGCGGTGCGGTAATGCCGCCAGCAGCAGGAACCCGCCGAAGCGGCTCATGGGCGGCTCAATACCGCCCATGAGCGCCGTAGGAATCTCCAGCCTTTAGGCCGGGGAGGATGTCAAGACCGGCCCATGTCTGTCTGGCGCAGCCTCTGGGCAATTCTGGGTTGGGGCATGGTCCTGGCGGTGATCTATCTCTCGCTGACCCCCCAACCGCCGCCGATCGGCGGCGCGGTCTGGGACAAGGCCGGCCATGCCCTGAGCTATCTCGTTCTGATGCTCTGGTTCGCCCAGCTCACCGAGCCGCGGCTGCCGCTCGCCGCCGCGCTCCTCGCCCTGGGCGGCGGCCTGGAGGTGGCCCAGGGGTTTACCGGCTACCGGCAGGCAAGCGGCTTGGACCTGCTCGCCAATGCCCTCGGTATCGCCACGGGTTGGCTCGCCGCCCGACATCTGCCCAACCCTCTGCGATGGCTGGAGACATGTCGCCGCTGAACGTGCATGCCGCCGCCCGCCGTGTCCTCGTCGAATGTGGGGTCGAGGCCAAGCTCGCCGCCACGCGAAGGCTATGGCATGACTGGCAGGGCGGTCGGCTCGCACCGCATGCGTGGAACGACCCCGCGCCCGTGCAGGCAGCCGGCCGCCCGGGCCGCCCCGTCCTGGTGCCGCCGGAACACGTCCCCCGACGCGAACTCTCCCACCCCGAAGGGCACGCCGCCCTCATCCACGCCCTCGCCCACATCGAATTCACGGCCATCAACCTCGCCCTCGACGCGGTTTACCGTTTCCAGGGGCTGCCCGCAGCGTTCTATGCCAATTGGCTCGAGGTGGCCGCCGAGGAGGCCGATCACTTTCGCCTGCTGCGCGATCACCTGCACACGCTGGGCCGGGACTATGGCGACTTCCCCGCCCACGCGGGCTTGTGGACACTGGCCGAGCAGACGGCGCACGACCCGCTCGTGCGCATGGCACTGGTGCCGCGCCTGATGGAGGCGCGCGGGCTGGATGCCACGCCGGGGTTGCGCAAAAAGCTCGCCAATCACGGCGATGCGGCCGGCGCCGCCATCCTGGACATCATCCTGCGCGACGAGATCACCCACGTCGCCGCCGGCGACCGCTGGTTCAAATACCTCTGTGGCCAGCGTGGGCTCGATCCGGTGGCGACCTGGCGCGAACTGATCCAGGCGAGCGACGTGCCCAAACCCCGCCGCCCCTTCAACGAGGCGGCGCGGCTCGCCGCCGGTTTCAGCCGGGAGGAACTGGCCGCGCTACCGTGAAAGCCATCGCCCAGGGGGTTGGACTGCAACCCGGGCGGCTACATGTAGGCGCGGTCCATGTCCGCGATCTACACCTCGCATGAACCGGGGTAGCCTCGCGGGCAGGCATGGTTGATTGTTCAATAGCGCACCCGCACCCGCCAGGTCAGCACCGCCTTGCCCTCGGCAGGCACGGTGAGCATCCACACCGCGGTGTTGGCCGTCTCCTTTTTGTGCGGCTGGCTCTCGGCGACCATCTGCCAGTCGCCGGCGATGGGCTCGACGACCTTGATGACGACCTTCTCGCGCTTGGCGTTGCGCACCACGAGCTCGTAGGCGCTCTCGTGCAGGCCGTGGCGGCCGCCGTAGGCGGCGATGCGCTGATAATCGGTCTGCCGCTTCTCGGCGCTGATGTCGAAGGCGTCCCCCAGCTTGAGACGGATCTTCTCGCCGCGCGGGGTGTGGTCGATGGCGTCCTCGCCGATGAACTGGGCACGCCCGGCCTGATCCTTCTTGTAGACCCGCACCACGCCCCTGGGCAGGGGCACGCCCAGGCTGCCGCCCTGGTTCTGGAACTCGAGGGTGACGGCGGTCTTGAGGCCGCGGCCCAGGTCGCCGTGCTGACCCTGGTAATAGAAGTCGGCGCCCTGCAGGACGTATTCCTTGGCGACCGGCACCTCGCGGGCGGAGAGTAGCGCCACCTGCTTGGTCTGCTGATCGAGCAGGGTGGTGGGTCGGTCTAGGGTGTAGAGGTGATACTCGAACAGGGCCTCCTGCTGCAGGTCCGGCGCCACCTCGGCCGTCATGGCCTTGAGCATGGGCATGGCGCGCGGCCGGACGCGTTGCACGTCGCCGGCCACCAGCTGCAGCAGGGCATTGGGGTAGGCCGTGCCGCTGACGTTGGTCAGCGTCACCCAGCCGTTGAGGTCGAGGCTGTCCTCCCTGCCCGAGAGCTCCGCCACGTAGTCGGCGCGCCACGACAGCCCCCCGGTCAGATAGGTGAGCTCCAGCATGCGCTCCGCCGAGCCTTCGTGCCGCAGCAGCATGGAGAGTGTGGGCCGGTCGCGCAGGCCGGCCGGCACGGCGTTGAAGGCCATGCGGCCCGGGATGCCGGTCTCCACGCGGTCGGCGAACTTGAGCACGACGCCGTTGTTGGCCGCGAGCACGGTGGCCTGTTCCACGGTCTCCACCCCGGTCATGGGATGCGGCGGCCGGATGACGCGCACCGACTCGCCCACCGACTTGGCGAGCAGGGACTGCGGGGTGAGCAGGTCGAAATCGAAGTTCTGCTCCAGAAGCCGGATGCGACCGCCGTCGGTGCTGCGCAGCAGCGCGGTCTCGGGCTGGATGCGGGCGGAGACGTCACGCCAGGCGAGCCGGTTGTCGCCGGTCGCGAGGCGGACACGGCGTTGATCCTTCACCAGGGCGAGGTCGTTGTTGTAGATCGTCACCGCCAGCGCGGTCTGCTCCTGCTGGCTCACCAGCCGCTCCTCCTGCGCCCAGGCCGTGGCAGCCAGGGCCAGCAGGGGAAGGAATGCCCACATGCGTTTCATCATGCACCCCATGCTTCTTTGTCGGTCAACACGTCCACCCCCGCGCCCGGCCGGATGGCAGCGGCCGGCAGGGCCTCGCCCCGCCGCCAGGCGGCCAGGGCGTCACGCTTGCTGCTGCCTGTGACCAGGAACAGCACCCGCCTGGCACGGGCGAGGCGCCGGGCGCTGAGGCTCACGCGCTCGGGCGGGGGCTTGGGCGCATCCAAGACCGGCAGGACATCGTCCGATACCTGGCCGTCGCCCCAGGGCCGGCCGGGGAAGAGGCTGGCGGTGTGGCCGTCCTCGCCCAGCCCTAACAGCACCAGGTCGAAGTCGCCCACGCCGGCGAGCTCACGGGCATAGGCCGCGGCCGCCGGGACGGGGCCCAGCTCCGCCGGGATCACGTGGACATGGTCCGACGGCAGGCCGACCCGGTCGAGCCAGGCCGCCCCGGCCATGCGGCTGTTGCGCTCGGGGTGGTCGCGGGGCAGGCAGCGCTCGTCGCCGAACCACACCTGCCAGCGCGGCCAGTCATGCGCCTCGCCGGCCAGGGCCGCATACAATCGGCCGGGTGTCCCGCCCCCCGCCAGGACGACGTGGAAGACGCCGCGGGCGTCAAGGGCCTCGCGCTCGGCCGCGCGCACCTGGGTGAGCGCCCGTCGCAGCCAGTCCCGCTCGTCTTCGGCCACCTCCCAGCGCGTCTGCATGGCCCCTTTCCAGACAGGCTAAAATCGTCCGAAATTATCCCACCGATGCCCATGCCCCCCCTACTCACCTTCGACATCGAGACCATCCCCGACGTGCCGGGGTTGCGTCGACTCTACAATGCCGGCCCGGAGATCCTGGACCGCGACGTGGCGGAGATGGCCATGTTGTTCCGCCGTCAGCAGACCGGCGGCTCGGATTTCCTGCCCCTGCACCTGCAGCGGGTGGTGACCATCTCCTGCGCCCTGCGCGAAGGCGATCGCTTCCGCGTGTTTTCGCTGTCCGAGCCGGACGCCACCGAAGCCGAGATCATCCAGCGTTTCTTCGACGGCATCGAGCGCTACACCCCGCAGTTGGTGACCTGGAACGGCGGCGGCTTCGACCTGCCGGTGCTGCACTACCGCGCCATGCTGCACGGGGTGACGGCACCGCGCTACTGGGACCTGGGCGATGACGACCGCGACTTCAAGTGGAACAACTACATCAGCCGCTACCACACCCGCCACTTGGACCTCATGGACCTGCTCGCGCTGTACCAGGCGCGTGCCTATGTGCCGCTGGACGATTTCGCCAAACTGCTGGGCTTCCCCGGCAAGCTGGGCATGGACGGCGGCCAGGTGTGGGCGGCCTACCAGCGCGGCGAGATCGCCGCCATCCGCGATTACTGCGAGACCGACGTGGTCAACAC
The DNA here is from genome assembly GCA_037445185.1 of Hydrogenophilales bacterium. Lineage (GTDB taxonomy): Bacteria > Pseudomonadota > Gammaproteobacteria > Burkholderiales > Thiobacillaceae > JANWZL01. Next base: position 4,724 of record JBBIKZ010000101.1, on the reverse strand, counting down.
TCACCTGGTCTTCCTGCGCTTCCAGCTGATGCGCGGGGCCATCACCGCCAAGCAGCATGCGGCCGAGACCGCGCTCGTGCGGGAGACGCTGGCCGAGAGCCCCGCTGCCCACTGGAAGCAATTCCTCGCCGCCTGGCCGGCATGAGCGAGCGGCTCACGATCGAATCCCTCGACCACGAGGGGCGGGGGGTGGCGCATCGCGACGGCAAGGCCGTCTTCGTCGACGGCGCTCTCACCGGTGAGCGCGTCGAGGCCGCCGTCTATCGCAGCAAGCCGAACTACGAACAGGCCCAGGTCACCCGCATCCTGGCACCGAGCCCCTACCGGGTGGCGCCACGCTGCCGCTGGTTCGGCACCTGCGGCGGCTGTACCCACCAGCACCTGCACGAAGCAGCCCAGGTGGCGGCGAAGCAGCGCGTGCTCGAGGACTGCTTCGCGCACATCGGCAAGGCGAGACCCGAGGTGATGCTCTCCCCCATCCACGGCCCGACATGGGGCTACCGGCGGCGCGCGCGCCTGTCGGTGCGCAACGTGCCCAGGAAGGGCGGCGTGCTGGTCGGCTTCCACGAGCGTCGCTCGAGCTATGTGGCCGACATGCTCGGCTGCGAGGTCCTGCCGCCGCAGGTGGGGCGGCTGCTGCCAGATCTGCGCGCGCTGGTGGGCGGGCTTTCCGTGCGCGACCGGCTGCCGCAGATCGAGGTGGCGGTGGGGGAGGCGGTCACCGTGCTGGTGCTGCGCATCCTCGAGCCCCTCACCGCCGCCGACGAGACGCGGGTACGCGACTTCGCCGAGCGTTGTGGCGTGCAGATCTGGCTGCAGCCCAAGGGGCCGGAGAGTGCCTATCCCTTCCACCCTCTGAAGGCACCGCAGCTTGACTACCGGCTGCCGGAATTCGGTCTCACCCTGCCCTTCCGCCCCACCGAGTTCACCCAGGTCAATCAGGACGTCAACCGCATGCTGGTGCGCCGGGCCCTGCGCCTGCTCGACCCCCGGCCGGGCGAGCGCATCGCCGATTTCTTCTGCGGCCTGGGCAACTTCACCCTGCCCATCGCCCGGCAGGGCGCCGAGGTCCTCGGCCTGGAGGGGTCGTTCGCCCTGGTGCAACGCGGCATGGAGAACGCGGCGCACAATGGGCTCACTGAGCGCTGCCGCTTCCAGTACATGGACCTGTTCCAGATGGCGCCGGGCATCCTCGCCGCCCTGGGCGAATTCGACAAGTGGCTCATCGACCCGCCGCGGGACGGCGCCATCGAACTCGTGAAGGCGCTGCCGGAGTCGGGGGGGCCGCGGCGCATCGTCTACGTCTCCTGCAACCCGGCCACCCTGGCGCGCGACGCGTCCGTGCTGGTGCACACCAAGGGCTATCGCCTCAAGGCCGCGGGAGTGGCCAACATGTTCCCGCACACGGCGCACGTCGAATCGATCGCGCTATTCGAGAGGCACAAATAGAAAAGGCGGCCTGCGCCGCCTTCTCCGCGTGGACCCCGGCCGCTTACTCGCGCTCACCCATGAAGGCGCCGAGCAGGTGCAGCAGGCTGGTGAAGAGGTTGTAGATCGACACGTACAGCGACACGGTCGCCAGGATGTAATTGGTCTCGCCACCGCGCACGATCTCGCTCGTCTGCCAGAGGATCAGGCCGCACATGAGGACGGCGAACATGGCCGAGACCGTGAGCGCCAGCGCCGGCATGGGATAGCCGATGAGTGCCGCGACCAGCGAGACGATGCCGGCGATGAAGGCGACCAGGATGCCGATCATCAGGAAGCTGCGCATGAAGCTGAAGTCCTTGCGCGTGACGAGGGCATAGCCGGAAAGCCCGGTGAAGGCGGCGCCGGTGATGCCCAGCGACAGCATCACGATCTGCGGGCCGTTGGCCAGGCTCAGGTAGTGGTTCAGCACCGGGCCGAGGCCGAAGCCGAGCAGCCCCGTCACCGCGAACACCACGCCGATGCCGGCCGCGGAGTTGGCGGTGCGCGGCACCACGAACCACAACAGGGCGAGCGCGATCAGGCTGCTCACGAGGCTCACGCCATAGGGCACCGCCATGGCCATGGACACGCCGGCCATCACGGCGCTGAACAACAGCGTCATGGCCAGCAGCATGTAGGTGTTGCGCAGGACCTTGTTGGTCTGGACTGCGGAGGCAACCGTGGCGTTGATCGTCGACACGTTGTAGGAGGTCTGCATGATGACGTCGTCCTTCACGGGTGGTTGGAAACGCCGCTAAGACTAAGGGCGTGACGGCAAAGTTTCAACCCCTCCCGCCCTGGCGGCCAAGCCGGCGGCTGTTTGTTGTATCATTGCCAATTTTGCAGCTCGAGCAGATCCATGGCACTCATCGTGCAGAAATACGGCGGCACCTCGGTGGGCTCCATCGAGCGTATCCGCAACGTCGCGGAGCGGGTCGCCAAGTTCAAGGCGCTGGGCCACCAGGTGGTGGTGGTGGTCTCGGCCATGGCCGGCGAGACCAACCGCCTCATCGCCCTGGCCAAGGAGATCCAGAAGGAGCCCGACCCGCGCGAGCTGGACGTGCTGGTCTCCACCGGCGAGCAGGTCACCATCGCACTGCTTGCCATGGCACTCAAGGACCTGGGCCTCAAGGCGCGCAGCAATACCGGCGCTCAAGTGCGCATCCTCACCGACGATGCCCACACCAAGGCGCGCATCCTCGCCATCGACGAAGAGAACATCCGCCGCGACCTCGCCAACGGCTATGTCGTCGTGGTGGCCGGCTTCCAGGGCGTGGATGCCGCCGGCAACATCACCACCCTGGGCCGCGGCGGCTCCGACACCACCGGGGTGGCCCTGGCGGCGGCGCTCAAGGCCGACGAATGCCAGATCTACACCGACGTGGACGGGGTCTACACCACCGATCCGCGCATCGTGCCCGAGGCGCGCCGACTCAAGACCATCACCTTCGAGGAGATGCTGGAGATGGCCAGCCTGGGCTCCAAGGTGCTGCAGATCCGCTCGGTGGAATTCGCCGGCAAGTACAAGGTCCGCCTTCGCGTGCTGTCCAGCTTCGAGGACGAGGGGGAGGGCACGCTCATCACCTTCGAGGAAGACAGCATGGAACAACCCGTCATCTCCGGCATCGCCTTCAACCGCGACGAAGCCAAGCTCACCATCGTCGGTGTGCCCGACAGGCCGGGCATCGCCGCCCACATCCTGGGCCCCATCGCCGAGGCCAACATCGACGTGGACATGATCGTGCAGAACGTGGGTGTGGACGGTAGCACCGATTTCTCCTTCACCGTACACCGCAACGAATACAAAAAGGCCTTGCAGGTCCTGGAGGGCATCAAGGACGAGATCGGGGCGCGCAGCGTCATGGGTGACGACAAGATCGCCAAGGTCTCCATCGTCGGCGTGGGCATGCGCACGCATGCCGGCATCGCCAGCAAGATGTTCAAGGCCCTGGCCGACGAAAACATCAACATCCAGATGATCTCCACCTCCGAGATCAAGATCTCGGTCATCGTGGAGGACAAATACATGGAGCTGGCCGTGCGCGCCCTGCACCAGGCCTTCGAGCTGGACCAGCCGGCCGCGGCCTGACGCCGCGACGGACGCCCCCCCCGGAACACCGCTGCACCTGCCGCCGCCCAACGGCGGCAGGCGCGGCGGCACGTGGTCAGCCGTCTGCATTGATTTTGACCGGCCGCGCGGGTAAGCTTGCGCGGCTTAGATACGCCGGCCACAAGGTCCGGCATCCATACCGGAGACGTGGCCGAGAGGTCGAAGGCACTCCCCTGCTAAGGGAGCATACGGGCCAAAACCTGTATCGAGGGTTCGAATCCCTCCGTCTCCGCCAAATCGATGCGTCCCCCGGCCGACATGGCCGTCTCCAAGGCAGGTCGAGCGCGATGCGATGGGAAGCACTACACTTGACGCATCGAAGACCACGCGGGGGGAGGTCGCATGCAGGCCAAGCTGGCGAAGTTGCGGGCGCTGCTCGCCTATGAGCCCGATTGTCGGTTCGAGGATGCGCTCCATGCCATGACCCGCCTGACCGGCGAGATGCTGTCTGCCGGCCGCGTCTCGCTGATGCTGCGCGACATCACCCGTGACCAGCGGCCGCGTCTGCGTCTGGTGGCGCTGCACGGCAGACTGCCCGATGCCGCATGGGTTGAGGAGGCCAGCGTGGGCGCTGGCATAGCCGGCCGCGTGCTCGCCTCCGGCCGCGCCATCCGTGTCGATGACATCTCATGTTCCGACTTCAGCGCCCAGGCACGCAGGCCCGATGCGTCAGCCTGTTTCATGGCCTGCCCGGTGATGATCGCCGGTCAGCCGGAGGGGGTGCTCAACATCAGCGAACCCGGTGAGCGGGCGAGCTTTTCCGACGAGGATCTGGAACTGGCGGAGCTGGCGGCCCTGGTGATCGGGCACGCGATCAAGGCGATGCGGCTCGCCGGCATGCTGGATGCGCGTTTCGCGCAGATGGCCTTGACCCTGGAAGGCCTGGGTGACAGCCGGTCCATGACCCGTCTTACCGCACACGATCCCGAACGGGTGGCCCGCATGCTGGCGAAGGCCTTCTACAAGGAGATGCACCACTGCGGCTTCACCCCGAACCAGATCATCCACGCCGCGGGCGAGATCATCTCCGAGCTCACCGGCAGTCTGAACCGGCACAAGCGGCGCATCGCCCGCAAAAGCTGATGTGGCACCGAGGAGGGCCGCGGGATTGGGCCGAGAACTGGTTGCCCCGGCCCCGATTTTT
>JBBIKZ010000100.1:0-8913 GCA_037445185.1 Hydrogenophilales bacterium | reverse complement strand
ACCGGCCAAGTGCAAGCGAGGCCCGCGTAGGCCGTCGCGCTGTCTCGAAAGTCGCGATACTCCATACTCACATGGTCTGGCTGTCGATCGGTGGCACTGGCCGGTCTGATGGACAATCTGGGATGATCCTAAAAACCTCAGTTGAACGCGCCCGAAGGCGGGTTTGTGCGTGTGGCTGGCAAGGCGCGACGACGCCGCGGGGTCGTTCCCCGCAAGGAGGAGCAACGCAGCCAGACGCGCGCACAGACCCGAAAGCGGGCGCGTAGCGGACTCACCTTCCGGGTGAGCGTGCTCGGAGGCGCAAACGTCAGGTTCCATGCGTCTTTGCGAAGGCCAAAGAGCGGTCAACTGAGGTTTTTAGGATGATTCCAGCATAGCCCGATCCACGGACCTCTCCAGATGTCACGTTTACCACCGCTGATCGATTACGGCCAGGGCATCCATGCCCTCGATGCCGGCTACCTGCGCCCGGGCCTCGCCGCGGTGTATTGCATCGTGCAGGCCGGCCGCGTCGCCCTGGTGGATACCGGCACCCACCACAGCGTGCCGCGCGTGCTGTATGCCTTGCAGTCGCTGGGACTGGGCGCCGAGGCGGTCGATTACATCTTGCTCACCCACGTCCATCTGGACCATGCCGGCGCCGCCGGGGCGCTCGTGGCGCGCTGCCCGAACGCCCGGCTGGTGGTGCACCCGCGCGGGGCACCGCACATGGCCGACCCCACGCGGCTGGTGGCCGGCGCGACCGCCGTCTACGGGGAGGCGGAATTTCACCGCCTGTATGGCGAGATCGTCCCGGTGGTGCCCGAGCGTATCGTCGAGGCGCAGGACGGCTTCAGCCTCGATCTGGCCGGCCGCACGCTGGTATTTCTCGACACTCCCGGTCATGCCCGGCATCACCTGTGCATCCACGACCTGGCGAGCGGCGGGGTGTTCACCGGCGATGCCTTCGGGCTGTCCTACCGCGAGTTGGACGTCGACGGCCGCCCTTTCGTCTTCCCCACCACCACGCCGGTGCAGTTCGAGCCGGAGGCGATGCATGCCTCCATCGACCGCATCCTGGCCCTGGGCGCCAACGCCGCCTATCTGACCCACTTCGGCCGGGTGACCGATCTGCCGCGCCTGGCGGCGGATCTGCACGCGCTCGTCGATGACTTCGTGCGCATCGCCGAGGCGGCGGCACAGCCCGGCCAAACCTGGCACGCGCGCATTGCCGACGACCTGGCGGGCCTGCTCGTCGCTCGACTCGAGGCGCATGGCGTCGGGCTGCCCGAGGCGGCCTTGCGTGCGCTCATCGCGCATGACGTCGAGCTCAACGCCCAGGGGCTGGAGGTCTGGCTGGAGCGGCGCAACCGTCCTTCGTCATGACGCTGTCGCCCTTGCCACCGCGAGGGCTTGTGCGCAGCGATCGCTGAGGGGGCACGCGCCGCAGCGCGGTCGTGGCCGGCAGACGGACTTGCCCAGGTGCACGATGTGGGCGTGGTATTCGTTGTAGAGCGCCACCTCGGCGGGCAGACTGGACATGAAGCGCTGCTGGATGTGGCCATAGGCCTCCTTGCCCGTGATGAACCCCAGACGCGAGAAGATGCGGCGTGTATAGGCGTCCACCACGAACACCGGCAGGTTGAGGGCGTAGAGCAGGATGGAGTCGGCCGTCTCCTCGCCCACGCCCTGCACGGCGAGCAGACGGCGGCGCAGCTCGGGTGCCGGGGCGAGTTCGCGCAGACGCTCCGGCGCCGCACAGACGCCCTGATCGGCGAGGAAGGCGCACAGGGCCTTGAGCCGCCTGGCCTTGACGTTGAAATAGCCGGCCGGCCGGCCGGATCAGTTCGGCCAGGTCGTCGTCGGGCAGGGCGAGGATGCCGTGGCAGCTCAGGCGTCCGGCTGCCGTGAGGTTGGCGATCGCCCGCTCGACGTTCGTCCAGGCGGTGTTCTGGGTCAACACCGCGCCCACCATGACCTCGAAGGGTGTGTCGCCCGGCCACCAGTGCTGCGGACCGTAGGCGGCCAGCAGGCGGTGGTAGGGCGCGAGCCAGTCGTCTGCCCCCGATTTCATGCCGGCGGCCTCCTGCTGGCGAGGAAGGGGGCCAGGGCCTGGCCGGTGTGCGAGTGCGTGCAGGCGGCGACCGTCTCCGGTGTGCCGGCGGCCACCAGCCTGCCACCGCCGTCGCAGCCTTCCGGGCCGAGATCGATGACCCAGTCGGCCTCGGCGATCACGTCGAGGTTGTGCTCGATCACCACCACGCTGTGGCCGGCGTCGACCAGGCGGTGCAGCACCCGGTTGAGCCGCGCCACATCGGCCATGTGCAGCCCCACCGTGGGCTCGTCCAGGACATAGAGGGTGTGCCCGCCCGGGCCGGCAACGTCGCCGCGGGGGGGCGCGAGGCGTTCCGGGGTCTTGGCCAGCTCGGCCACCAGCTTGATGCGCTGGGCCTCACCGCCGGACAGGGTGGGGCTGGCCTGGCCCAGCGTGAGATAGCCCAACCCCACGTCCTGCAGCAACTGCAGGGGGTGATGGATTTCCCGGTGGGCGGCGAAGAAATCCACGGCCTCGTCCACACTCATGGCCAGCACGTCACCTATGGTTTTGTCCTTCCAGGTGACGAGCAGGGTCTCGGGGTTGAAGCGCGTGCCGCCGCAGACCTCGCAGGTCTGCTTCACGTCCGGCAGGAAGCTCATCTCCAGGGTCTGCACGCCCTGACCCTCGCAGGCGGGGCAGCGTCCGCCGGCAACGTTGAAGGAGAAACGCGCCGCCGTGTAGCCGTGCATGCGCGCCTCCGTCGTGCCGGCGTAGAGCTTCCGTATGGCGTCCCAGAAACCGACATAGGTGGCGGCGCAGGAGCGGGGGGTTTTGCCGATGGGGGTCTGGTCCACCTCGAGCACGCGGCGGACGCCCTGCCAGCCCTCGATGGCCCGGCAGCCGGAAGGGGGAGGCTTGCTGCCGCCCCGCTTACGGCACCCAGTGGCGGGTACGGCGGGGCGCGTGTGCAACAGTTGGGTGAGGCTGGACAGCAGCACCTCGCGCACCAGAGTGGATTTGCCCGAGCCGGACACGCCGGTGACGCAGACCAGACGCCCGAGCGGGATGGCCACATCGATGTCGCGCAGGTTGTTGCGGCGGGCGCCGAGGATCTGCAGCCAGGCGGCTGGCAATCCCCCGGCGGCTGCGCCGCCACCCCCTTTGTCAAGGGGGCTGGAATCCCCCGGCGGCTGCGCCGCCACCCCCTTAATCAAGGGGGCAGGGTGGCCCGCAGGGCCGGGGGCAGGGGGTTCGCCCCCCTGACAAGGGGGGTGGCCCGCAGGGCCGGGGGGTTCGACCGGCCTTCTCGGCCGCGAGGGGTGGCTCAGGGGCGTGCGCAGCATGCGCCCGGTGGCCGAGTCGGGACAGGCCATGAGGGCGTCGAGCGTGCCGGCCACGACCACCTGCCCGCCGTTGCGTCCGGCGCCCGGACCCAGTTCGATGACGTGTTCGGCATGGCGGATGGTCTCTTCGTCGTGTTCCACCACGACGAGGGTGTTGCCCTTGCCCTCCAGGCGCGCCAGCGTCGCGAGCAGGCGGGCGTTGTCGCGCGGGTGCAGGCCGATGGTCGGCTCATCCAGGATGTAGCAGACCCCGCGCAGGTTGGAGCCCAGCTGCGCGGCCAGGCGGATGCGCTGCGCCTCGCCGCCGGAGAGCGTGGGCGCGGCGCGATCGAGGCTGAGATGGCCGAGGCCGAGCTCGCTCAGGAAGGCGAGCCGGTTGAGGATCTCCGGCAGGACGTCGCGTGCGATCTCGGCCTCGCGGCCCGTCAAAATCAGGGCCTGCAGCTGGCGATGCACCTCAGCGACGGTAAGCCGGTTGAGTTCGGCGATGGAGCGACCCTGCCAGGTCACCGCCAGGGCCTCCGGCCTGAGCCGTGCGCCGCCGCATGCGGGACAGGCCGGGGCGTGGGCCAGGTCCGGCGCGGCCCAGGCCTCCTCTTCGCCGGTCTGCTCGGCGTCGAAACCGGTGAGGGCCAGGCCGGTGCCGTAGCAGCTCGGACACCAGCCGTGCTTGGAGTTGTACGAGAACAGCCTCGGGTCCGGCTCGGGGAAGCTGCGGCCGCAGCCGGGGCAGGCCCGCTTGACCGAGAAGGCCACTTCGCGACCGTTTTGCGGCAGGACCTTGACCACCCCGCGACCATAGGACAGGGCCTGGGCGAGCAGCGCCTCGAGGGCGGTCTCATGCTCGGGCGTCACCTTGAGCCGCCCCAGGGGCAGGTCTATGGTGTGCTCCCGGTGGCGGGAGAGTTCCGGCCAGGGGTCGGTCGGCGTGAGCTCGCCGTCCACCCTGAGCAGGGTGTAGCCCTTGTTGACCGCCCATTGCGCCAGTTCCCGGTAGACGCCTTTGCGCGCCGTGATCAGGGGGGCGAACACTTGCACCGATTGCCCGCGGTAATCGGCGGCGATGCGCGCCAGGATGGCCTCGCGGCTTTGCGGGGCGATGGGGATGCGACAGGCGGGGCAGTGCTGCACGCCCAGCTTCACGTAGAGCAGGCGCAGGTAATGGTGGATCTCGGTGAGCGTGCCCACGGTGCTCTTCCAGCCGCCGCGGCTCGTGCGCTGCTCGATGGCCACGGTCGGCGGGATGCCGAGGACCGCATCCACGTCCGGGCGGGCGGCGGGCTGCACCAGGCTGCGCGCATAGGCGTTGAGCGACTCCAGGTAACGCCGCTGGCCCTCGTGGAACAGGATGTCGAAGGCCACGGTGGACTTACCCGAGCCGGACAGCCCCGTGATGACGGTGAAGCGCTCGCGCGGGATGGCGAGGCTCACGTCCTTGAGGTTGTGCTCGCGGGCGTGCAGGATCTGGATGCTGTCCGCTGCGGCGGGGAGGTGGCCAGCAGGGACGGTGGGGGGGGTTGTTGGGGCTGCGAATCCCCCGGCGGCTGCGCCGCCACCCCCTTTGTCAAGGTGGCCTGGTTTGCCCCCCTGATAAGGGGGGGTGGGGGGTTCGACAAAGCTGCGCCCGTCCGTACCCTGGTTGATATACGCCCGCAGCGCCCGGCCGGTATGGCTCGCGGCGCAGGCCATCAGGTCGGCCTGAGTGCCGGCGCAGATGAGCTCGCCGCCGCCGTCACCGCCTTCCGGCCCCAGGTCGATGATCCAGTCAGAGGCGGCGATGACGTCCAGGTTGTGCTCGATGACCACGAGCGAATGCCCGGCGGCGATGAGCCGCCGGAAGGCCCTGAGCAGCTTGGCGATGTCCTCGAAATGCAGGCCCGAGGTCGGCTCGTCGAACAGGAACAGGGTGCGTCCGGCCTCGCCGGCCTGGGTTTTGGCCAGATGCCGGGCGAGTTTGAGGCGCTGCGCCTCGCCGCCGGAGAGGGTGGGCACCGGCTGGCCCAGCCTGAGATAGCCCAGGCCCACCGATACGAGCGGCTCGAGGGCGCGTACCACGTCCCTGTGCGCGCCGAAGGCGACCACCGCCTCCTGCACGGTCATCTCCAGGACCTGCCAGACGTTGCGCGCCTGGCCGTCGGCTCCCAGCCATTCCACCTCCAGCACCTCCGGCCGGAAGCGTTTGCCATCGCAGTCCGGGCAGCGCAGGTAGACGTCGGACAGGAACTGCATCTCGACGTGCTCGAAGCCCGCCCCCTGACAGGTGGGACAGCGGCCGCTGCCGGCATTGAAGCTGAAGGTGCCGGCGGTGTAGCCGCGTTCCCGGCTCAGGGCCTCGGCGGCGAAGCGCTTGCGGATGGCATCCCAGGCGCCGACATAGGTCACCGGATTGGCGCGTGCCGATTTGCCGATCGCCGACTGGTCCACCAGCACCACGGTGTCGAGATGCTCCCAGCCCGTCAGGGCGTCGTGTTCCCCCGGCGTCTCGGTCGGCTCGCCGAACTGCCTGAGCAGGGCGGGATAGAGCACGTCCTGGATCAGGGTGGACTTGCCCGAGCCGGACACGCCGGTGACACAGACCAGATGGCGCAGCGGGAAGTCGACGTCGATGCCCTTCAGGTTGTGGGCGCGGGCACCGCGTAGTCGCAGGCGCGGCGTGTCGGGACCGGGCGCGCGCGGCGCTTCGCGTGTGATGCGGCGTTCGCCCGAGAGATAGGCGCCGGTGAGGGAATGCGGATCGCGTTCGACCGCCTCGGGGGGGGCGAAGCACACCACCTGGCCACCGTGCTCGCCGGGTCCGGGGCCCATGTCCAGGATCAGGTCGGCCGCGCGCATCACCTGCGGGTCGTGTTCGACCACCACCAGGGTGTTGCCGGCCGCTTTGAGCCGGCCAAGCACGGCGACGATGCGGTCGATGTCGCGCGGGTGCAGGCCGATGGAGGGCTCGTCGAGTACGAACAGGGTGTTGGTGAGCGAGGTGCCCAGGGCGGTGGTGAGGTTGATGCGCTGCACCTCGCCGCCCGAGAGGGTGCGCGACTGGCGGTCGAGCGTCAGGTAGCCCAGCCCCACCGTCACCAGATAGTCCAGACGCGACTGGATCTCGCGCCGCAGCAGCGTGGTGGCCCGCGCGATGGGCTCGGGCAGCTCGAGCCCGGCGAGATAGTCACGCGCCCGTTCGATGGGCAGGCAGGTGAGCTCGTGCAGGTTGAGCCGCCGCGGCCCCAGCCGCCACAGCAGCGCTTCGGGCTTGAGCCGAGCCCCGTGGCAGGCGGGGCACTCCGTGTAGCTGCGGTACTTGGACAGCAGCACGCGGATGTGCATCTTGTAGCTCTTGCCCTCCAGCCAGTCGAAAAAGCGGCGCACGCCATACCACACCCCGGGCCAGGAGGTGTCCCAGTCTACCCAGTCCGGCTCTCCCTCGAGCACCCAGCGCCGCGCCTGCTCACCGAGCTCGCGCCAGGGCACGTCCACCGGCACGCCGCGCCTGCGCGCGTACTGCATGAGGTCCTCCTGGCATTCGGCGTAGCTTTCGCTCTGCCAGGGCTTGACCGCCCCCTCGCGCAGCGTCTTGTCCGCGTCCGGCACGACGAGATCCGGGTCGATGCCGATCACGCGGCCGAAGCCGCGACAGGTCTCGCAGGCGCCGAGCGGCGAGTTGAAGGAGAAGAGGTTGGGGGTGGGATCCCGGTAGTGGATGTCGCAGTGGGCGCAATGCAGGTCGGCGGAATAGCGGTGCAGGATGGTCTGTCGGCCCTCTACATCGATGAGGCGCACGTCCACCCGGCCGTGCCCGACCCGCATGGCCGCCTCCACGGCCTCGGTGAGCCGCGCGCGGTGGTCGCCGGTGAGCCTGAGCCGGTCCTGGATGACGTGCAGGGTGGTCCCTTCCTCGGCGTAGAGGCGGTCATAGCCCTGCTGCGCCAGCAGCCCCATGACCTCGGCCGCGGTGAAATTGGCCGGCACCGCGACCGGAAAGGTGATGATCGCCCGCGGCCCCTCGAAGGCGTAGCGCTCCAGCAGCGTGGTGCCGATGTCGTGCGGCGTGTCGCGCCTGACCGGCTTGCCGCAGCCGCGGCAGAAAAGCTGCGCGGCACGCGCGTAGAGCAGCTTGAGGTGGTCGGTCAGTTCGGTCATCGTGCCCACGGTGGAGCGCGAGGTGCGCACCGGATTGACCTGGTCGATGGCGATGGCCGGCGGGATGCCGTCGATGCGGTCGACCTGCGGCCGGTCCTGGCGGTCCAGGAACTGGCGGGCGTAAGGGGAGAAGGTCTCCACATACCGTCGCTGCCCCTCGGCATAGAGGGTGTCGAAGGCGAGCGAGGACTTGCCCGAGCCGGACACGCCGGTGATGACGATGAAGTGCCTGAGCGGCAGGCGCAGGCTCAGGTTCTTGAGATTGTTCTGCCGCGCGCCCTCGATGACGATGGCCTCAGGCGCGTCGAACTCAGGCGAAGTCCGGCTGGTGACGGGTTGCGGCATCAGGCGGCGTCATCCGGCTCGTACAGGGACTCGAAGCGCGCCGCGTCCATACACCAGCCGTCCTGCCCGGCCTCGTCGTTGTAGACCAGGTAGTCGCCCGCCCGGTAGTGCGACACGCCCTCCAGGGTGCGGAGGCTGCCATCCCGGCTGGCGACCTCGGCCCACACCGGCGTGACCTTGACGTAGAGTCCAGGGCCCACCGGGCGATAGGTACGGGCGAAGACCTCGCCGTCCACCGTGTAGGTCTCACCCCCGTTGTTGACGATCCAGTCGCCCCGCTTGCAGTGCTGCACGGCACCCCATTTGCGGAAACTGAAGCCTTCCGTGTCCAGATCGAGCCGGACGGCGACCACCGGGTGGTCGGCCTTCTTGCGGTAGCGGCGTCGGACGGACATGGACGGGAGAAGCTGGGTGAATAGACAGTGTATCGCCTAGCAGCCTGTCTGACATGAGCTGGCGAAGTCAGTGAAATCCATGCGCAGCGGGTTGGAGCTGACGAATTTCGGCAATCGACGCACGAATTCCTCCGTTACCTGCTACTGCGGACGCAATACGGCCATGCGTTTCAAATTCCACGCCAGGCAGACCAGCGTCCATTCGGTCTGAACATTCTCCAGGCCACGCATCAGAAACTGCCGGAACCCCGGCACCGATTTGATGATGCCGAACACCGGCTCCACGGTTTGTTTGCGCAGCGCATAGAGCGCGCGCCCGGCTTTCGTCTTGAGCGTGTGCTTCATCCGCTCCACCGGCGTTGCATCGGTCGCCAGCGGATCAGGCTCGGTAGAGCGTTCTCGCCAATGCGAATGATCCTAAAAACCTCAGTTGAACGCGCCCGAAGGCGGGTTTGTGCGTGTGGGGGGGCCGGCGCGACGACGCCGCGTGGTCGGCGACTGCGTAGCGCGGAGCAGGGGCCCCGCAGGGGATGCGACCGCGGAGCAGGATGCGGGCGCCCCCGGGGCAGTCGCCGGCATCCCCTCCGCTGTCCGATCCCCGCTCACGCGGGGCCCCTCGGACGACGCTACGGGGCGCCCCCGCAAGGAGGAGCAACGCAGCCAGACGCGCGCACAGACCCGA
>JBBIKZ010000099.1:0-9001 GCA_037445185.1 Hydrogenophilales bacterium | reverse complement strand
TTCAAACCTCATCGCCCCTATCCTGTAGCAACTCCGTCCGTCTCATCAGGTACCTCCTACTGCACCTAATGAAACCGGACAAATCTCGTGCTACAAGTCCGGACAGATTATTTGCTCTCTACAGCACCCTTGCGCAGGCCTGCCGGCAACCCTATATTCGATCCGGGAGTCGGCCAGACAGCCGCTGTGCCTTCCGGCGCAGAGGAAAGTCCGGGCTCCACAGGGCAGGGTGCCAGGTAACGCCTGGGCGCTATAAGGCCGCAAGGCCCCAAGGCGACGGACAGTGCAACAGAAACATACCGCCGATGGCCCGGACTTGGCCGCCGACAGGCGGCCAAGTCCTCCCTGGAGGGGAGACCCTCCGGGGTGCCCCTCCAAGGGGGCGGGGATCAGGCAAGGGTGAAATCGTGCGGTAAGAGCGCACGGCCGGGCCGGCAACGGCCCCGGCGGGCAAACCCCACCCGGAGCAAGGCCAAATAGGCAGGCGCGTCCACGTGACATAGGCGGCCCGTCGAAGCCTGCGGGTAGGCTGCACGAGGCGGCGGGCGACCGCCGTCCCAGATGAATGGCTGTCCACGACAGAACCCGGCTTATCGGCCGGCTCCCGCTTCAGGTTCAGGACTACGCGCCTGTATGTGGGCAAGGGCGAGCGTGCGGTCTGCCCAGCAGTCCTCGTGCCGTGTCGTGTTTCTGAAGGGCAAGGCGCGCGGCGCACGCTGCGCTTAGGTGGTTTGCAACAGTGCCAGGGTGGTCTCGGCCAGCCGCTGCATCTGCGTTTCATCCAAGACATAGGGGGGCATGAAATACACCGTGCCGCCGATCGGGCGCAGGAACACGCCCCGCTCCAGGGCGCGACGGTGGAACCCACGTGCGAAGCCCAGGCCGGCGTCGCGGACGTCGAAGGCCCAGATCATGCCGGTGTGGCGGAAGTGGCGCACGCGCGGATGCGCCGCCACCTCGGCCAGCAGGCGGGTGAAGCGCTCGGCCTTCACGCGGTTGGCCGCCAGCACGTCGTCACGCTCGAAGATGTCCAGCACCGCCAGCGCCGCCCGGCAGGCCAGGGGGTTGCCGGTGTAGGAGTGCGAATGCAAAAAGCCGCGCGCGGTCTCGTCGGCATAGAAGGCGGCGTAGATCTCGTCGCGCGTGAGCACCACGGACAGCGGCAGGTAGCCACCCGTGATCCCCTTAGAGAGACACAGGAAATCGGCGATGTCGGCCACCCGCCGCACGCCTGGCGCCTGCTCACAGGCGAAGACGGTCCCCGTGCGCCGAGAAGCGGCCGGCCCCGACTCGGTGGGCGCAGCCCCGGTGCGGGAGGGGCCGCCGGCTTCGGGCTCGGCGTTGTCCCCAGTCGGCAGGGCGGGCGCCTGCTCACAGGCGAAGAGGGTCCCCGTGCGCCGAGAAGCGGTCGGCCCCGACTCGGTGGGCGCAGCCCCGGTGCGGGAGGGGCCGCCGGCTTCGGGCTCGGCGTTGTCCTCAGTCGGCAGGGCGGGCGCCTGCTCACAGGCGAACATGGTCCCGGTACGCCCGAAGCCCACGGCGATCTCGTCGGCGATCAGGTGCACGTCATAACGGTCGCACAGCGCGCGCGCCAGACTGAGATAGAGGGGGTGGTACATGGCCATGCCGGCGGCGCCCTGCACCAGCGGCTCGAGGATGAGGGCGGCGGTGGTGTCGGCATGGGCGGCGAGATGGCGCTCCAGATCCTCGGCGGCGCGCCGAGCGACCGCCTCCGCCGTCTCCCCCTCATGGGCCTGGCGCCAGTCCGGGCTCATCACCTGATGCGTGATCCGCAGCAGGGGGGCGTAGGTGTCCTTGAACAGGGCGACATCGGTCACCGCCAGCGCCCCCAGTGTCTCGCCGTGGTAGCCGTGCTTGAGGCTCACGAAGCCGGTCTTCTGCGGGCGACCCGTGTTGCGCCAGTAGTGATAGCTCATCTTGAGCGCGATCTCGGTGGCGCTCGCCCCGTCCGAGCCATAGAAGGCATGCCCCAGACCGGTGAGCGTCGCCAGCCGCTCGGAGAGCTCCACCACCGGCGCATGTGTGCAGCCGGACAGGATGACGTGTTCGATACGGCCGAGCTGGTCCTGGATCGCCGCATTGATGCGCGGCTCGGCGTGCCCGAACAGGTTCACCCACCAGGAGGAGATGGCGTCGAGATAGCGGCGGCCCGCGTAGTCGATCAGCCACGGCCCCTCGCCCCGCGCGATGGGCAGGGGCGGCAGGTCCTCGAGATGCTTCATCTGGGTGCACGGGTGCCACAGGGCCCTACGGCTGCGGGCGATCCAATCCTCGTTGCGCATGGGCGTGATGCATGCGATGCGTGTGAAGGGGACGCTCAAGGATAGCAGTCGCAGGCCGGTTCAGCAGCGGATTCCAGGGCACCTCGAAAAACCCCAGCCGAGCTGTCTCCGGTGAAATTAGGTTCATCTGCCCTTTGTTGATCAAGACCGCCATGAAGAATCGTCGCGCCATCGAGACCGACTTGTTTGTCGAGCAGCATCACCGGGAGAAGATCGACAAGATGGCGATCCGCTCGCCAAGATCGAAGCGGCGATCGACTTGGCGCCGAAGGCCATGCACCGTCCCTTCAGGTCGCTCACCCGCTGCACGGGGCTGTCCGCCCTGACGACGATGGCGCCCAGATAGCAGGCCTGCCCGTTGATCGCGACGCCGGCGAGCATCTTCACCCGGCCCCGTTCCCGCGCCCGCACGTAGGGGGTGGGGCCCAGGTAGGCGAGCTGGGCCCGGCCATCGCTGATCATGGCGATCTGCTCGTCGTAGGTCGAGGCGATCGCCAGCCTGAGCGGGCTGCCCAACACGCCCGCCAGGTAGAGGGTGAGGGGACGGAAGCGGGTGAAGACGCGGGTGGGGAGATCGTACGGGTGGACGATGAACACCCCCTCCGGGCCGGTGGCATGGGCGGTGCCCAACCCTAGCAGGGCAGGCAGTTGGGTCAGGAACTGACGGCGCTTGATTCAGGTTCGTGACAGGCGTTTGCGACGATGGTCGGCACGGCGCATGCATGCTCGGGGCCGGCCGGATCAAACGTTTGACCTAGCCGCACGTCCCCACGGCGCCGCAAGCGGTACAGAAATCGCAGCCGTCCTTGCGGATGACGGTGTCGTTGCCGCACTCCCGGCAGCGCGTGCCCCGCATGGCTGGCAGGGCGGCGGCGCGCGCATCGGGCGCGGGTTCCTGCAGGATGCCCATCTGCTGGATGGGATGCCCCTCCTCGGTGAGGATGCCCAGCATGGCGTAACGGTGAATGATGAGCCGGGCCACGTAGGCCACGGTGGAGGGCCAGGTGCGGCTTCGCTCGCTGCCCGGCTCCTTGGCCATGAAGTCGCCCAGGGGCTCGGGGTAGTCGAGGAGTTTCCTCAGCTTCATGCCGATCCAGGCCGGGTCGATCACCCGCATGTCGAGCGACAGCAGCTTGCACAGGCCATCCAAGGCGCGCGGGTACTCGCCCGACAGCCACACCGAGTAGGGTCGGGTGCGGCCGTCGGGGAGCCGGATCTCCTTCAACCCCAGCACGAAGTCGTCGCCGCTGGCGGGGTTGAGGACATCGACCGTCCAGGAGAGCGTGCCGTCGGGGCCGGTCTTGGGTTCCTTGAGGCTGAACAGGGCGTCCAGCACCGGGGTGGGGCCCTCCACCTCGAGGGCGCCGAGCTGCTCCAGGCGCCAGCGGATGAGCTGCGCCACCCCCGAGACGATACTGGGTACAGGCTTGGGCTCCCCATCGGGAGGGAAGGGGAGGGTGCAGGCATCGTCGCCGCGGGCCTTGGCCAGGGTGTCGAGCTTGAGCTTGAGCCAGGCGCGGTCGTGGGCGCGCATGTCCATGGACAGGCTCTTGGCCAGCGCCCCCAGCCCGCGCGGCTGTTCGGCGCCGTTCACCCAGACTTCGAATGGGAAGGCGCGGCCGTCTTCGGTGTCGATGTGGCCGACGAAGAGGGCGAAGCGGCCCTGCGCATACTCGACCATATAGCTCCAGGACGGGTTGCCGCCGGGCAGGCGCGGTCTGCCGGGCCACTTGAGGCTCTCCAGCACAGGGGCGGGCAGGTGCTTGATCTCGATGCGGCGGTTGACGTCGCTGGTCTCGAAGTCCTGCGGCGCGACCTTCTCCGGCTCGACGGAGAGAACCGCCCCCAGCACGGCGTTGGGCCGGTAGGTGGCGAGCCCCTTGAGCCCGGCCTTCCAGGCGGCGAAATAGAGGTCCTGGAAATCGCTGTAGGGGTAATCCGCCGGCACGTTGACCGTCTTGGAGATGCTGGAATCGATGTAGGGGGCCACCGCTGCCACCATGTCCATGTGTGCGAGCGCCGAGATCTCCAGGGCGGTGACGAAGGCAGGCGTGAGGGGGGCGTCCGGGCCTTCCTGCTCGCGATACAGGCGCCAGGCGTGGTCCTCCACCTGGTATTCCTTGAAACCGCCGTCGGGCTGGCGCTTCTTGCGCGTGTAATACCAGGAGAAGGGCGGCTCGATGCCGTTGCTCGCGTTGTCGGCGAAGGCGAGCGAGATGGTGCCGGTGGGGGCGATGGACAGCAGGTGCGAGTTGCGGATGCCGTGCCGGCGGATCTCGGCCTTGATCTCGGCGGGCAGGCGCGAGGCGAAGTTGCCGCCGGCGAGATACAGGTCGGCGTTGAACAGGGGGAAGGCGCCGCGTTCCTTGGCCAGTTCCACCGAGGCGAGATAGGCGGTATCGCGCATGTATTCCGACACCCGGGCAGCGAATTCGCGCGCCTCGGCCGTGTCGTAGCGCAGCCCGAGCATGACCAGGGCGTCGCCCAGGCCGGTGAAGCCCAGGCCGACGCGGCGCTTGGCGCGTGCCTCCTTGTGCTGCTTCTCCAGCGGCCAGGCAGTGAGTTCCAGCACGTTGTCGAGCATGCGCACGGCCACGGGCACCACCCGGCCCAGGGCCGCGAAGTCGAGCTGGGCCGCAGCGGTGAAGGCCCCCTTGACGAAGCGGGTCAGGTTGATCGAGCCCAGGCAGCAGCAGCCATAGGGCGGCAGCGGTTGTTCGGCACAGTTGTGGACATAAAGGCCATTGGCATCGAAGGCGTGCAGGTCGGCTATGGTTGCGTCATAGACCGGCTCGACACCGTCCTCCTGCAAGGCGAGGACGGTGGCGACGAAGCGCTCACGATCGACTTGCCGCTCATAGTCACCCAACACGGCGGCAAGTTTGTCGGCCTTGCCCGTATCCGCGAACCCCACGCGCTCGGCGAAGCGAACGAGGTTGTCGCCGCTGATGACGAGCTCATGGATGGGCTGCTGGGGGTACATGCGGCGGCCGCCCTTGCCATCTGGAAGCAAAGTCATGCCCCCCGGGCGACGTTCACGATAGATCGTGCTGGCGATCCCCAGACGCAGCAGGATGCGCTGGACGGCCTGCAGCAAAGACGCGTCCGCCTGCGTCAGGCGCACACTCACGCCCTTGTCCTGGCGGGCTTGTACGGAACCGTCGGCGTCGAACAGACCGCGCAGCAGGCCGCAGCAGAATTCCGACGATGCCTCCTCCATGCGCGGCGTGATGGTTTTGTGCTCCGGCGACAACCCGTATTCGAAGGCGAGATCACGCAAGGCGGCGGAGGCCAGTCGACATTCGCCATGGCTGGCGAGAGGACGTTGCCAGCCGCGAAAGTCGGCTCGATGCGGCAACGTGGCAATGGCCTGTAGAACGGCCTGCATGATGCCGCTTGCGCTGTGATTCTCGTGGCGCAGGTCGCTGCCGACCACCTCGAGTTCCGGCGCCCAAACGGAGAGCACGGCCTTTTCCCTGCTCAGACGCCCGTCACCGATCAAGAGGCCCAGCAGATACCCTTCCTCGGCCGTGCCATGACCTTCCCATCCCGCCAGGGCACGATGGTCGTTCAATACGATTGCGTCACCGGGTTGCAAATGGCCGGCCGGACACCACTCGCTGTGCGTTTGGTAACGCGTCAGCCGCGTGACTTTACGCACCGGGTGATCTGCCGTCAGGCGCAGCGCATGGCCCTCACGCGTCTGCAGGCGCAGGACCGGCTTGGTACCGGTATAAAAAAACCCGTTGGAGGCGCACGGATACGGTTTCCCGTCGACGACGGCATCGAAGGGCACACCAATCAAAGTCCGGACCTGGCGTGCGCCCTGCGCCGTCATCACCCATGTGTCGGCCGTCACGCAGGGATTGGTCGCCTCGATGGTCTCGCAGTAGTAGAGGTTGTTGTCGCGGTTGATGCGGTCCAGGAACAGCACGCCCGGCTCGGCGTGGTCGTAGGTGGACTGCATGATCTGCTCCCACAGCGCGCGTGCCCGCACCTTGCGATAGACCCACAGGCCGTCGGCGCGCTGGTAGGCGCCCTCGGCCAGCTGCTCCTCGCCGGGCTGGGCCTTGTGCACGAGCTCCACCTCGCCGTCCGCCTCCACCGCCGCCATGAAGGCGTCGGTCACGCCGACGGAGAGGTTGAAGTTCTTCAGGTCGCCCTCGTCCTTGGCGTGGATGAAGGCCTCGATGTCCGGGTGGTCGCAGCGCAACACCCCCATCTGCGCCCCGCGCCGGCTGCCCGCCGACTCCACCGTCTCGCACGAGCGGTCGAACACGCGCATGTAGGACACCGGGCCGCTCGCCTTGGAGTGGGTGCCCTTGACCAGCGCCCCCTTGGGGCGGATGCTGGAGAAATCGTAGCCGACGCCGCCGCCGCGGCGCATGGTCTCGGCGGCCTCCTCCAGGGCCACATAGATGCCCGGCTTGCCGTCCACCTCGCCGGAGATGGCATCCCCCACCGGCTGCACGAAGCAGTTGATGAGCGTGGCCGCGAGCTCCGTGCCGGCGGCGGAGTTGATGCGCCCGGCGGGGATGAAGCCCGCCTCCATGGCCTCGAAGAAGCGGCCCTCCCAGCGGGCACGCTGGCGCTTGTCCTCCACCGAGGCGAGCGCCCGGGCGACGCGGCGGCGCACGTCGAAGACGGTCTGCTCGTCGCCCTTGGCGTACTTCTCGCGCAGGACCTCGGTGGAGATGGCTTGGGCGGCGAGCTCGGGAAAGAGCATGTCCTGCATGGCGGGCTCCTCATGTGATGCCGGAGGTAACGGGGGTTAGTCCTCAGCTTGGTCGAAAGACCGGGTCGTCGAGTCCTCTGGTCCAGATGCCACCGTCGGCAACTAGATACAGTTGCCAAGTGCGGAGGCAACCATACATCTAGTTGCGCGTTTGGGATAGACCACCTGGCATCGCGCGTGCCGACGGGCAAGCGCTCGGACGCCGGCAGGGCGCTTCAGTCCAGGTGTGCGACGATCGGGGCGTGGTCCGACGGCCGCTCCAGCTTCCTGGGCGCGATGTCGATCTCACAGGCGACACAGCGTTCCGCCAGCGCGGGCGAGAGCAAGATGTGGTCGATCCTGAGCCCCAGGTTGCGGCGGAAGGCGGCCATGCGATAGTCCCACCAGGTGAAACTGCCCGCGGGCTGGTCGAACAGCCGGAAGGCATCCTTGAGGCCGAGTCCGAGCAGTGCCCGGAAGCGGGCGCGCTCCTCCTCCGACACCAGCACCTGACCGGCCCACACGGCAGGGTCGTGCACGTCCCGGTCCTCGGGGGCGATGTTGAAGTCGCCCAGAACGGCCAGACGCGGGTGACGCTCGATTTCCTGTTTGATCCATACGATCAGGGCATCGAGCCAGTCCAGCTTGTAGTAGTACTTGTCCGAGCCCACGCTCTGCCCGTTGGGGACATACAGGCAGATCACCCGCGTGTCGCCCACGGTGGCGGCCAGCACCCGCTTCTGCCCGTCCTCGAAACCCGGGATGGCCGTGGCCGGATCCGTCGCCACGTCCCGGTGGAGCAGGGCGACCCCGTTGTAGGTCTTCTGGCCGCAATGGAGGGCGCGATAGCCCAGCGCTTCGATCTCGGCCAGCGGGAAGCTGGCGTCCTCGGTCTTGGTCTCCTGCAGGCACAGCACATCCGGCTGCCGGTCTGCCAACCAGTCTTTGAGATGGGGCAGACGCACCTTCAGGGAATTGACATTCCAGGTGGCGAGTTTCATTGCGGACAGGGGGCGTCGCCCGGCGGTGAACGCCGGGCGACCCGGGGTCGGCGGCGTCCGGCCACCGCTGCGCGAACCGGTTTACTTCTTCTTTTTCGCCTTGTTGGCGGCGGCGTTGAGGGCGGCGCCCGCCTTGAATCGCACCACCTTCTTGGCCGGGATCTTCATCTCCTTGCCGGTCTGTGGGTTGCGGCCGGTGCGGGCCTTGCGTTCCTGCACGCTGAAGGTGCCGAAGCCGACGAACTGCACGCTCTCGCCCCTGGCCAGGGCCTCGGTGATCGCCTCCATCGCCACGTCGATGATGGTGCTGGTGGCGGCCTTGGAGGCGTTGGCCTTGGCGGCGACGGCGGCGATGAGTTCGGACTTGTTCATGATGGGCATTCCTCCTGGGGGTGATGGCGAAGGGGGCAAATCTGGTCTGGGGTGGCCTTCCCGAGGGACGGCTCTTGCACTGTATAAGCCGTCTGGCAGTTTTGCAATGCCCACAGCCCGTCTGGGCGTGGTGACTGACGGCCTTCCCGCCCGCACTGGCTTGCCCGGAGCGGGGGCGTTTGGCCATAATCGCCATCCCGATGCCAGCCCGGGTGGCGGAATTGGTAGACGCACGGGACTCAAAATCCCGCGCCAGCGATGGCGTGCCGGTTCGACCCCGGCCCCGGGCACCAGGATGGTCAGAGAGGCATGTGCGGGATTTCAGTGCCGCTTCGCGTGAGCGCAGCGTAGGGGAAGCCGCGAGGTGGCGGCAGGGGCCATAGTCCCGCCACAGCGGTGGCAGGTCGCTTCGGTGCCGGACCGGCGCAGAAGGCCGGCGGTTGGGCGTCTTGCTGCGGTGGATTGCCGTCGGTGTGGGGTGGTGGTGAAGGGCGGAATCGAACCGCCGACCTACGGGTTATGAATCCGTCGCTCTAACCGTCTGAGCTACTTCACCAGCCGATCCCGTCATGGCCTGTCGACGGGATCTGAAGCGAAAACAGAGCAGAGGA